>JBDNGT010000449.1:0-14881 GCA_041689145.1 Geopsychrobacter sp. | reverse complement strand
CTGAAAGAAGGTAGCGAATGAGCATCTCATTTAAAAAGTTCTTTATGACCTACACTCTTGAAGACCTCAGTTTGGCTTATCGCAAGGCCAAGGTGGATCTTTACTATTCATCGCACGCCCCTCTATTTGCGATTGCTGATTATGAAGATCAGCTCCAGGAGCGTTTACAGTCTTTGCTCGACCGGATCAACGGTGATGATGAAGACTGGATCAACGATACAGGCTTCCTCGGTGACTGGTTTCCTGCTGCCAAGTCAATTGACTGTTTGAAATGCAAATGTTTTTCCGCAAGCAATGGTGAAGCTCCCATCTTTTCCTCGCCTGAGGATAAGTGGCGGTATGTCTGCGAGTCGATTCAAACGTGTGATCAATGCGGAAAGCGGAATGCAGAGTTTCGCCTGATGGCCCAGTGCAGTATCGATTTTCATGTAATGTCTACGCTCTGGATGCTTGAAGTCGGGCACAAATACGATGTCCATCTCAGTGATAGTGCCTATGGCAACCGCTTGCGCCGGACACAGGATAAAAATGAGATCAACCGTCTATCTATGGGGTCATTCAAGCCCTATTTGAAACCTTTTCGGGAATGGCGCGATAACGGGATTGCTGCCATGCGCGGTGCGCTGGAAAACGAAAAAAAGGTTGTGGCCCTCACCGCCGATGTAACTTCTTTTTATCACAAGCTAAATCCCGGGTTCATGCTTGATGACGCTTTTAACCAACTTTTTGCGTTAGATCTATCTCCAAAAGAAGACAAACTTCATCGTCTGTTTATCAAAACATTGCAAGCATGGGCAGAAAAAACACCCCTGAAAAAAGGTTTGCCCGTTGGTCTGCCTGCGGCTGCTCTGGTCGCCAACATGGCCCTGTACGAACTGGATCGCCTGATTGAACAGCAAATTGCACCTCTGTATTACGGTCGCTACGTCGATGATATCCTGTTGGTCATGGAAAACGGGGTCAAGTTTAACTCTGCCACTGAAGTGTGGGATTGGATTTTTTCTCGCTCCAATGGAATGCTTGGTTGGAACGAATCTGATGAGCCAAGGCAGATTCAATTTCAACCTGAATATTTCACGAAAAGTAAATGCCATAGTCAGATCTGCTTCTCCACGGAAAAGACGAAGGTGTTTCTCCTTTCGGGGGGGAGCGGAAAAACCCTGGTGGATGCGATTGCCCGGCAAATTCATAAGCGCGCCAGCGAATGGCGGGCGATGCCTAACTTACCTAATTCCCCCGCCCATATAGCAACTGATCTGGTTGCGGCAACACAAAGTGATGGTGAGGTTGTTGACAATCTGCGGAAAACAGATGTGTTGGCCATGCGCCGTGCTGATTTTGCTATCAAGCTCCGTGATTTCGAGGCTTATGAACGGGACCTGCGACCGGAGGCATGGAGGGCTCATCGCCACGCTTTTTTTAGTGCTTTTATTCAACATGTGCTGGTCTTGCCCAGCTTTTTTGAGCTGGCAATCTATTTACCCCGTGTGATAAGGCTGGCTACCGCCTGTGAAGATTTCGAATACCTGCGAAAAATCATCAACAGATTAAATAGCCTCAGTGAGAGTGTACGCCAGGATTGTAACCCCGGTATAAAGTCCTGTCCGGACGATCCCAGCTTAGACTCGGAAAAGCTGGTTGAGCGCTGGAAAATAAAATTGCTTGCTACGGTGTCTGAAAGCATTATTGCCGCTTTCCCCCCGCGTTTGTCGAAGGAAGGGAATATTGCCTGGCAAACGCATATGACCGAATCGGACCTTGAGATTGACACTCTGTCAATCAAAGAGCTTCAGAAGCGTCATGAAAAGCTGTTCTCCCATGATCTGGCCCATATGCCTTTCCGTTTTATCGGTCTGCCCAAGGAAATGGTTTCCCAGCGTGGAATCCCGTACAAAAAATCTGTTACCTGCCTTGAAGATGCGGCTCAGATAATGGGTTCTGAGATCGTGGATGGAATATCAACGCTGAGTCGTTGGCTCAGGTTTAAAAACGATCTTCCCTTCGGTCTGCTGTTTGCCACCCGTCCTTTCCAGTTGTCTGAACTGTTTCTGCTGACCAAAGATCCATTTTCCAAGACCACACACCAATCGATGCAGAAGGTTGTTTTGGCTCTGCGTGGTTTCAAATCAAACGACAAAATGCCGAGTATTGATAAAAAAGGCGTTTTGCAGGTCCCCAATGGTGATCCGCAAGCAAAATACGCGATTGCGGTTTCTTGCTGGAAAACCCGTCACGATAGTTGGGTCGCGTCGGTCATGCGCTCGCCTGATCCGGATCTTGGCCGCTATGAGCGGATACTTCAATTGGTGAACAGCGTAATTTCACAGCCTAAAGGGGCAAGATATCTCATACTGCCCGAACTGTCTTTGCCTGCACACTGGTTCATACGCATTGCACACAAACTACAAGGGCGTGGGATTTCCCTGATTTCCGGCGTTGAGTATCTGCATGCTCGGCAGAAGCGAGTACGGAATCAGGTGTGGGCGGCATTGACGCACGATGGCTTAGGCTTCCCTTCCATGATGATTTACCGGCAAGATAAACAACGTCCGGCACTGCACGAAGAACGCGAGTTGCAGCGTCTCGCAGGTGTGGAGATGAAGCCCGATAAAACCTGGAAGACCCCACCGATTGTGCAGCATGGTGATTTCCGTTTTGCTCTGCTGGTTTGCAGCGAGTTGTCCAATATCGGTTATCGGGCGGCACTGCGTGGTAATATCGATGCCCTGTTTGTCCCTGAGTGGAATCAGGACACACAAACCTTCACTGCCCTGGTAGAGTCAGCCGCGTTGGATATTCATGCCTACATCATTCAGTGCAATGATCGCCAGTATGGAGACAGCCGTATCCGGGCACCGTTTAAAGAAAGTTGGCGGCGTGATGTTCTCCGCGTCAAGGGTGGTATTACTGATTACTGTGTGACTGGCAAAATTGATGTTCAGGCGTTGCGTCGTTTTCAGTCGAGCCATCGTTCTGCGAATGGTCCATTTAAGCCGGTGCCGGATGGGTTTGTTATTAACCATAATCGGAAGATGTTGCCTGCGGGGACTTCAGGTGAAACGTAGTTTGTGCCGATGATTGGCCGCAACTTGACAACCCGGAGCATGGCACCCTGTCGCTTTGCAGGGCGGGGAAAAGTCGCAGTGGGGCCAGGGGAGGGCAGAGCTGAAATTTTATCACTGATTGTTTCATTTGTGGATGGTATTTATCTGCGATCACGGATGCCTAAAGAAAAAGCCTTAAACGCAACAGAGGTCTCTTTGCAACGTGCTCGGACTGCCTCCTGTCTAGAGGCGGCGGGGGAATTAAAAATAACTTCCGGACCCTCATTTCTTTAACCTAGAAAAATACCGACACTGGTTCTGTATGGATTATTTGCACAAACAAACGAAAACTGTTACTTTTTGCAAGTAATCCATACAGGAGTATTTATGCTCGCAGAAGAAATCTCACAATTCTCGTCCCTCGGACGATCATGTTTTAGCTTTGCGGATTTGCAGAATAAAGTCGATTCGGACCCGCTCGCACTCAGGGCGGCCCTTGGCCGGTTGCTTAAAAAAGGCAATATTGTCATGCCGCTGCGGGGGTTTTACGTCATTGTGCCCCCTGAGTATCGTTCATTGGGCTGCCTTCCCGCAGAGCAATTTATCCCCGACCTAATGTCTCACTTGGGTGAACCGTATTACGCCGGTCTGCTCAGTGCGGCAGTTTATCATGGTGCTGCACACCACCGGCCGCAGGTCTTTCAGGTTGTGGTGAATAAACCTCGAAGATCGATCCTTTGCGGAAAGGTGAAGGTTGATTTTGTGGTTAGAAAAAATGTGCATGAGATTCCAACCCAGCCTCGCAATACCTCGACCGGTGTAATTAAGTTGTCGACTTCGGAAGCAACTGCCTTTGATCTGGTGGGCTATGGAAAGCTGTGTGGTGGATTAGATAACGTCGCGACTATATTGTCGGAACTGGCCGAAAAGTTGGACTCGAAAAAGCTGGTTGGAATTGCCAAAAACTCACCGATCTCCTGGTCACAACGATTGGGATATTTGCTGAATTTGGTTGATGCCGGGGGCGTGAGTGAGGGGTTGGCCAAATATGTCAAAGATCGGAAACCGGTGAGAACCCCGTTGTTGCCGTCAGCAAAGATAAAAGGCGCACGAACTGATAATCCCTGGAAAGTTTTTGTAAATACCGAAGTGGAGCCTGAAATTTGATTTCCAAAGCATATATTACTGAATGGCAGCAACATGCGCCCTGGCCGGACCCCGGCATGGTCGAACAGGATCTGGTCATTTGTCGTGCCCTGGTGGACATCTTCAGCCATCCACTGCTGAAAGAAAATCTTGCCTTTCGGGGTGGCACGGCCTTGTTCAAGCTCCATATGCCTGCTGCACGCTATTCGGAAGACATCGACCTGGTTCAGGTTAAAGCTGGCCCCAGTGGTCCCATCATGGGTGCCCTGCGTGAGGTCCTTGATCCCTGGCTTGGAACACCGACCTGGAAACAAACCCAGGGGCGAGTGACTTTTCGCTATCGGTTTGAGTCGGAAGATAGTGTGCCGTTATGTTTAAAGGTTGAGATCAATTCTCGCGAGCACTTTTCAGTATACGGTTTTCGCAAGCAAGATTTTGCTGTCAATTCCCGCTGGTTTTCTGGGACCTCCGAAGTTTTAACTTACGATCTTGAGGAACTATTGGGAACCAAGCTGCGCGCGTTGTATCAGCGTAATAAAGGCCGCGATCTGTTCGACCTTTGGTATGCCTTTGAAGCAAACGCGAACACCCCGAGTGTTGAGCGCATCATAGAGGCTTTCCACCAGTATCTGAAGCATGGCGGACATCAAATCACTCGGGCACTTTTCGAGAAAAATTTACTTGAGAAACGGATGAATCCACAATTCACCGGTGATATTCGTCCGTTGTTGAGGGCTGATATTGATTGGAATTTTGATAAAGCCTTCGACTTTGTGATGGAAACATTAATCGCCAACCTGCCGGGTGACCCCTGGCAAGGACGTGACAAGGGGTAACCCGGGATTGAATGCAATTATGGAAACATCACAACTGACCACATCTCTGCGCCGTTGTTTCAAGATCGAAAACCATCGTCTGGTGTTTTGGTACGACGCTGACTGCGAGTTCGAAGGTGCTTTAACGACCATTGATCTCGACGGAGTGACGATTCTTCGTCTGGACGAGATCGGATCATTAGCGCTGAAGGTCAAACTGGAACTGGAAAACCCTTCAGGCCAGTACCTAATATATGCGCCTTTCGCTGAACCGGATCAGGAAGACGACTGGCTGCTGGATATTAAACTCTACAATTATGTCTTCTATGCGGACCGTGCCTCCGTGGTTCTGAATGAGCTGGGTCTAAAACTGGTCTCGTTGCGAAGTCACATCGCTCAGCGCCTGACTTTCTGTCGCAGCCAGGATCGGCTTGAACGGTTGAAGAAGTGGGTTCAGCCCGAAGACACTGACCGGGATCTTGATCTGAAGATGCTGGCCGTGCTGACCCGCGCCGAGCAACCGCATGTGTTCAATGTGTTGATGCGTCTGTATGAAGGTATATGTGAAGATGGGGCCTGTTCGCTTAAAGCGGTTCCCAAGATTTGGGAAGAGATTGGCAAACTGGATTTAACTGCGGCGTTTTGGGATCTGATGTCACGAACCTTCGGATATCGTCATGATCAGGCGACTCTCTCCGATCTTTTGATCCGCCTGATGGTGACTGATCTATCCATTGCCGTGCGTCAGGATCTTCCCACATCTCTTGGCCATTTTCGGCTGGACCAGTCGAAGCAGGTGGGAACTGCGGCGGTGTTCTTTTCATCCTGGCGCGGGAACAGTCAATACAGTGCGACCTATGATGAACTGGCTCGGACCGTTGCGCAGGAACTCAATATCAAGGATGCAATTCGAGACCTGTCTGTTGCGACTCTCGCTGATGCGCAGACCTTTGAGGTGATCGAAACCCACATCTGCCGGGTCTTACGTGATGAGCTGGTCGACGGGAGTGTTAATCAGGAAGACTTCGCCAAGCTGCTCAGGACCCGCTGTGATGGCCACTGGGTTCGTCGGCCGGTTGATGGCGTCCTGCTCGATTACGGCGTGGTCTATACGGCCCTCGAAGCGGCGCTTGAAATCCTTGCCAAGCGTCGTCAGTATGACGATGGTCTGAGTTATTCATCGGCCAAGGAGATGATCGACGCCTACCGTAATGACCTGTTCCGAATCGATCAAAACTACCGTCGGTTTATTGAAGCCGCTGATCGTGTTGAACTGTCAGGGGGAGATCTGCTCAAGGAACTGCGTGCTGCAATCGAAAAGGCCTACAGCGGATGGTTCATCGATCAGGTCGCTCTGACTTGGGGCAGCTTTATGCAGCCGAGCCAGGGGGCATCGCTTCTGGATCATTGGCGGATCGATGGAATCCCGAATCAACAGGATTTTTACCCTACCTTCATTGAACCGCTGCAAAAGGAAAATCCCCAGGGAAAGGTCTATGTCATCATCAGTGACGCCTTGCGCTACGAGGCTGCCGCTGAGCTGACCGATGTCATCAATCGCCAGAACAGGTTTCAAGCCGATTTGAAATGCCAGCTTGGTGTCCTGCCGAGTATTACATCACTAGGGATGGCGGCCTTGCTGCCCCACCAAGAACTCTCTTTTAAAACCGGTAGCGCCGACATCTTGGTCGACGGTCAGCCCTGTGCTTCGCAAGAGCAGCGCAAAAAGATCATGGCGACGGTGGACGGACTTGCAGTAAAGGCTCCCGATCTTCAGGCTATGAAACGGGATCAGGGTCGCGAGTTTGTAAAGGACGCGCGGGTCGTTTACGTCTATCACAACGAAATCGATGCCACCGGTGATACCGCCAGTTCCGAAGAGAAAGCATTTCAGGCGGTCCGGACGACCATCGAGGAGTTGGGCGCGCTGATCAGTCATATCCTCAATAATCTGAATGGCAGCCGTGTAATTGTGACGGCCGACCACGGCTTTTTGTATCAGGAGACCAGGCCCGGTGTGGCGGAGAAGAGCGGCCTCGATCAAAAGCCAGCGGGGAGCCTGAAAGAGAAGAAACGCTATCTGCTCGGCGAAAACCTGGGGACATGCGACAAGGTCTGGTCGGGAAAGATGCAGGCAACCGCAAGCGCCGCAGGGGAGATGGAGTTCTGGGTGCCCAAGGGGAATAACCTTTTTCATTTTGCCGGAGGAGCGCGGTTCGTCCACGGCGGGGCCATGCCGCAGGAGATTCTGGTTCCGGTTATGGTCGTCAAGTCGCTGCGAGGCAAAGCCGCCGAAGCTTCGATCGTGCGTAAGGTCAACGTCACGCAACTCGGTGGCGTCCAAAAGGTCGTCAACAGTATACAGATCTTTAAATTTATCCAGACCGGAGCGGTTTCGGAACGGGTTCTTCCGCGACCCTTGATGGTCTCCTTGATGGATGGCGAAAAACATATCAGTAATGTCGTGCAACTGACTTTTGATAGTACCTCATCAGATATGAATGAGAGGATCAAAGAGGCGCGGCTGGTCGTTGAGACCGGCGAGTATGACAAGAAGAAGGAATATCACCTGGTGCTGCGTGATGCAGAGACTCAGGCTGAAGTTGAACGTTATCCGATCGTAATCGATCTCGCTTTTATGAACGATTTTTAGGGAGCTGCTCTCATGGAAAGCATTACCAGTCTGAATGATCTGTTGAATACCGAATTTCGGGGTAAGGTTGTACGCAAGGATTTGACCAAGATGGTAAGGAGGGCGCCAACGTCCCGGTTTATGTCCTGGAATATCTGCTCGGGATGTACTGCGCTTCGGACGATGATCAGGTGATTGAAGAGGGGTTGCAGACGGTCAAGCGCATTCTGTCTGAAAACTATGTGCGACCGGACGAAGCGGAGAAGGTTAAGTCGAAGATTCGTGAACGGGGTAGCTACAAGGTCATCGATAAAGTGACCGTGACGCTGAACGAGAAACGCGATGTTTATGAGGCGCTGCTCTCCAACTTGGGGACGAAAGGGGTTGAAATTTCCTCTTCGACCATCAAAAAGTTTGAGAAACTGCTGGTCGGCGGAATCTGGTGCATCGTCACCATTAATTATTTTCACGAGGAAGGACAGAAAGGCTCGCCGTTTCTGATTCAGGATCTGAAGCCGATCCAGCTTCCCAATATGGACATGGAAGAATTGTTTGCTGCACGTCGGGCATTTACCGCAGAACAGTGGCTGGATGTTTTGATGCGTTCAACCGGCATGGAGCCGACTGAACTTGAAGAGCGGGTTAAATGGCATCTGTTGGCCCGGATGATCCCCTTTGTGGAAAACAACTTCAATCTCTGTGAACTTGGTCCGCGCGGTACAGGAAAAAGCCATATCTATAAAGAGGTCAGCCCGAATAGTATTCTGGTTTCCGGAGGGCAGACCACCGTTGCTAACCTTTTCTACAACATGGGTCGCCGCCAGGTCGGTCTGGTCGGGGTGTGGGATATCGTTGCGTTTGACGAAGTAGCGGGGATTTCCTTCAAGGATAAAGACGGCATCCAGATCATGAAGGACTACATGGCGTCTGGCTCCTTTTCGCGGGGCAGGGATTCTATCAGTGCAGAGGCCTCGATGGTCTTTATCGGTAATATCAACCAACCAGTCGACACCTTGGTGAAGACCAGCCATCTGCTTTCCCCGTTCCCTGAGCCGATGATCGATTCGGCTTTTTTCGATCGCTTCCATTGCTATATCCCAGGCTGGGAAATCCCCAAAATGCGGCCCGAGTATTTCACCAACCAATATGGGCTGATCGTCGACTATCTCGCAGAATTTTTGCGGGAGATGCGCAAATACACCTTTGCCGATGCAATCGACAAGTTCTTCAAGCTAGGGAATAACCTCAATCAACGTGACACTATTGCCGTCAAACGCACTGTGTCAGGTCTGCTGAAACTGCTCTATCCACATGGCGAATACGACAAAGAAGCCGTCCGTCAATGCCTTGAATATGCGCTCGAAGTTCGGCGGAGGATCAAGGAACAGCTCAAGAAGATCGGTGGTATGGAGTTTTACGATGTTCACTTCAGCTACATTGACAATGAAACATTTGAAGAGCACTTCGTCGGTGTCCCAGAGCAGGGCGGTGGAGGCTTGATTCCTGAAGGCCCGGCTAACCCCGGAACCTTGCATACGATCGGTGTCGGGTCAAATGGCATGCTTGGTCTCTATCGTTTTGAGCTACAGGTTAGCGGCGGGAATGGCAAGCTGTCCCTCTCAGGTATCGGTACAAACCAAAAAGCCAAAGAGCCGATTAAGGTCGGTTTCGACTATTATAAGGCCAACGTGAACCGTGTCAGTGCAGGCGCCAAGGCGCAAGACCACGATTACCATCTGCATACGGTCGAACTGCATAATACTGGCCCCGCTTCAGCAACCACTCTGGTCAGTTTTGTTGCTTTCTGTTCGGGTATTCTCGGCAAGTCACTACAGGGGCAGATGGTGGTTCTCGGTGATATGAGTTTGGGTGGGAGTATTGTTCCAGTTGAGAACTTCGCCGAAACTCTTCAGGTAGCTTTTGATTCTGGCGCCAAGCGAATTCTGATCCCGATGAGTAGCGTGAGGGATATCCCATCGGTACCCGGGGAACTGTTTGCAAAGTTCCAGACGAGTTTTTACTCCGATCCGGTGGATGCAGTGTTTAAGGCGTTGGGGGTGGAGTAGTTGGTGAAAAAAAAGGCGCATCCACAATATTGATGCATAGTAGCTATGCCGTGATCCAATAGGTATCGGCAAGCCAGATTGAACCAAACTTGATATATGAAAATAGGATGGTTGGTTCGAAGAGGACGAGAAATTGTCAATGTGCCGTTAGTGGGGACATTGAATAAAAGATGCCAAAGGGGGGCTGACTTTGTATAAAAAAAATGGAAAATTCTACTTCTCTCCAACCGATTTGACACGCTACATGGAAAGTCCTTTCGCTTCATGGATGGAGCGTTTTTTACTTGAGTCCCCTGAATTGACCCCAGAGAAAGATCCAACCGATGCACTGCTGAGCGCTCTTATTCAGAAAGGGTATGCGCATGAGAATGAGCTGGAAGAGGACTTTATAAAACAAGGGGTTCTCCTGGTAAAAATTAATGGCGAATCTCAAGAAGATAAGTATGTCAATACAGTAGAGGCCATGAATAATGGTGTAGATGTCATTGTCCAAGCCCGCTTAGAGCTTGACCCCTTTGGCGGATATGCCGATTTTCTTGTTAAAGTACAAAACTCTAAAGGTTCTCCATCGAGCCGGTTGGGGGATTATCACTACGAAGTTTGGGATACGAAACTTGCCAATAAGCTTAAGCCGACGTTTATTGTTCAGCTCTGCTGCTACATTGAAATGCTTCAATCAATACAAGGTTGTAAACCAGAATTTTTCACTGTTGCTTTAGGTAATGGACAAAAAGAACGCCTTCGGACCAGTGATTATTATTATTACTATCAGACCCTAAAATCATCTTTCCTCCATGATCAAAACAGTTTTGACCCAGGCCATAGGCCAGATCCTTTCGACTCAAGAAGTTGGGGTGATTGGAGCGGCTTTGCCGAACAATTGCTTTTAGACAAAGATCATCTCTTTCAGGTGGCAACTATCACCAGGGGGCAGATTAAAAAACTGAATCAGGCCGGTATTTCGACGATGCAACAGTTGGCAGATACCGCGCTTGAGCATGTCTCTGGCATTAATCCCGCCGTCCTGAAGAAGCTAAAATCACAGGCCTCTATCCAAAAAGCCAGTATCGGATGTGATATCCCGAAGTTCGAGATTATTATTCCCCAACCTGATGAGAAGTCGGGGTTATCCTTGTTGCCACCATACTCACCGCTTGATGTGTTTTTTGATATTGAAGGTTACCCACTCGATGAGGGAGGGCTGGAATATTTATGGGGTTGCACCTATTTCAATGAGAAGGGTGAGCGGGATTTTATCGACTTCTGGGGTCATAACTGTGAGCAAGAAAAGTCGGCATTTACAGCCTTTATTCAATGGGCTTATCAGCGGTGGCAGCAAGACCCTTCAATGCATATTTACCATTATGCCAGCTACGAAATCACCGCTTGTAGAAAGTTAATGGGTCGCTACGGCGTCTGTGAATACGAAGTTGACCAACTGCTGCGTAACGAGGTTTTTGTTGATCTCTACAAAGTTGTCAAAGGCAGCTTGATCCTTGGAGAGCCCAGATATTCCATCAAAAATGTAGAACATCTGTACAGAGAAAAACGTCAAACCGAGGTCGTTAGTGGCGGCGATTCCATTGTGGTCTATGAAAATTGGCGCGAACGGAATCACTTGGGAGAGGAAGGCGATACCTGGCAAACATCGAAAATTCTTAACGAAATACGTGAGTACAATATCGACGATTGCGACTCGACTCAAGAGCTTGTCGACTGGTTACGAAAACAACAAAAAACATATGAAATATCGTTTTTGGGTAAATCAGATGTTACAGAACCAGACGTTAAGGAAGAAATAACCGAACGTACTCAACTAAGAGATAGGCTATTAGCCCAAGCGTTGACTGAACAAGAGATTAATCCTGTAAAAGCACAATTAACGGAAAATCTCGCCTGGACACTAGAGTTTCATCGACGAGAGGCCAAGCCTGTATTCTGGCGCCTGTTTGATCGCTTAGGGTTAAGTCCGATGGAGCTTATGGATGATTTAGATTGCCTCGCCATTTGTGAACGCACCGAAAGGGAGGGGCTTAAGCCTACACCCCGTGCGCGCAATCTCGCCTATGAATATCGATTTGACCCTACCCAGGAATTCAAAGGTGCGCAGAATCAATTTTATTTATTAGGCGTTGAAACAGATGATGGCAAACCTGCAAAAGTGACTTTTGTTCGCGAAGAAAGCGCCCTTGATGACGGGCTTATAGTTGTTCAATCAAAACATGAACCACCTTCGGTTATTTCACTTATTCCTGATGAATATGTGAACCCAAATCCAATTCCGCAGGCCATAGATCGAATTGTTAGCGATTTTGAAAAGGGAGCATTAGTTGAAAAATCTGCCATCTTTGATTTTTTGACTCGTGCCAAGCCAAGAGTTAAGGGGAGAAGTAGCGGCCCCATTATCACAAGCCATGAACCTGAAAATCGTCTTCAGCAGGTGATTGATGTGGTCAGCAATCTCGATAACAGCTATCTGACCATTCAGGGACCACCGGGCTCAGGGAAATCCTACACCGGAAAGCACGTCATTGCAGAATTACTTAAAGATGGTGCTCGCGTGGGAATAACAAGCAAC
Organism: Geopsychrobacter sp.; assembly: GCA_041689145.1. Taxonomy (GTDB): domain Bacteria; phylum Desulfobacterota; class Desulfuromonadia; order Desulfuromonadales; family Geopsychrobacteraceae; genus Geopsychrobacter. The sequence goes on along the minus strand of JBDNGT010000449.1, from coordinate 2,600 downwards.
AGCCATAAAGCCATAAACAACTTATTGCTAAGCACGGCCAAATATTGCAAAGAGAAAAACATTTCAGGAACATTCGGCTGTACAAAAGACAATGAACCAGAGTTGGCGGATTATGACGTCGCTATTTTGAAAAACAGTGATCTCGTAAATTATGTCCAACCAAGCTGTGTCCTAGGCACAACAGCATGGGGATTTGCACGTGAGGACATGGTTGGCCAATTAGATTATCTGTTTGTTGATGAAGCCGGACAAGTCGCTGTCGCAAATTTAATTGCAATGAGCGGTTCTACTTGCAACCTTGTTTTGATGGGAGATCAAATGCAGTTGGGGCAGCCTTCGCAAGGCACGCATCCTGCCGACAGTGGACTTTCGGTCCTTGATTACCTGTTGCACGAAACTCCTACGATCCCCGAAGACATGGGCGTTTTTCTTGGAACAACCTATCGAATGCACTCAGCGGTGAACAAGTTTATCAGCGAGCATATTTACGAAGGAAAATTACAACCCCATCCAGAGAATGATAAGCGAGTTGTGGGGGTTCCTGCTGACTATTCTGGCCCTCTGAAATTGGACTCCGGGATTGCGTTTATCCCAGTCGACCATGAGGGAAATACCCAGGCATCGGACGAGGAAGTAGCAGAAATTAAAAAATTGGCCCATGACTTACTGGGACGAGAATTCCACACGGGCAAAGACGACATGCCAGTTCGACCGATTGACTGGAATGACATGTTGTTTGTTGCTCCCTACAATCACCAGGTCAGCAAACTACGCATTGCTCTGGGGGAGCAGGCAAAGGTTGGCAGTGTCGACAAGTTCCAGGGACAGGAAGCTCCTATTGTATTCTTGAGTATGTGCACCAGTGATGCCAGCGAATCTCCTAGGGGGTTGGATTTTCTCTTTGATAGGCACCGAATCAATGTTGCGATTTCCAGAGCGCAGTCTTTAGCCATTGTTGTAGGTAATCCAAATATCGGAATGACATCCGTAAATCGAGTTGAACAACTCAAATTAATCAACTTGTTTAGTGCCATTACGGCTGAATCACAAATTTGAAATGATTGCGCAGTATACGAAAAATAGTATCCATTTTTCCAATTTACCGGATTTCCCCCTTGAACATTACAAACCTGATGAATTCATTATCCTCATATTTTTCTAATAGAATCTTTCGATAATTATCGTGCTGCAGTTCCAGACACTCATCATCCCGTAATCTATTGAGAACAGATTCATCAATCTTCATCCCCCCGAATTCAATCTCACATAATTCGTCAATAATAAGATGAGCTATATGGCCGAATAAGGTTCTTTGCTGAATTTCATGTTTTTTATTGAAAAAATATCCTGGGCTTCTGTATCCACGACTTTCCTGTTTATCCTGTCTGTTATTAATCTTGTCATGGATATCCCTGATTTTGCCGCCATGTAGAAGAAGATCGTTAATAAAGTCTGTGGTACAGTTTCCCATCCTTAACCCCCTTTATAGAAACTGAATGTGATTGGCTTCTGAATCAGACCTAAACGCCTACTTTTCTCGGTGCTCCTATATTCATAGAAGGAACCGCTGGTCAACTTATGCCAACAACAGCGGTTTGTGGTTTGTTCAGAGTTGTCCTGCGTGCCATCGAATCATTTCCACCCCTATTGAATACACTAAATAAACAACATCAATCTACTCTAGAAGGACAGCAAGGTAAAGATTTCATTCCTGTGTCGTCCTGCATTGCTTGGTGCAACCTAAAGGGTTTGCCCTTCACAATTGACAAAAAACAACGATGCATAAAAATGCGTGAAAACATATTTTGGGCGTTGATAATCACCAAATGAATAATGGAGGAGGGACGATGTCTGAGTCTATGTAAGCACAAAAGGGGTGTAGGATTGGCAGGCTCTGCTCGCCGATCCGATTAAGCATTGGAAAACTGGACACTCGGCAAAGGCTTTAGCTCATTGCTGGGAAGATGCAACCGGTTTCCCGTCTGAGATTAAAGAGTTGTTTGATAAATCACAGCTGACATGTTTTAAGGATATCCAACCATTGCTGACCATCATCCCTGAGCATAAAGTCCCTGACCCTGGCGGGAATACTCAATCGCAAAATGATGCATTTGTTCTTGCAAGATCAGCCCTAACTTGATTTCGATATCAATCGAAGGAAAGATCTCGGATTTTTTTGGTCCTACTGTTAATCGCCCGTCACACCCAGCTTCTTCTTTGCGGCGGCATACGAAAGCGTTTTGATGCCTTTCTCCTTTGTGATGAGCAATCGTAATGAATCTGTTTGCCCCGCACTTCTGCTGGATCTCTTTCGTGGGGAAGAAGGGGAGGACGTCAGAAGGCAGAACGCGCCTGAAGTAAAATACTCCGGCGCGTTCCATGAGGTGTTTTTTGAACATCGATTTTCTCCTCTGTCTTTGTAGCGGTTTTTGTAGCAAACAACCTCTTCTAGAGGAAGGGTTAATTAATTTAGCCACGAAGGCCGGAATCGAACAGGCACGGCCAGAAACCATCTTTTTTTGAGTTTGCTGCGAAACGGATTTAAAAGCGAGTCAAATATTCATTTCTGACGGCGTCGACTATTACAGTAAAAGCCCCCT
>JBDNGT010000448.1:0-1827 GCA_041689145.1 Geopsychrobacter sp. | reverse complement strand
TCTGCCTGTTTCTTACGCCTCTCCTCCTCAACCACCGCCGCAATATCTGCAACAAACTCTTCAGCTTCAACAGCCACGGCTGCCCACTGGCTAGACGTGAGGTTCCGGCGCTTATTTGTCCGCATCATAAAATTAATAGCGTCGAGATCCGAACCAACAAATTCAACCTGTGTCGACGTTGTCGTATACGCGCACGTAATAGAATGAGAAAAAGACGGTAACATTAATTCCTGCGCCTTCTCGTTTCCTTCGTTCGCTGCCTCAAATACCTTCTTCCCAGACTCATAGGTTTTTGCCTTCATGCCTATGGCTTCTGCAACTTTGTCTCTTGTCGTTCCTTTATCTTTGATAGGGTGTGGCAATGTTGCCATACCCTTTCCATAATCTTTGCCACTTGATACTAGCCTTTTCTTCGCCCGCTGCTTCTCAATATCTTCTATACATGCGCCAATTCTGGCGTATCTTTAAAGCTGCCTTTAGGGACTGAATAACTATTGATACTTTATCGCTCTGCTTTGCCTGCACAATGTAAACCGCCAATAGGGGACTTCTTAGGGTGTGCCTTTTTATAGTATGCCGAAAAACTCCTGATACCTGTCCATTTGTGTCTATTTTAGACTCCGCGCCATTGCTACTTTAGCAATGCTCGCCTTACTCTTTCTGGCAGAATAACCCGCCATATTGAGTCCTATGATAGTTAATCATTCGTGCCGATCATAAACAACGATCTCAGCCGTCTTAACATACCGGCCTTCACCTTCCTGCCAGGTAACGAACATTCAACAGCTTGTCGCGGTATATGCGTTGCTCTTTCTTCGTGCCTGGTTGCCCTGTTGGTACTTTGCGCGTCACTCTTAAATCAGCCATAAAATAGGGTTCCATGATATAATCTTGCGGTTCTCATCGGCTTCGCAATCAATATCCTTACTCGACCATTTACCCGCACCCTGTAGTCTTCCCAGCGTGATGATTTCTTCACGACGGATACGACTGTCATCAAAACACCCCATTGAGCAGCTTTCAAGGCGGGGGCGGTCAATTCGGCGCGGGTTTCGGCTTCATTCATGCGATGGCCTCTTCAAGTGTTTTTTCGGGCAGAGCGGTGAGTTCGCCTGCGAAGGCTTTTTGCAGGATGGATTGCTTGAGTTCGGCGAGAGCTTGGAGTTTTTGCTGGTAGATGTTTTGTAAATTTCTAGACTGTTCCAGTGTTGCATCTACCTGCGCAATTACCCGCTCCTGAATTTCGATTGAAGGGAGAGGTATTTCGATCTCTTTAAGCACCTTTACTGAAGCCACATTCTGGATTGCGGCCCCACCAGAGTGCATTCTGAGGGCATCCTGAAACGCTTCACTATCCATCCAATATTTCAAAAAACCACTCAAGACATCAGTTGAGGGGGTTAGCTTTAGAAGAGCTTGATTGATAATTCCCTGCTTGATGGCTTCTGGTACAATTGCGACTCGGCCCATGGTCCCAGAACAACTCATTATCAAATCATTCGGAAACAGTTCAAATCTCACCATCTCATTAAACTTAGGTTCATCGATGAAGTACCGAATATCATCAAACTGATCATAGATAGCGTTTCTTTGCTCATATACTGCATAACCGTCAGGAACAAAGATTGACTTCTTTAAGCTGCCACCAAAGGGACCACGAACAAAGCCACAAATACTTCCCAGTTTCTTCTCCACCCACCCATCACCCTTCTGGGTGAAAACGGCATTCAGATAGCTTTCAAACAGCTCACGGGCATTGGCGAGGTTCTTCTCGGTATTGGCGACCGCCGCATCGATCCCCGCAAAGGCTTCATCGAGAATGGCGAC
>JBDNGT010000447.1:0-7102 GCA_041689145.1 Geopsychrobacter sp. | reverse complement strand
TTCTTAAACCAGGACTGACTTTCCAATCTCTGGATGACATTGCCTATGCAATCAGCGACAATGAAGCAGCTAAGCAACTGCAAGAGGCTAGACACCAACTCTTTGAATTTATCGATGAACGTTTACTTGCCGGTTGATTCAGACCCACCCTTCAGACTCATCTTCGGATTGGAATAGACTCCCAACCTTATAGCTAAGCTACTGTATGGATATTGAACTTCATAAAGATCTTCGTTATAAAGTGAGGCAGAAAGATTAGGCACTTCCTCATCTAACACTGCGCTGCCATTAAAGGTGCCTCCCCAAAAAAGACCACCAGTCCACTCGCCATCATGAGCATCGAATATTGTATAAACTCCGTTCCTCGAATCACCTTCATTTTCCAGATATCCATATATTTTGTTGTTGAATACAGAAATATATTTCCAAATAGGCTTGTAGCTTGATTGACTTGCCTCGCCCTCATATTCAACTAACAATTCGTTGAAAATTATCCCTAAAATAGTACGCTCTTGACCAAGCGATATTGTTATTGTGCCACTTTTTGTGGTGGTGGTGGTAGTGGATGGCGTAGTAGTATACCCTCCTGAAGAAAAAGATGTTGTACTTCTTTCTTCATATTGCCAATCATAGACCCAGTAGTCTCCCTCATTAACTCCGAAGTCAAAACCAGATATTAAAGGGACACCCTGATCATTTACTATTGAGGTAATAGCTTCCGTATCGTTTCTTGGGTCAGATTGGGGTCGGACCAAGTTAAGTCACTGTATTCCATGACAAAACATCCCACAAATGCATGGTTTTGGGTGCTATGGGCCGATTTCTGGCCCCAAAAGCAGGGCCATAGTTTTCTTCGGTCTCGCGCAACAGGTACATATCTTCGCTTTCGGCAACATCCCGTTTGTGGCTTCGCAGCCCAAGAGCGGTCTGTGCCCGCAGGGTAAATTCGGCACTGCCTACTGTAACACTTTGCGACCAGCCATCTTCCCGCTTATGAATATCAACGGACAGAGCTTCTTCAATCCCCTCTGCATTTATAAGGCCGCCCCAGGTTGCGGGCGGCCATCATTTTTATTATCCGGGGCAGCAATCAGTCGGCCGGTACCAAGGTCTTATTGGCCAGATCCAGTTTGCGATAGAAGCAGGTTTCGCGGGTTTTGCCGGTTGCGGGGTTTTTAGTGTGGCAAGAGCCGCCGCCCTGGGGCTCGACGCGGTAGATCAGGGCATCCTGGTCGCAGTCGGTGAAGATGTCGATAATCTTGAGGAAGTCCCCTGAGGTTTCGCCCTTGGTCCACAGCTCGTTGCGCGAGGTCGACCAGAAGGTCGCCATCCCTTTTTCCAGGGTCGTGGCAAAGGCCTCGGCGTTGACATAGGCCAGCATCAGGACGCGGCCGTCCTTAACGTCCTGCACGACGGCGGGGATCAGGCCGCCGCGCTTTTCAAATTCGATGTTGATCTCGAAACTTTCTTCCAGTTGTTTCTTATCCATAACAATCTCTCCTTAAGAATCAGAATTTTCTCGCCTTGACCATATCCTGGGTGAAAAACTTCGGTGCCGGAATCGGCACGATGCCGTCTACCCCGAGGCGGAGCAGTTTAGGGGCCAGGATGTTGAGTTCGGATTCGCGGATGACAACCGACACCGAGCGCCAGGCCTCATCGACCACCGGGCTGACCGTGGGAGAGATCACCGAGGGCAGCATCTGCTCGACCTGCTCGAGGACTCCGGTCGGCACATCCATGAAAACCATGTAAACCGGCTCGCGCTCGGCCTGTAATACCGCATCGATGCAGATCCGAATGTCCTCCATCTTTTCCAGTTTGGCGGCGTCCTTAACCGCATCGGGGTTGGCAATCAGTTGCGGGTTGGAGGTGAACAGCTCGGAGATAATGATGTTGCCGTTGGCTTTGAGGGTGGCGCCGGTTTCGGTGATGTCGGTAAAGGCGTCACATTCGCCCATGTTGACTTTCGCCTCGGTCTTCCCCTCACTGCGATAGATCTGGATATCCTCGACGCCGTGGAGTTCGGCCATGCGTCGCCGGGTCAGGTTCGGCAGTTCGGTGGCGATGATCTTGCCCTTGCAGTCGGCTGCAGTCAGGATGCCGAGGTCGGCGCGGGTTGCCAGGACCAGTCGCGAAGGCTGATTGGTGTATTTGGAAAAGATAAAATCGCCGATCACCTCGACGTCCTGTTCCATGCCGGCTTCGTAGACGTAATCCTTGCCGGTGATGCCGCAATCGACAATTCCGTCCCGCACCTTCTGCGGCATCTCCTTGCGATCGAGAATGCGAAAGACGACATCCTGATAATAGGATGTGGTCAGCTCATACTGACGCCCTTTTTTAAGCGGACGCCCTGATTTTTCCAGCAGGCGCATGACCTGCTCGTTGAGACTTCCCGAGGGGATGCCGAAATAGAGTACACCCTCTTTTTTTCCGTAAGACATGGCATAATTCCTTTGTCAATATATGCTGTACTGGTTAGCGGTATTGTTTGTGCTCAGAATTTAATCGCAGCCATTCTGCCAAGATCATGGCGAAACATCAATGATAGTTTGGACATTTCAGCATGAGATCAAGTATCAGACGTTCTTTGCCGTGATAGAGAGATCACTTTTCGGGGCCTGACCAAACGAGTCCCCTGTTAGGCAACTTCATGAAATATCTGCAAGTCCGGTAGTTTATCAAGTCCTTCGGTTTTTCCCGCGCACGTATAATCAATTAAATTTGTTGAGGTGGGACCGGAGTTTTCGCCGATATATTAACCTGGTTGATTGATAGCTATCGAACAAGAAATGGGTCAGTGATGTGCGGCATATGCAGACCTTTCAAGGTGGGGCTTCCCCGAATTGTTCAAACAACGATACAATAGATCTCGGTTTACTTGTCGTTCCTTTCTCTTGTCCGGGATCTTATACATGAAATCAACTGAGGCACAAAACGCCCAGGTTCGAGCCGAAGACATGGATAGCTCGACCCCTTTCCCTGTTTTTTTGCGGACCTTCAAAGAGAGTTTGAGGCATGTTTTTCATACGCGGGAAGATATCGATCAACTCAGTGTACTGCGTGGTCTGCTGCCCTATGTACTGCGGGACTTGATGGCCTGCAATCCGCTTGCGACCTTTATCCCGACAGAATACGGCGGACGCGGTGGGAAGCCGGAGGAGGGGATCGCCATCCTTGAGGCGGCTTCTTATGAATCTTTGGCTTTGTCGCTGATGTTCGGCATTAACTGGGCGCTCTTCATTCAGCCGGTGACTAAATATGCGCAGACTGAAGCGCGGAGATCGGTCCTTGCCGATTTCGTCAACCACCGTAAGATGGGCGGGCTGATGATCACCGAGCCCGATTACGGCAGCGATGCGCTGCATATGCAGACGGCCTGGACCAAAGAGGGTGGGCGCTGCCATCTGCAGGGGACCAAACACTGGGCGGGACTGACCGGCTGGGCCGATTACTGGCTGCTCACGGCGCGCCACTTAAGTTCGGCCAAAGGGCTCAGCCGCGATATCGATTTCTTTATCTGTGATGCCAACGCGCCCGGGCAGAACATTGTCGTTGAGGAGAAGTTCAACAACCTCGGCCTCTACATGATCCCTTACGGCCGCAACCGGATCGATGTCTCGATCCCCGCAAGCCATCGCCTGGTGCCCGAGAGCACCGGGATCAAGATGATGCTCGATCTGCTGCATCGCAGCCGTATGCAGTTTCCGGCGATGGCGATGGGCTTTATCAGGCGGATTCTGGATGAAGCGACCCGGCATTGCCGTGAGCGGCTGGTCGGCGGCAAGAACCTGCTCAGTTACGACATGGTGCAGGCCCGCCTGGCGCAAATCCAGTCCGCTTTCACCGTCTGCTCGGCGATGTGTGTCAACACCAGTGAGCGCGCCGGGATTGAGCATAATCTGGCGGCCCGGGGCTTGGAAGCCAATGCGGTTAAGACCTGCATCACCGATCTGATGCAGGAGTCGGCTCAGTCGCTGTTGCAGCTGGTCGGCGCCATCGGCTACCGGCTCGATCATTTTGCCGGACGCGCTGTGGTCGACAGCCGTCCATTCCAGATCTTTGAGGGCGCAAACGATATCCTCTATGCACAGATCACCGAATCCCTGCTCAAACAGATGAAGGTCGCCAAGGAGAAGAATCTTTTTTGTTATCTCCGCAGCTTCGAACTGACAACCAATGCCAGCGGTTATTTCAGGAAGCTGCTCGATTTTGAACTGAATCCGGCCATGACGCAGCGTAAGCTAGTCGTCATGGGGCAGCTGATCAGTCGGGTTATGGTGATGGAGATGGTTCTGAGGCTCGCTGCTCGGGGCTTCAGCCAAGAGCTGATCGCCGGCTGTCTCACCAGCCTGCAACAGGAGATATCCGGCCGCGTGTCAGACTATGCTTTCGACAACCGGACGGAGTTGATTGATCTGGAGCAGGATCAGCCCTCCTGGCGGAATTTCTGTTTGTAGCCCTGCCGCAGTCATACAAGTAGGCCATTGCGCAGCATCAGAATCAATGGCGTGCGAGATTCCATGTGGAAGTCGAGCCAGCATGTTGCTTTAAGCCATATCATAGGGAAAAGTCCTACCACCAAGTTGTGATCATTGTCATGTCTGTGTTTATTGGCACACTCGTATTTCAAATGATATCAAAAAAAGGAGAATGGCAGGGCGTCTATCGGACGTTTAATCCGGGGTGAAGGACTCGAGCCGGAGGGCCGTTTTTGTTGGCTGTGAGGATTGAGGAGAGATGGAGGGAAGATGTTTTTAGGCTGACCTCAGCCGGCCTTCGGCCACCTTTTCCCCGAGGGAGAAGGTGGCAGCGGAAGATCAGTGCTAATCAGGTTCCATTAAATTATTGCGGTACTCTAGATCGAATTTCTGACCTATTTCTGACAACCAAGGTCAAAAATGGGCGATGAACTAGAGAATAGCTATAATTCAGCTGATAAGCCGTTCTTCCTTGCGATAGGCGGTTCCCTGGAACATGGCGATCAGCCTGTCATCCTGATCGGTGACACGGACCTGATAGCTGCCTAGTTTGCTGTTGAGCGAAATTTCTTTGGCTGCGGCAAAGAGGGTGCCGCCGGATGCAGGGTTTATGAAGCTGGTGCTGGTGTTGATCCCTAAGGCGAGGGTGCCGTGAGAATTGACTGCTACGGCAAAAACGAAGTCAGCCAGAGTGAAGATGGTGCCGCCATGGACAGTTTTGGCGCCGTTCAGATGGATAGGCTTGATCTCGAGCTTCGCCTTCGCCCTGCCGGGTTCAACCTCAAGCAGTTCTATGCCGACGTAGCGGGCAAACTGATCTTGTTCAATAAAGAAGTTTCTGATTTTATCCATCGCTTGCTCACGCTCCGTAGTTCCCGATTTCAGCCCCAAAAATTATCCCCGTCGATTTCTTAAGTTGCAAGGGATTGTGCAGATATTCAGCTCGATTGGCCTTGCGTCGGCATTTGCCGCAGACAAACTCTGGATTGGTACAACGCTGGTCAACCTCCTCCATTAATCCGGCGGAATGGAGTTCACACATCTTGCGTTCATCGTGCGGTTTCTCATGCATGGGATCTCCTTAAAGGGTCAAAAACACATTCGAACGAGGTTTGGTTTGTGGTGTTGGGACACCTGTGACTAAAAAAATAACGAATATTTTTAAGAGAAATATACCTTCATCCCGGTCAGCTGGTGTCTGCATTTTTCTGAGTTTTACCGGTTTCTAACTCACTGAATTCAGACAGTAATATTGAATAGATCCCTGACAACGACGGGTGTGGCTAGGCCTTGAATGCCACTGAACTCCTGCTGCTGATAGTGATTCTCTGATCGATGCCCAGAACTTAAGATTTGTAACAACATTTTAGCAAATATTGTACTTGACCGGCTCATCTTATCACTCAAGATTGTGCGCCGGTTCATGCCCGTGTTATTTTAGCTTTCAAGGAAAATGAAACTTTAATGTTCAACTCTATCTTACGCTATTTCGTAACTCAGCCCGCAGTAAAGGTCAGCTGTCCCCTTCATTTTGGTTCCCGCAGCCTGCGTCGCATGCGTTGGCAGAGCCTTATTCTTTTCCGTCGTTAGCCCCGCCACAGTAAAAAAGCAATCAAAAAACAGCCCCGATTTTTTCGTCCTCTAATCTCGGGATCTATAGCTTAATCCCTTGAGAAATTGACCGCAACATCCTGCCGGTGTGCCGCTTCGATTTTCCATAGCTGGCGTGCGCTGAAATTGAACAGGCGGGCCACAATGAGATCCGGGAACTGTTCGAGCCGGGTGTTGTAGATGGTCACGGCGGCGTTGACCAGTTCGCGCCGATCGGCGATCTGGTCCTCAAGTTCGGTGATCCGGTTTGATAGCTGTCTGAATCCCCTGTCGGCCTTGAGTTCGGGATAGCGTTCGACCACCATGAAGAGTGATTTCAGCGTCTCACTTAAGGCGTTCTGCGCTGCCAGCTTCTGGTTTTGAGAGCCGGCATTGCTCACCGCCGAGCGGGCCTTGATCACCGCTTCAAGGGTCTTCTGCTCATGCTGCATATAGCCTTCACAAACCTTGATCAATTTCGGCAATTCGTCGTAACGCTGCTTGAGCATCACATCGATATTGCTCCAGTCACGCTCGATACTGTTTTTCAGCGCGACAAAGCCGTTGTAGATAACGACGATATAGATCGCCACCAGGGCCATCATCAGTACCAGCACTCCAAGCACGATCCATCCGGTCATATGGTCCTCCTCGTTGATACGGGATTCAAACGTCGAGTTTAGCAGCCTATCTCTCTATTTTTTAAAGTTTTTGTACGAGTAACCAGATACTTACTCCACTGCAGACGCTGGCGGCCACAAACAACAGCCCCGTGACCCAAGCATAGCGGCCTGTCAGTCTGGCTTCTGAGGGAGTTTCGGCGATGATGAAGGGGAGCCCGCGGTGGCGGGGCTTGCTGATCACCACTTGATCTTCCTGGCGTTTGTGCTCAGAGTTGCGGCCGAGGTCCTCATGGAGCAGCTCGTCATCGACTGCATCGCGTGTCGCCTGCCATTCGCTCTCGTCGAGCCTGCCATCCTGGTTCGTATCGTAACTCGAGAGCTTTTGTGCGTCCTGCTTGATCCGCC
>JBDNGT010000446.1:0-2456 GCA_041689145.1 Geopsychrobacter sp. | reverse complement strand
TTACTTCAGGTCCTTTTTCATCCGGCTATATTCCTCTTCGGTGATCTCTCCCCGGGCGTACCGGCTCTTGAGAATATCGAGGGGCGATTGGTGCGGTTTGTTTTCTTTTTTGCTTCACGCGGAATTGTTCCGAGGCCGTCTGTTGACCTGTTGCCAAGATCCTAATCCAATGAACATGCTAACTTTAAAGGCGTGTAAATTCATTGATTTGACGGTTTTATGGAGGATGTCGAAAAGAGGATTTGTAGAATACTCGGCAAACCCGCATAGAATATCCGACAAAATGAACGGAAACTGGATCTAGAAGCACACTTGTTTGTGGTGGAATTGTGGGTCTGGCCAGCTTCTATTCGGAGCAGGAGGGACCGCGCTGGTGCAGTCGGTGCGGATTTCTTCAGTTACGCGTTGCCAGCCAGATGGTATGACGGCTGCCTTTGCCGGTTCCGCGGGCGCGGGTTGTCTCCTCGCGGACCTTGTAGCCCGCCTTGCGCAGTCGAGTGCTAAAGGCTGCGCTGGGCGCCGCCGACCAGACCGCCAGGGTCCCGCCAGCCTTCAGGGCCTGATAGGTCGTTTGCAGGCCGGCGTTTGAGTAGAGCCAGTCGTTCTCCTTTTGGGTCAGCCCGTCAGGGCCGTTGTCGACGTCGAGCAGAATCGCGTCAAATTTGTGCGGCGAGGTTTTGATGATGGCGGCCACGTCGATTTCGCGGATCAGGATGCGCGGGTCTTTCAATGGATGACCGGCCAAATGCCCCAGATATTCACGGTTCCAGCGCACCACCGCCGGCAGCAGTTCCGCGACCTCAAGTTGGGCATTGACCCCCAGATGGAGCAGGGCCGCCGCCGCGGTGAATCCCATCCCCAACCCCCCGACCAAGACCCGGGGGCGCTCTGTTGCGCCGAGGCCGGCACAGCCGAACTCAGCAAGTTTCTCCTCAGAGCCGTGGGCGCGGCTGTTCATCAGCTCGCAATGATCGATGCGAATCGAAAATTCGTCATCGCGTTGGTAGAGATGTAGCTGTCCGCCATTATTGAGGATATCGGTACTATCGAGTTGTTTCCAGGGGATCATGGTTATGGCTCACAGGTATCGGTCTTTTGGTTGCTAACTGTTTATATTCTTTTAAGAAAAACCCTGTCAAGTTATGCCGGTCCGCCAAGGATCTGCCATGCCGGCGCTGCTTGTTCTCGGCCCTCAGGCTATGCTACTTTCTGCCAGTATTCTTTGTTAACTTTGCCCTCTGCGAGTCCTATTGCCCATGTTTGATCTGAATAGTCTGAACCCTCAGCAGCGCCAAGCCGTTGAACATGATCTTGGCCCTCTACTTTTGTTGGCCGGCGCCGGTTCCGGCAAGACCCGGGTGATTACCTGTCGCATCTCTTACCTGTTACAGCAGCGCCAGGTCGCCGCCGCGCAGATCCTGGCCATGACCTTTACCAACAAGGCGGCGCGTGAAATGCGCGAGCGGGTCGAGCAGATGGTTGGGCGCAAGGCCTGCAAGGGGATGGTCATCAGCACCTTCCATTCCCTCTGCGTGCGGATTCTGAAAAGCCACATCGAGAAACTCGGCTATAAGAAGAATTTTTCCATTTATGCTACCAGTGACCAACGGCGCCTGGTGCGTGATCTGTTGCGTGATCTGGTCGCCGATTCCAGTTCCAAGGATGCGGATCGAGTGCTCTGGCAGATCTCAGACGCCAAGAATCGTCTGGTTACGGCGGCGAGCTTCAAACCTAATATCAATAACCCCGACAGCTGCCTGACCGCCGAAATCTATCCCCGCTACCAGAAGGCGCTCAAGGCGTACAATGCGGTCGATTTTGATGATCTGCTGATGCTGGTCGTGCAACTGTTTGATGAGCAACCACAGGTCTTGGCAGACTATCAACAACGCTTTGTCTACCAGATGGTCGATGAATATCAGGACACCAACCCAGTGCAGTATCGCTTGCTGCGTCAGCTCTCCGCCACCCACGGCAATCTCTGCGTGGTCGGCGACGATGATCAGTCGATCTACGGTTTTCGCGGCGCCGATGTCAGTACGATCCTTAACTTTGAGAAAGATTTCCCCGGCACCAAGGTGATCAAGCTGGAGCAGAATTACCGCTCGAGCGGCCATATCCTGGCCGCGGCAAATGCGGTGATCTGTAATAACAAGCAGCGCCGGGTCAAGGCGCTCTGGACTGCGGATGGCGACGGGGAAAAGGTCGAATATCTGCTCTGTGAGGATGACGAGGACGAGGCCCGGCAGGTGATGGAGCGGATTCACAGTGAACGGTTCAAACGCAAGCTGGCCTACCGCGACTTTGCCATCCTGTATCGCACCAACAATCAGTCGCGCTCCTTTGAAGAGCAGCTCAATTACGCGGATATTCCCTATGTGCTGATCGGCGGGCAGAAATTTTTTGACCGTAAAGAGGTCAAGGATCTGGTCGCCTACTTGAAAGTCCTGGTCAAT
>JBDNGT010000445.1:0-2734 GCA_041689145.1 Geopsychrobacter sp. | reverse complement strand
TTACTGTGATATTTGTAAAAATTAGACAACTGGCACGGGGGGTGCAGAGTGTTAGGTAAGCTGAAAAGATTTTCAAACGATAATGACAGAGGTTTTCTCATGAGAAATATGCAAATGAAGCATGGTCAGCAGGGTTTTACACTGATCGAACTGATGATTGTTGTGGCTATTATTGGTATTTTGGCGGCGATTGCTATTCCGGCTTATCAGGATTATATGGTGCGAGCTAAAGTTACAGAAGTCATGATAGCTGCGTCCTCAGCTCGGACTACTGTCGCGGAAGCTGCGTCTTTCGTTGGAGGTATTCCGACTGCCTCTGACGTAACCATTGAAACCCAAAGTTCAACGTATGTTTCATCCTTGACTTATGATGGCGCTGGAAAGATAGAAGCAACGTCCAAAGACTTGGGTAGTAATGCTGAGGGAACTATCACACTAACTGCTACAGCTTCTGGTGGGAAGCTCATATGGGTGTGTGGTGGTACTTTGCAGGATAAATACCGTCCTGCGAGCTGTCAAGGCAACTGATGGGTTAATTAGTTTAATTTTGTCATTTAGTGTAAGGGCTCTTGGATTTTTCCTTGAGCTTTTTTTATGCTATGTTCGAAAGTAGGTCAGTTGCATTTTATATTTGATCGAACTCTTTAGCATATTTTTGATTTATTAGTTTCTTTATTATTCGATTATGAACAGTCATAGCCTTGCCAAGCTCAATTGCCGAGATGCTGATGGTTTAGTCGTGAGCTCTTTTGTGAAATTAGCGAAAACACGAAATCTAATCATTAACTTCGGTTCTGTAGAAGAGGTTTTTGTGGTTTTAAATTTTATTTTTTTTATGGCATTTTTTATTGCTTTTTTATTGCCTAACCATTACTACCCTTGGGGTTCGTTTTATTTAGAGTTTTCAGCTTTTGTTGCTCTTTTTGCAGTGCTTCTCAAGATTTTAAGTAAGTTTGAATTTGTTGGTGTTCCTAGGGTTCTTGTTCTGCTGTTTTTTATTTCTTTTCTACCTCTTTTGCAGGTAGCGACCAATAACATTGATTTTTTTGGTGATGCAGTTTCCGTATTTTTTTACTTTAGTAGTTTTTCGCTGTGTTTGATGGCTTCAAATTTCATTGAAACTGGGAGTGTTAAGTCCAGAGCGGTTGAGTCGATCGCGCTATCAGTGTTAATGATAGGTGTTGTTTCGGTATGGCTAGCACTTATTCAGTCATTACAATTATTCTCTTCACTTCTTATTCACGATCTTCCTCCCTATGCTCGCCCATATGCCAACCTGGCGCAGCCGAATAATTATTCAACGCTTATTTGGCTGGCTGTTTTTTCTCTTTACTACCTGTATGAAAAAAAATGTATTGGACGCGCTGGTGGTCTGGTATGTGGTTTTTTCCTTATTGCTGGAGCCGCGTTAGCGCAATCCCGCACATCATTTGTTTTATTATTTGTTTTGCTCTTCGTTGCCTTGGGGCATTACGTCATTTTTAGAAGTTGGAAGGCTGATCGGCTGCGTTTTGTAGTTTTGGCTGGTTTGGCGTATTTTATTTCTGGTTGGGCGTGGCCTCATATTAATAGATTTCTTTTTTCCGACGGTGTTAAATCCACAAGATTGCACCTAACTGATATACGCATTGATATGTGGAGTTCCTTTTGGACTGCAATTCTTGAAAAGCCATGGTTTGGCTATGGTTTCGGGCAAGTGTCCCATGCACAGGTAGCAGTTGCTGAAAGCTATCCAGTTGTTGGTATGACTCAATATACCCATAACTTATTTCTGGATTTGTTAGTTTGGGCCGGGATCCCGCTGGGGCTTTTAATATTTTGCTTAATTAGCTTTTTTTGGATAAAACTTTTACTGGTTTCTGACAGTAAAAAAGGATTTTATAGCTTATCGGCTTTTTCTGCTATATTGGTTCACTCTTTACTGGAATACCCGCACGCGTACAGTTATTTCTTGCTAATTTCGGGTTTCTTTATCGGTGTATCTTTGTTTGATGTTATTCATCTAGATCGTATCTCGAATTTTTTGCACCCTCTAATCAATAAGTTCTTGAAAATTTGGCGTCATTTAGAAAAAAGTGTGAATTTTCCTCGGTGGGTGCTAGGTATTTGTATCTTAGTTTACGGATCTTTTTTAACCCTTGCATGGATAGATTATCGGGTTCTGGAAGAAGACCACAGATTGCTAAGGTTCGAAGCAGCGTCTATTGGCACCTTGAAGGCAGATAAAAAAGCGCCGGATGTATTTTTATTCGATCAACTTCGATCCTTTATTTGGGTTGCACGGACACATGAGTTTGTGAACCTAGAAGAGGGCGATGCAGAGCTAATTGAAAACGTCGCTCGCCGATACCCTTTGCCTATGCCAATTTACAAGCTGGCGCAACTCAGAGTGCAGCAGGGTCGAATTGAAGACGCCTATCGCGAGTTGCTTTTAATAAAGCATCTGCATGGTGATGAAACATATGAAGCATCACGAGCGAATTTAGCCAATTGGATTGACTCCAAAGCCGAAAATCCGATTATGAACAGGCACACAAAATTCAACTGATCATGGACAGGCACACAAGATTCCTCTCAACAATCAAAGCGGCCCGACGTTATGCCAGGGTCTTAGTCTTGTCGTGCGATTTACGCATCCTTTCCAAAGCTGCCTCAGATAGAAACGCAGAGCGTGACCGCGCCTCGTTCGGATGCTCCTTCACATATCTGTCAATCTGACGCAAAACCAAACGGG
>JBDNGT010000444.1:0-1501 GCA_041689145.1 Geopsychrobacter sp. | reverse complement strand
GCGCTCTGCAAGTCCTTGAGGATCTGCTCGTAGATGTCGCCGAAAGTGTGCCGATCATCGGAGCGGTTGAAGTTGATCTCGTTGATCTTGTTGACCACCTGACGGATCAGGGTACCGTTCTTCATGTAATTGTAGGCATCCTCGAACACCGAGCGCACCACAACGCCACGCCCATTGGTCCCAGCGTTCAGCTCCAACTCTTTAGGGTCTTAAACAGCTCGTTATTGATGAAGTCGAGCAGCTCATCACCGGTAATCCCCTCGGCATCGGCCGCCCAGTTGCGCCAGCGCAACCGCTCAGGGATCGGCGAAGTGTAGTTGTCCTGAAGCAGTTCAAGTTCCTGCTCCTGGTCATCGAAGATTTTAAGAAAGAAGGTCCAGACAAGCTGGCCGATACGCTGCGCATCGCCGTCGACTCCGGCGTCTTTGCGCATGATGCCCTGGATTGATTTGATGGTGCCTGATACTGACATTACAGTGATACTCTCTTTATGCTACTGAGGGTTATCGATCTTGATTGTAGATGTTCTGTTCTTCTTCAGTGCCGGTTACGGCCTGGTAGAGGGAAAGGTAAATCTCGAAGGCTTTTTTGGCCTGACGATTGACGATCTTGGTCATCGCCGTCCCGAACGGCTTGAAATCGTTGGTCTTGGTCTGGTCAATCAGGATATTGCGATCAGCAAGAAAGAGGATGCGTTTCTTGGTCCGTGACTTCCACAAGCGCCGGATGATCTGGAAGGCAGTGTAGGTCTCCGGTGCCGGTCGCCATCACCAGCAGCAGACGGTTCTGCCCCTTGGCGATGGCTTCGATAGTGCGGTTGACCGCAACCCGCTGGTAGTAACGCGGTTCCTTGCCGCTGCCGTCGGTGTGGTAGGGTTGCGCAACCACGGCCTCGGCGGGAGCGTCTATCCCCTTCCCCTGCTTGTAGCGCTGCCAGAGATCGGCAGGAGTTGGGAGCTCATCGAGAGTCAGTTCACGCTCGACCGGATTCGAAAGTCCGGTGCGATCATGAAAGATAAAGCCGTCGCCGTTCGAGCTGAAGGCAAAAGGCACATCGAGGGCTTCGGCATAATCGAGGGCCTGCTGCATGCCGTGACCGACTGAATGGGTGTTGTCTTTGGCTTCAATGACGGCGAGAGGTTGGTTCGGCTTGTGGTAGAGAACGTAATCGGCGCGTTTGGCTTTACCGCGCGAATGGAGCTTGCCACGAACAATAATCCGTCCGGCGGTGAAGCTGACCTCTTCACGGATCTGGGTATGCAGATCCCAACCAGCCGCTTGAAGAGCCGGTGTGATGTATTTAGTACAGATATCTCGTTCGGACAGTGATTTTTTCACCATACCGACGCCCTCTCCCAAAGCAATGTTATTGTCAGGTTCGGAGTATCAACTAAAAAACCGAGCAGAAGCCCAGAAAAACGTAAAAACCCTTGTAATTTCAGACTATTCCAAAATAGCTAATCCACGAACAAAGGTCAATGTATTCCTTACTGAACCCTAG
>JBDNGT010000443.1:0-4329 GCA_041689145.1 Geopsychrobacter sp. | reverse complement strand
CTGTAGAGAAGACCACCCTTAACGCTCAATTCTGGCAAAAGTACGAAAATTGTCTGGCCAGGCACAGTATCAAGGCCCAGCATATCCGTTGGTACATCGGTTGGTGCCAGCAGTTTGTCAAATTTATCGGTCAACGCTCCTTGACGGATTGTCAGCCTGAACATGTTTCCGCCTTTCTGGATAATCTTCACGACAGCTCGTCCGTTAAAGACTGGCAGTGGAGCCAGGCGCGGGTCGCGTTGTGGCATCTGTTTCGTGATCATCTGCGTATCAACTGGGCGCTGGACAAGCAGGCTCCACGTCCGGTGCAAAAGTCAAAACTTTCCATGAGTGACCTTTCGGCGGCTCATCAGGCGACCCTGGCTAAAATGCGCAGCACCTTGGTCGGTCGCCTGTACGCCAAACGTACGGTTACGGCTTATCTCGACTGGGGCATGCGTTTTTTGAGCTTTTATCCGCAACGTAAAATCGCCGATCTGGATGCGAACGCGATTCGATCCTACCTGACCCACCTGGCCGAAGAGATGAACGTGGCGGTCAATACCCAGAAACAGGCGTTAAACGCGCTGGTCTTTCTGTTTCAGGAGTCCGAAGGTCGCCCGCTGGGGGACTTTTCGGATTTTTCCCGGGCCAAGAAACCGATCAGAGTGCCGGTGGTCCTGACGCGGGAAGAGGTCACCGCGTTACTGGGTCGTCTGGATCCCCCCAATCTGTTGATCTGCCAACTGCTCATCAGGGCGATTTAAAGCGCGGCTATGGTGACGTCTGGTTGCCTGATGCCCTGAGCAAAAAATATCCTGGTGCCGGGCGTGATTGGCGCTGGCAGTATATCTTTCCGGCGACGCGGGTCAGTGTCGATCCCGAAAATGGCCAGATCCGGCGGCATCATTTCGATGAGTCGGCGGTTCAACGCGCGGTCAGAACCGCCGCGAGAGACTGCGAATTGAGCAAAACTGTCACTCCGCACACCCTGCGCCACTCGTTTGCCACTCACCTATTGGAGAACGGTTCGGATATCCGCACGGTGCAGGAGCTTCTGGGGCACAGCGATGTCTCAACCACGATGATTTACACCCACGTCCTCAACAGGCCGGGGTTGGCGGTGACAAGTCCGATCGATAAATTGTAAAAGAGCATGAGTAGCCGTGAGGGGTGAGGAGTCAGATGTGAGGCAAAAATATTAAAATCTATTCAACCCCTCAGACAATAAAAAAGCCGTGCGGATGATTTGATAGGATCATGCGCACGGCTTGCATATTTTCAATAAAGCCCCCTGTGGTTTCTAACCCTTATAGCAGACGGGGCAGAACAACCCCAAGGTTTTTCTTGCGAAACGTTCGCATCTCGAAGGGATGAAGCTGCTGCAGCGCGGCAACCGCCTGTCAATCACGCCGGTCAGCAAGCTGCAGTGGGCGTTTATTCTGGGGTTAGCGAACTGATTCAGTAATCGATTTTGCTGCGTAAGGTTTTGGTCTGGCCGTGTTTGGTTTTGCTGTCGAGGCGGCGGGTGCGGGCGCCCTTGCCGGGCTTGGTCGGGCGGCGACGCTTGGGGACCTTGCGCACCTGGTTGATGATCTCTTCTAAGCGGGCGATGCCATCGGCGCGGTTTTTTTCAAAGCTGCGGTAGCGCTGGGCCTTGATGACCACCACCCCTTCGCCGGTGATACGCCGATCACTCAGTTTGAGCAGCCGCTCTTTCAGTTCATCGCTGAGGGAGGACGCCCCGATATCGAAGAAGAGGGCCACTGCGCTGGCGACCTTATTGACGTTCTGCCCACCGGCTCCTTGTGCCCGGATTGCACTGAAGCGGATTTCATTCTCAGGAATCATCTCGCCGACTCTCTCCCTCAAGCTCGTTGAGTAAGGACTCTCGTTAGCCGCAGTGACTATTGCTCTGTGGTTTTTTACTTTTGCTGTGACTCATGCGGCTCATCAGCGCCAGCAGCAGGCCGAGGGTGATAAAGGCGCCGGGCGGCAGAATCAGCAGCAGAATCGGTTGATAGGACGCGCCGAGCAGGTTGAAACCGAGGATGGCGCCTGAACCGAACAGCTCGCGCACAGAGCCGAGAATAAACAGGCCGAGGGTGAAGCCGATCCCCATCCCCAGACCATCGGCCACTGAATCCACCACCGGATTTTTCGAGGCGAAGGCTTCGGCTCGGCCCAGGATCAGGCAGTTGACCACGATCAGCGGGATGAAGATGCCGAGGGCCTGATAGAGATCGTAGACCCAGGCTTCCATGCACAGCTGCACCACAGTGACGAACGAGGCGATGATCACGACAAAGGCGGGGATCCGCACCGCCGCCGGGATGAGCTTACGCAGCATGGAGACGGTTATATTGGCGCAGACCAGGACGAAGGTGGTTGCCAGCCCCATCCCCAGTCCGTTCTCCGCGCTGGTGGTGACGGCCAACACCGGGCACATGCCGAGCAGCAGCTTGAAGACAGCATTCTCCTGCCAGAGCCCCTTGCTGAACGTATGCATCAGACTCATTGGGTACCTCCCTGTGGGGCCAGAATCTCTATTTTGTGTTCTTTGTAGAATTCGAGACCCTTCTTGACCGCTTTGACGATCGCCCGCGGTGAAATGGTGGCGCCGGTGATCTGATCGAACTGACCCCCGTCTTTCTTGACCCGCCAATCGGCGTTATCGAGACTCTTCCCTTTAAACTGATCCTTAAAGACCGGTTCAATAATCTTGGCACCGAGACCTGGCGTTTCGGCGTGGGTCAGAATCTCAATGCCACTAAGATGATCTGCGGGGTTGAGCCCGACCATAATTTCGATATTGCCGCTGTAGCCGTCGCGCGCAATCACCTTGAAGGCGGTCCCGGTTAATACGCCGGCTTTTCGCCCGCGATAGAAGGTCTTCAGCGCCGGCCGGCCCTTTTTGTCGAGTCCGTCCTGCAACTCAACCTTGTCGGTATCTGGGCTGTTCTCAAAGGCCGGCAAAACGGCAGCCAGGGCTTTGAGCATCTGCAGACGACGCTGTTCCTTGATCGGTTCGCGGGTGGCCATTTCGACCTGCGAAAGGATCAGTCCGGCAATGCCGGCGATCAGGGTCAGGGCTAAGAGGAGGCGAATAATATCTTTCATAGCGTCAAGCCTTGGCTTCGACCTGCCCGTAGATCTTCGGGCGGCTGAAGCGATCGATAAGTGGAGTTGCGGCGTTCATCAGCAGAATGGCGAAAGAGACCCCTTCGGGGTAGCCGCCGAAGAGACGGATCAATATGGTCAGCAGGCCGCAGCCAAAGCCGAAGATCAGCATCCCCTTGTCGGTCACCGGGGAGGTGACCATATCGGTCGCCATGAAGAGGGCGCCCAAGAGCAAGCCACCGGTCAGCAGGTGAAAGAGTGGGTTCGGATATTTTTCGGGCGAGACCGCCCAGAAGATCCCGCCGATCACCAGCACCGTGCCGATAAAGGCGACCGGGATATGCCAGCTGATGACCCGCTTCCACAGCAGGTAGCCGCCGCCGAGCATAAGGGCAATGGCCGAAACCTCACCGATGCAACCGCCCATGTTGCCGAGCAGGTAGTCCGTGAAGCCGCTGTGCGCCAGGGCCGGCAGCTTACCGGTTAGCATCACGGCGGTCTTCATCTCGCCGAGCGGGGTCGCGGCGGTCACCGCATCCAGGCCTGAGCCGAGCGGGGTCGGCGTCGTCCAGCTGGTCATCTGAACCGGGAACGAGATCAACAGCACCACGCGCGCCACTAGCGCAGGGTTAAACGGATTGCAGCCGAGCCCGCCATAGACCTGTTTACCGATCAAAATGGCGATCGCGGCCCCGAACAGAGACAGCCACCAGGGCGCTGAAGCCGGCAGATTCAGGGCGAGCAGTACGCCGGTCAACGCGGCTGAACCATCGGCGAGGGCCAATGGCTTTTGCATCAGCCTGCAGCTGAGCGCCTCAAATCCCATGCAGCCGAGGGTGCAGACGAGCAGCACACTCAGCGCCGGCAGGCCGAAAAAGTAGATCGACAGGACCGTCGCCGGCAGCAGAGCATAGATGACCTTGCGCATCACCTTGTCGGTGGTTTCGCCGCTGTGGATATGGGGCGACGATGACAGATAGAGTTGATTTTCCACGTCAGAGCGTCCTTTGTTTCGCCATGATGGCGGCTTTGGCATAACGGATCGACTGGACCAGCGGCAGGGTTGCCGGGCAGATGTAGGTACAGCAGCCACATTCGATACAGTCGAGGGCGTGGTATTCGGCGGCCTCGTCGAAACGATCGAGGCGCGCGTAGGCGGCGATGGTAGTCGGTTGCAGATGAATAGGACAAGCGCCGATACAGCGTCCGCAACGGATACAGGGTCCGGCT
>JBDNGT010000442.1:0-3959 GCA_041689145.1 Geopsychrobacter sp. | reverse complement strand
TTAGCCTGGTCGAGGTCCTTCTGCAGCCCCGACCCCATAACCTGCTGCTCAGCAGCGACACGCAACCGCTCACCGGCCTGCGCTTTCTTCTCCACGGCCAGATCGACGGCGCCCTTTACCACCCTAAGCTCCGCCGCGCAGCGAAGACGCTCAGTAAAGAGGGGTTGCAAGGTTAGAGCACGTTCGGCCTGCTGCAAACGTTGCCGATCGCTTCCGATCTGATCCTTCTGCAATTCCAGCTGTTGCAGCTCTGTCATCACCTTCTTCAGCCGGGTGAATTCCTCCAGCAGGGTGCGCGCCTGCTCGTGGGCTTTATCGGCTGCGCCCAAAGCGGCTTCCTCATTGGCCAGCGCCGCGCGAGCAGCGGCGGTTGAAGGTTCCAGCTCCGCCAGCTCCTTTTCCAGGCCATCGCAACTCTCAAGGTCCGCCCCTTCGAGCATCCCCTGCTGCAGTTGCAGCTGGCGCTCGCGCTCCTGCCGGATCGATGCAGCGCGAGCCTTGAGGTTCTCCTCCAGGCGTTTGTAGATGCGCGTTTGAAAGAGCTGGCTGAAAATCTTCTCCCGTTCGCTCGAATCGGCCATCAATAGCTGCCTGAATTTCCCCTGCGGCAGCACCATCACCTGCCGGAACTGATCGACTGACAGGCCGGTCAACTCCTCGATCTCACGGGTTGCTTCGCTGACCTTGCTCGCAACAAGGAGATTCTCTTTACCATCGGCCAGCAGTTCAACAAGCTGCGCTTCCGGAGACTGAGTCGTGGTCCCTTCACCACGCGACTTTGGCCGCTCTTGCTCCGGCATCCGGCGGATTCGGAATCTGCGCCCGGCCAGTTCAAACTCAAAACAAACTTCAGTCAGAACTTCAGATGCCGTCAGATCACAACGCATCTGCGCGCCCTCACGTTCATCACCGGTGGTCTTGCCGTAAAGGGCGAAACAAATGCCGTCTAAGATGGTGGTTTTACCCGAGCCGGTGGGACCGTTGATCAGAAACAGGGTGTTATCGCCCAACGCAGTAAAGTCGATGGTTTCACTGCCACAAAATGGACCGAAAGCGGTCAATATCAAGGAGAGTGGTCGCATCAGCGCTCCTCCCGATGCAGACTGTCGAGGGTTTCGGCGACAATCTCCCGCTGTTCATCTTTCAGTGCTTCACCGTTGACCTGATCGAAGAAATCTTCAAACATTGCCAGCTCCCCCTGCTTCAAGCGTTCGCGGCCGACCTGCAGCGCCGCGCCGCGCGCCATCAAACCCGGTCGCTCCAGATGCAGCACGTTGGGGTAAACTTCGCGCAGCTTGCTCATTACATCGAGAATGGCGTGACTGTCGGTCAGGCGCACCATCAGGTAATCCTCGTAATGCGGATCTTTTGTTCCCGCTTCCAGCAAGTCCGCGAGGGAGCCTTCAAGAGTGCGCATATCGTGTAGCAGGTTGAGCGGAATCTGCTCGATCTGTGCCTTACCCTGTTTGTCCAGTTCGACAAGAGTAACGGCCTTGCGCTGGCGCTCTTCGGAAAAGGAATATTTGAGCAACGACCCGGAGTAACGAATCTGTTCGCTGCCCCGATACTGGGGACCGTGCAGGTGGCCAAGCGCCGCATAGGCAAAGCCGCGGAAATGCTCTGGCGAGATCTGGTCGGCGCCGCCGATGGAGAGTGGCCGTTCCGACTCGCTGACCTCGCCGCCGGCCAAAAAGCAGTGGCCGATCACCACGCAGGGACGCTGCGGGCCGTTATGCTGTCGAACCTGGTCAAGCAAAAAGGCCTGGGCCTCATCATGGCTGGAAACCTCGACATCAAAGACCTGTCGTACCCTGGCAGGCTCGGCGAAGGGGATCGAATAGAAGGCGACCTCTTCCCCCTCCTTCTGCAGGATGACCGGCTGCCATTCGCGCCGCAGCGGTCCGACCACGTGTAGTCCAGACCCGGCCATCTGCCGGAAGCCGAAGGCGAGCCGCTGTGGCCCGTCATGATTGCCGGCGATCAGGATCAGCGGAACCTGCAGTTCGTAACAGATGCGATGGACGGTTTCATCAAGTAGCTCGACCGCTGCCGCCGGCGGAACGGAACGATCATAGATATCTCCTGCGACCAGCACGGCGTCGACCTGACGTTCGCGAATAATCTCTACGAGCTGATCCAGCGCATGACGCTGATCTTCAAGGAGTGAAACATTATGAAACTGACGACCCAGATGCCAGTCGGAGGTATGGATAAAGCGCAGCGACATTGTCGTTTCCCCAGGTTAAGAGTTCGACGCAGGATAACAATCCGGGCCAGCATGGTAAAGGAGATAGACCGACAAGTTCTCTTCTCAGTTTTCCGTACCTGCACACTGTTGCCTTTTATAAGAGATAACCGCCAGAATCAGGACAGAGACAATGGAGACTATGGCTCTTTCAAGCAAAGGACCCAACCAATTGAATTCACACCTCTCCACCACCCTCTCGCTCCCCGCGACTTTCCGGCCTGATGACTTTTTAGCCTTTCATCAGCGCGACAAACAGGCCTTGTCCGAGAGGGTTGACGCGAGTTCCTTTCACAAAGGTCTGCTCTGGAACGAGAAACCTGCTTCTCTCAGCGTCCACTTTCAGTCTGACCAAGCTGAGGTAAATCTCAACGTGGATGGAGAAATCACGGCAGACAGTTCGGCGCGCCTCGTCATTATGGTCAGGCGGATGCTCGGGCTAGATCAGAAGATCGAGCTTTTCGAACGAGACTATCGTGAGCATCCGCAGCTAGGTGCGCTGATCGCTAGCAGGCGCGGGTTGAGAGTACCGGTCACCACGACCCCTTTCGAGGCACTGACCTGGGCCGTCACCGGCCAGCAGATCAGTGTCGGCGCGGCAGTCTCCATCCGCCGCAAGTTGATCGTCGCAACCGACCTTCGTCATTCCAGCGGACTACTCTGTTATCCGGGGGCCGCACAGATTGCCCGTCTCACCGAAGACAAACTACGTCAGTCCGGTTTTTCAGCGACCAAGGCCGGCACCCTGTGCCGCCTCGCCGAGCTCGTCATGTCTGACCAGTTATCGCTCAAGGTCGAAGAATTAAACGTCAACGCCGAAGAGATCCGCACCCGACTTTTAGCTGTGCGTGGCATCGGACCCTGGACAGCCAGCTATACCCTGCTGCGCGGTTTCGGCTGGCTGGACGGTTCACTTCATGGTGATGTCGCCGTGCGGCGGGGCTTGCAGATGGTGCTGGGGCGGGAGGAGAAGATCGGCGAAGAAGAAGCGAAGGGCTGGTTGGCCCAGTTCTCCCCCTGGCGAGCGCTGGTCGCCGCCCATCTGTGGGGCGCAAAATCATCTCTGGCTTATTGATGATCGCCTCTTTGGTCAGGGCCTCAAGTTGGGTCTTCAGTTCGAGCTCAAGCCCCAGCGATTTGACCTGCGGGAAGAGTTGCCCCTGAAGATGGCGACAGCGCCCCAGCTGCGGGGTGAGCTGCTCGTAGTCCAGGGTAAAAGTCGGCCAGGTCGGGTGCTGCCAGACATATTGAGGCATAAAGGATGCTCCTTTGCATCAAAATATGAGGCAATAATAAGCACGTTAAAACGCAAAAAGCAAAGGTCATTGCCTCACCATTTGAGGCAATGACCTTTTGGTTATGCTGCATGCCGAGAAGGGATGACCTGTCTCAGCCCACAAGTTTGCAACTATGCGCGCATGATCCTGTGCCACGCATGACCCTGTGCCCGTACATGTTTGGGGAGAAGAGAGGTGCCTTAGCGGTACTGCTCAAAAATATATAGAACTGAGGAGATCGGCACCTAGCTTCTCAATTTATCGATTTTCTGAGAACTTCGATAGACATTCTGAAACACTTTAAGGAGGAAGGCTCTCTCGAATTTCTCAGACAGCAAAAAGACAAAAGGCCTAATTCGTCAGGATATGAGGCAATAGGCCTTTTGTTCTGCCTCATGCTGATTGACAGCCCACAAGTTTGCAACTTTACAAGCCTG
>JBDNGT010000441.1:0-2498 GCA_041689145.1 Geopsychrobacter sp. | reverse complement strand
TCATAAAAAGTCCTGATGAGCACTGATCTTCCGTCGTAATAAAAAGTTCGTTTCTCCCGCGAAGGCGGGAGTCCAGTAGCCCGGGTAAAACCTCTGGATCCCCGCCTTTGCGGGCATGACGAGGAGTAGCGTCGGTCAGTTTTCTCGCAATGTAGGATATTTGAGATCGAATCGATTTTCATAAGTTACGTTTCACAAGGAGGCGTTATGTCAGACAAACACCCAGAGCTAGTTCCCGCAACGACGACTGCTGAGACTGCCCTCGATGTTGCTGCTTTCGTAGGAAGTGCAATCCCTTGGATCGGTGGGCCAGTCAGCAACGTTCTAGGTGGGATGTCGGCAGGTCGTAGAATGGCGAGAGTACGTGAAGTCCTTGAAGGTCTTGTCGAGGATTTGACCGATTTTAAATCAGAAGTTTCTGAAGAGTATGTGAAGACCGAGGACTTTGAGGAACTTCTCGAACAGGCTTTGAGAAGGGCGGCAGATGAAAGGAGTGAAGAAAAGAGAGGGATTTACAAGTCGTTCCTTTCGTATGCCATTGAGTCGCCAGGAGAGCCTTACGATGAGCAGATACGGTTCTTGCGGACTCTGGAAGCCATACAGGCGGACCACATAAGGGTTCTGCGTGGATTGTCTATGGAGCCTTCCCTGAATCCCGGGTCGATGGGTTCGCCTAATCAAACCCTCTGTAAGCGACTTCCTGATTTTAACGAAGAGCGCATTGCGGAACTGATCGCCCAGTTAAACGATATGCGAGTAACAAATCTGACCACCCTGAAAATTATGATGACTGGGCATGGAGCTGAAGACTTGAGACATGCGGTCACTGCATACGGGCAGCGCTTCTTGCAACACCTTGCGGAGGTATGACCTGGCCTAAGATGCTGCGGCGCCAATAGAGTAAGTGGGGGGTATGCACTTAAACTCCACCTCGTGCGAGCTGTGCTAAATTCTCGCAAGCAAGTCAGGAATTTTGAGAATAGATAACGACCCTGACACCCGACGGATGTGTGAAAGAATTCCTGTCCTATGAAATGTAAAATCGACATAACCGCTCCAACAGATGTTGCCGCCTGGGTTGCCAGAGATGTTTTTATGGCAAATGTGGATACGGATGACTTGGCTTGTCGCGATTCCGAAAACGTCCTCGACTGGTACCATCCTGGTTGGTTCTGGTACGATGACAATGGCGATCAGTATTTCAAGCCCCCGGCATTCGAATTTAGGAACGGGCACCTTCTAGGTATAAACGGCCGCCACCGAGTTGTGCTACTTTGCAGGTATCTTGAGGTCATCCCCATGCTTCTGGTCAGGTCCGATATGTGGCCCGAGGGAAAGCTTGTTGAGATAATGCAACAAAAAATCGAACGGGGAGAGGTCGTAGAACTTCCAAATATCCCGATAAATGAAGCAATAGCGGAACCTGAAGAACCTGTCGATACAGGAATCGAAAAATAAATAAATGTGAATATCAAGTTTTAGGAATTATGGGAATATCCCGCCTGTCGCCGATTCCCCCCTGTTCATTTTTCGGTGGTTAGATGATATATATTCACGACAAACCTCCCTGAGAGCATACAGCCACCTTCAACCTCTTTGAGTATTTTGACGATCTGAGTTTCTTTGAATCGAGTTTTTCGCACTGGTGAGTCCTCCTTTTAAGTGATCTGAGTGTGCTGGAAAACTCTAACTATTTCTGGCCCTATTTTAGGGGGATGGTTACAGGAGTTTAAATGGCATTTTATGAAATATTAGGGTCTATTGGAATTGGGGCTATAGTGGTCAAAATATTAGATGTTTGGTGGCTACAGAAAATTATGTACAACAATGATAAGCAACGATGGGTTCTTGATAAGAAATTTGATATTTTTTCAAAAATATCAAACGATTTGATTTCAGGGAAGGGCTGGAGCGACGGCAATATAACGGCTGAAAGATTGGAGTTAATTAGTAATGTCTTTCTGTTTGCATCTGACGAGGGAGTGGCCAAGGAACTAGATTCGTTTTACAGAAATACTAAAATATCTCTTAGCCAATCTGATGGAAGATTCCAAGAGGCTCGTAATCACGGATGTGATAGTCTCCTTGCAGAAGCAAGGAGGGTGCACGAGGAAGAACATATAAAATATCAATTTTTGGCTAGAAAAATCGTATTAATGTTAAAAAATGACATGCTTGGATAATTCATTGAGGGGAGCAGTATCTATGACCGCCCTTGGTTTCGTATTACTCGGATTGGCAATTAGGGGGGATTGTGTTCTTTAATAAAGTGATTCGCAAAATCCTAAGTAATCAACCAAAAGATAATCTCACTTTAGCTGGCCGGTATAGGATTATCCGAAAGCTTGGCGAGGGTGGTATGGGTACGGTGTGGCTCGCCGAAGATCAGGCTCTTGGCTGTCGCAATGTTGCAGTTAAAACACTTTCTCCGACGCTCTTTGGCAATAAAATAGCTCTTGAAAAACTTAAAGAAGAAGCGCAAATTTCACTTCAGTTAT
>JBDNGT010000440.1:0-3420 GCA_041689145.1 Geopsychrobacter sp. | reverse complement strand
CAGCGGCACCTGGGTGCGGGTCGGTCTGTTACGCGTGGCCGTTCTCGCTGCCGCCGCGCCGGTTGTACAGTTCGCGCTGGTCAGCGGCCATGACCGGGAGTATGTCGCGATCCTCGCCTGGCCGAATCTGGCCGCCTGCAAGAAATTGTGCAAGGAGCTTACAGAAGATGTTTCGGTAGAAAGTTTGCTGCAACAGCCTGAGGTCGAAGCTTATCTGCGCCGGACCCTGAGTCAATTCAACGCCGCGCAACAGGGATCATCCACCCGAATCGCCCGGATCCTGCTGATGAGTGAACCCCCGAACAGCGACGCTAATGAAATCACCGATAAAGGCTATATCAACCAACGTGCATCATTGCAGCGCCGTCATGAGCTGGTCGAACAACTCTATGCCGAACCACCAGGACCTGGGGTGATTGTACTCTGAGAAAGACAGGCTCTTTAGAAGTTTGGCCCTGCTAGCGACTCTAAAAGGAATAATCTTCTCGTCTCAGAATTCTCTAGACGGGTGAGATTTTCACTCAAAAAGATACCTGATTAGTACTGATCTTCCGCCGTAAAAGAAGAGTTCGTCTCTCCCGCGAAGGCGGGAGTCCAGAAGCCCGTGTAAAACCACTGGATACCCGCCTTCGCGGGCATGACGAGTCCTCGCTAAAAAGTAGATGCGGAAGATTGATACGAATCAGAAAAAGATATGACACTACTTTTGAGATATGAGATTTAGGGGCTTTTCTGTCCTTCTGCCCTCTGTCTCTCTTCCCTCGATTAAGCAGACATAAAAACGGCCACCTTAGAAACCGGGATGGCCGTTCTTGCCTTGCAGGAGTTGTTACACACTCGGGCAATCGCAGCCAATGAGCTTACGTATGGTTGCCAAAAAGAAGCCGTGTTGAAAGTGTGGTGGAGCTGGGCTGTGAATCATGATTCCGGTGCCCGTAAGGGCGTTTTGGTGGAGTGTTTTCTTGTAGAAAACGCATGGGAGACGGGGGTAAGGCCAAGATCTGAGGTCTTCCTGTTTATGGGATTATGATGTGTGGAAGTTTGGTCTGCAGACCCGCTTGAAAAGCGGCCATGTGATTGTAATAAAGTTCCGGAAAGCGATCTATAGAGGTATTAAAGTCCAGCATGGCGGGGTTGATGGCATGGATGAATTTTAGAGTTTTACGATGCTTTTCTTTAAGATCCGATAAATACCAAATTGGCTCGTGGTGCATAATGCGGCTTCGCAACAGACGGATTTCGTTTAACTGGGCAGCGATACTGGGGCGAACTCGCTCTCTATTTGGTAGACCAGAGAAAACGTGTCTAGAGATTTTTGGCCAGAATGTATTTTGGTAACCCCGAGAGAAAAGGCCTGTCCAGAAACCAAAGGTTAAAGTTGCTATAACTTGTCCTGGTGTTTCAGCTTTTCCAAGTCTCGCTATATTCGCTTTGGCTTTTGCAATATCAATTTGAGAAGGTGTAGTGAGCAGGCTTAAATTATCAAACCATCGATCAGTATTGTATTCAGCGGTTAAAGTGGTGTGGATTGCATTCCGGAGAGAAACCTCAAGGCACTGGATGGGAGTATAGAGGGATTCGGAGAGAGCCATGTTCCAAGCATAGTGGGTGACGAGATTTTCATCTCCTCCTCCAGCTCCATGTTGGATATAATGATCGAGGCGCTCATTTGAAACCGCCTGGCGGAAAGTTCTAAAAAACTCTTCGTTGGTTAACATCCCACTCCCTAAGCCTTTAAATTTGTGTTACAAAAACACTATTGGGTTCAATTGAGTCTAATAACATATTTATTGACAACACACATTTTTGTGTTTACACTTTATTTGCAGAGTTTGGAAGAACCCTATCCCGTTTAGCGGTGACGGCCCCAAACCTTTATTTGAAGAAATTAGCCTCGGTCTTTTGACTGGGGCTTTTTTTTTTGGAAAACCTGAAGACTATATCTGTTTAAGGGTGGAGTATTCAAGGGTTTTTAATCGGCTTGATCGGGTCTAATTCCCCATAGCTTGCTGCGTGACTTATCAAAGGTTGGGGGCTGTTGATACCCCGTAGCTTGCTGCGGGGGTAGTTCATTCTGAGACAAGCTTCTTAACCCGCGCCTTGATATTTTCATATGTAAGCCTGAGGTGAATTTTGCCATTTTCAGTCAGCAGGCCCGTGTGGCCGACTACGTTCCGTACAGGGCTATAGGAAATAGCGTCTGCGTACATTGATTGGGATTTGCCGGTTTCTTTGTTCCCTTCTACAGTAACCGCAAGTGCGTCCATGCCTAGATAACCAAGGTCATCTTCGCTTTTTCTAATTGAAAAACTAATATTCGCTTTTCCCTTTTTATCTTGTTCACTCTTCTTCCACTTACCGGCCTCTTTCAATACATCATGTCCGAGTTTCTTATTTTTAACTTTGATATATTTTCTGACCAGATTTTCTGACAAAAAACAATCAACATAGGCAGTAAGATTAAATTCAGCATCATCACGCAAGTCCTTAAGCCATCCTTCTACTTTATCTTTTGCTGGTGCATCTTTATCAGGCTTATATTCATCGCGCGCTGCTGCATATAGGTCCCGAGCCTTACGCTCCTTCTTGGATTTTCTTGTGTTTTCCTGATCACCCTCATCGCCGCGATCAAGTCTCAGTTTATCCCATTGATCCATTATGTGAGGTAGTGCATCTTTTTTTAAATATTCAAGCAAAGATTGAAAGTTACTATCGTCTTCAAGGATTCCTTCACGACTACTTGTGAATGGGTCTTTCCCCAAGGCGTCCATTGCATCAAAATGGATCTGTCCGTAAATGTAGCTTTCAATTATTCGTTGAGTTGGGACATGTCTAAGTATGTTTTTTTCTCGCAAACGGCCATTTACAAAAAGGTCAATCGTGGCCCTTTCCTCAGTCCCTGTAATTTTTAAATACCTAGGCAACTCAACTGAGGCTATAAAGCCAGAGATATCATGTGATGTTATTAGTGAAATTTTTTCGTGTTTTAAATCATTTAGAGAAGAAATAATATCATCTTCGTAATCATTAATTACCCAAACAAATTCAGTTTTTTTTAACAAATCACCAAGATCATCACACGTCACTTCTTCACCGTTAACATGTATGGAAAAATCTTTATCTATTAGGGAGAAATGAAAGTTCATTGCTATTAATTTTTTTATGTGCGTAATCGAATTTCTAATTCTTTCTTTAGTTTCTTCGAAAACAATGATTGTTCCTTTATCATGGTCGTCCGTATAATCACTTATTAGATCAAGGTTCAAGTTGTCAAGACTGTATTTATCTGGGGTCAAATCACTTTTTATTGCCTTATCGAGCCCAGAATTATCAATCACACCACCAACATAATCTTGTCCGCCCTTTTTTGTAAAAACAGAAACGCGTTTTGAGCATGATAGTAGGGCTAATTTTCCAATT
>JBDNGT010000439.1:0-8330 GCA_041689145.1 Geopsychrobacter sp. | reverse complement strand
GCAGTGGATTGACATCCTGATATTCGTCAACGATCAGATAGCGAAGCTGACCCTCCAACTTCGCTCTTAACTCCGCATGGTTGCGTATCGCCTCAAGGGCCTCGACGATGATGGTCGTGTAATCGAGATATCTATTTTCATCAATCAGTTGCCGGTACTGCTGCATGCTATCAACAACACCTGCAGGGATCTGGTTTTCATCAATATCAGCCTCGGAAGTAATGCTTAGAACCTGCTGATACAGCTTCGAGTCCTGCCACCGGCTCAAAGTGCCACCCTTTAAAAGTGGAGTCTGAGTCAATCCGGGGCGTCGGCTGTTACGGTCGATGAACAGGCGTTGATGGATGTCAGAAAGAACTTGGTATTTCAGAAATTTGTAGAGGGGTGGTTCCTGCAAAAGATTGAGACAGAACCCATGAATGGTACCGATATACATCTCCCCCAGCCCCTGATCGGTCCCCAATTCTTCGCGACAAAGTCTGTGAATACGGTCCTTGAGCTCTGCAGCAGCTTTGTCGGTAAAGGTGAACGCCACAATGCTTGCTGGCGTCACACCCTCATCTGCTTTAGTCCTGAGTAGATTAACGACACGCGCTGCCATCACCTGGGTTTTACCGGAGCCGGCGCAGGCAATGATTTGAAGATTGCGACTGTCTGTCTTGATAGCTCGTTGCTGATTTTCTGTGTAAGGCATTTTCCCCTCCTGCAAATTTAATTATATCCGACAAGTTTGCATTCGGTGGATTGATAGATGGCGACCTTGTCGGACATACTCAGAGATCTCCCCGGAAGGCGCGTTGGACGAGGGAGTTGAAAAGATCGCTTTCCAGCCCTGCAGCTTTAAGTCCTGTCACTTTGCTTTTTTTTATCTGTTCGATTACCTGCCGAAATTGCCTTTGTAATTCGATGGGTGGAACTCGAACCATCAGCGATTTTATAATACCGAGATTCCAACCTTCCATAATTGCACCGCCACCGGACACTTTCGCCTGATTTCTCACCACTTCGTCAAACATCAAAGTTCCCCAAATAAACACAGGGTCAGCTATTTTTTGATCTAAGGTGAATACGCATAAGTGCTTGGTGCTCATACACGCGGGCAAATTTGGCGGAGCAACAGCAACTCTTCCAGTTGTGCCCATGATGGTTACAATTACATCATCAGGAAAAACCCGATATCTCTGAAACTCTTCGTATCTCTCAAGAGGAAGACATCTCTGCTTCGCCCACTTGAACTCATTGGTAACGATGTTGTCGATCCCCAATACAGGGACACCCTCATCGGCAAATTCGGAAACCTTCAACTGGCTACCAAATGGCCCTGTCCTTATGGCGTTTCTTTTTTCTGCCAACAAGCTTTCGATTGAACGCACCCCCCACCCCTTCGGATTCGTGACCGGGTCTCCGAACATGTCGAGGAATACGGAGCGGAGAAAGTCCTCGGTCAGGAGGATTGCTTGCTGCCGTTTGCGCCGGATGGCGTCGGTCTTGTCGAGGATAGCGGAAATGCGGCGCTGTTCGGGGAGTGGGGGAAGAGGGATTTCCACACTTTGAATAACGCTGGTTTTGATCGAAGGATATGCCTCATTTTCAATAAGACGTGATGGTGGATTCTTCTCAAACCACCTATGCAAATATCCAGGATCAACCTCCTCAGAAGGAGAAACTGCTGCTAAATGGCTAACTAAATAACTTGGCATTTTCAGCCGATAAACACGTCCTATTTTGGCAGACATTCCACTTTTTGCGAAAATGACTGTATCTTTGGGAAACAACTTAAGCCTGAACTTTTTTGCATTTCTTTCGTTGACCAACTCAAATTGATTTTCTCGTTTCCCTGAAAGCAACCCTTCAAGACTACCCGCGCGAATAAATGGAGTCCCTTCAGTCGTAAATGCTGTTGGATCTTGCGGAGCACTTTGTCCTGTGGTGACATTGCAAATTTGGCCAAGCGGAGCTGTCTGTAGCATCACAACATCCCTTCCAGTTCATCCAAATCCTGCTGAATCTCATTCTCCAGATCGCGCAGTTTCCCTAAAATCACCTTCGGCGCCTCGTAAGCGACCTCCTCGTAAACTTCTTCCTTGTAGCGATTCAAGGACAGGTCGTACTTGTTTTCCCGAATCTCCTCGGCAGACACGAAAAATGCCTTGTCCGTTCGGTCGGTATTCTGTTCCGACTTCCGGTTTTCGTACCGATCAAGGCAATCCGGCAAGTCCCCAGCAAAAGTGCTTTCATAAAGCTGAGTGCGTTTGTCATCGAGTGAAAATCCATCATCCTTCAGGTCATAGAAAAAGACATCGCGGGTCTCACCGCCTTTGGTGAAAATAAGAATCGCGGTCGACACCCCGGCGTAGGGTTTGAACACGCCGGACGGCAGAGAAATAATCGCCTCTAACTGATTCTGATCAACCAGCATCTGCCGCAGGGCGACATGCGACTTGCTGCTGCCAAAGAGTACGCCATCGGGAACGATGGTCGCCGAGCGGCCACCGTTCTTGAGCATCTGCAGAATCCGCACGACAAAGAGTAGCTCGGTCTTTTTGGTCTTGACCTTGGACAGCAGGCTACTGTCGACATCTTCGGCATCCAGGGTCCCCTTGAAGGGCGGGTTGGCGAGGATGACGTTGAAGGCATCCTTCGCCTGCTGTGGAAACTTGTCCGAGAAATTGCCGCTCATGGTGTCCTGATAGTGGATGTCGGGCGCTTCGATGCCGTGCAAGATCAGGTTCATGGCGGCGATTCGCAGCATGGTCACATCAAAATCGAAGCCGTGTATCAAACCGCTCTGAACATGTTCGCGATACTCATCCATCAGGTCACCGGAATAGATGGTGCTGCCGTCGTCGCCCTTAAAGGTTCCTTCGGGTGAGCTGTACTTTTTCTGCAGGTAATGCATGGTCTCGACCAGGAATCCGGCGGTGCCGCAGGCCGGGTCGCAGACGGTCTCACCCGCTTCGAGGCTGGGGTCCATCAGCTCGACCATCAGCTTGATGATGTGGCGCGGGGTGCGGAACTGTCCCTGAATACCAGCGGTGGTCAACTTACCGAGCAGGTATTCATAGAGATCGCCTTTGGTGTCTCCCTGATCCAAGGGGAGCTCGTCGATCATGTTAACGGCCTGCACCAGCAATGAGCCTTTCTGGATCATCAACTGGGCGTCCTTCATATACTCGCCGAACTTGGCGCCGTCGACCGAAACGGTTTTGAAATATGGAAAAACCTTGTCGCGCACATGGGGGAGCATTTGATCTGCCGGCAGGTTCTTGAAACGGTGCCAGCGAAGTGTCTGGCCTTCATCGGTTTCAGCAAAGCGGCGTTTGAAGGGCTTGCCGTTACGACTGAAAAGTTTTTCGGCCTTGGCCTCGTTCATATCGAGCATACGGGCGAACATCAGAAACGAGATCTGTTCGATCACGGTCAGCGGATTGGTGATGCCACCGGTCCAAAAGTTAGTCCAGAGGGCATCTACTTTATTGGTCATTTCACTGCGGGTCATAATGTTGCTCGTGCTCCTTGAGGCTTGAATGTATCGAGAATGCCGATCAGCTCGTTGATCTGACGCTCATCAGTAAAAATTCCATCAACGCCGTCACTAGCGAATTTGGTAAAGGGAGGTTCGTAAAGACGTTCGATCTCGATCGCCCCATATTTGCTGATGTGGTTCTTGAGCATGCGCAAGAAAAGGGTCTGGTTAGAACCTAGCCCAGGGTAATTTTGCACGAAGTGCTCAAAACGCTGATTGACCGAATCGGCGTCCATCCCGATGATGCGACGCAAGATAAAGTCGAGGGGCTGAGCCTCTTCGTAAAATTCTTTGAGCAGGTTGATGTCGACCCCCGGATGCTGGGTGAGGATTAGCGAAGCCAAGCTGATAAGGTCGTTCTCGCTGACCGGATGACCAGCACGAATCTTCTTGAGTGTCGGGTTGCTCTCGAAATGCTCACGCAGCGCCTCTTCGACCTGCTTCTTGTAGACACTCAT
This sequence comes from Geopsychrobacter sp., assembly GCA_041689145.1. Lineage (GTDB taxonomy): Bacteria > Desulfobacterota > Desulfuromonadia > Desulfuromonadales > Geopsychrobacteraceae > Geopsychrobacter. The sequence continues at coordinate 4,346 of JBDNGT010000439.1, read as the reverse complement.
GTCCACTTCACGGATGTTGGTCTTGCGCTGCAGGTACTGCTCATCACCATCGGTGATATCGATCACCTTGGGGTCGGGTCGCCCCGTTCCGCCACCGATTTCGTGATGATGCATGACGCCACGCAGTTCTGTGCGGATCTTTTCCAAATCACCCACATCGATTTGTTGCCAAAAATCAGCATCCTTAAGGTGATTGATAATGGCAAACTTTTCGCGTACAGGATTGAGGTGCATCTGCAACTGTGCCACACGATCGAGCAGACGATCTTTGAGATCATCAAGGCGACCGCTTTTACGCAGCAGTTCAAGCTGCATCTGGGCCAGCAGCAGATCGTGATGGTAGGCCTCAACATGCCCGCTCAACTTGACCCACTGCATCAACGGAGCCATCTCCTGACGCAGGATGATAACTGTGCCCGGGGCGAATTGATTTAGCACCTCAGTATGCGAGACCTGGGCCTTCTCTTTCCACTTTTCACGCACGGCGATAGTCTTTTCCGGTAATGAATTAAGGTCACCAGCGATTAACCCTTTAACCAGGTTGAAGCTGTCCAGATCTGCTTTGTTCAGGGCTGTTTCTGCCAGGTCGATCCGCGCCTCAAAAATTTGCTGCAATAACGGCTTGCCAGCGAGTTGCTCAGCTTCTGGGCGGTTCTCCTCGAAATATTCAAAATTGCCCCAATGGTCGAATATGCGGAATTTGGACTTATCTTTGCCCGGACCGAAGAGATTTTTGCACAGCCGGGTGCCGCGCCCGATCATCTGCCAAAACTTGACCTTCGACTTGATCGGCTTGGCGAAAACCAGGTTAACCACTTCTGGAACATCGATGCCGGTATCGAGCATGTCGACCGAGATGGCGATTGTCAGTTCCTTACTGCCATCGTTCGATTTGAAATCATCGATCAACTGCTCGGCGCGTGGATCGTAATGGTCGATAACTTTGCAGAATTCTCCGCCATACTGGGGATATAGTTCATCAAACAGCTTGCTGAGCAGAACTGCATGGTTATGGCTGCGCGCAAAAATGATGGTTTTGCCGGGTTGCTGACCGGTTGCTTCACGGATGCCTTTTTCCATCAGGTTACGCAGTACAGCGCGGTTAGTTTCCTTGTTGAAGATCTGTCGATCAAGGTCCTTGCTTTCGACGTCGAAAACCTCAGGGTTCTCGCCATCCTCCTCAAGCTGTTTTTTCTGTTCGTCGGTCAGTTCGGCGTACTTGATCCCCTTCCGCAGGAAGTTGGTGGTATGGGTGAAGACCTCGTAGGGAACCAGGTGTCCTTCTTCGATCGCCTGCTCAAGCGGGTAATAGGCGGTCGGGTTCTTCTCCTCGCAACCGAACAGCGAAAAGGTGTTGCGAGAAATAAAATCGACCGGAGTCGCGGTGAGCCCTACTTGCAGACAATCAAAATAAAGAAAGAGTTCGCGGTAGCGATTGTAGATACTGCGATGTGATTCATCCGCTATGATCAGATCGAAGAAACCAACATCGAAGGTCTCGAAAATCTTCTGCATCGCCGGGTAGGTGCCAAAATAGACCCGCTTGGTGCGGTCTTTAGCGGTGCGGGCAGTAACGTAGGTCGTCGGTTCGCCGATGAAATCATCAAAGGCGTTCTTGGCCTGTTTGCGCAATTCGCGACGGTCGCAGAGAAAGAGCACACGCTTAACCCAACCGGACTGAATCAACAAGTCGGTCAGAGCGACGGCGACGCGGGTCTTGCCGGTTCCGGTGGCCTGAACGACCAGCCCCATGCGATGCCCCTGGTCGAAACGCTCGCAGACCCGCTTGATCGCCTCAATCTGATAAAGGCGGGTAGTAATCTCTTTTTTGGGCAGGTGGCCGATCAGTTTTTTGCGTAGCCCCCGTTGCTGCACCAGGTACTGCAAACTGTCCTTGGAATAAAAGCCGTACACCTGACGCGGCGGATACTTGAGGGAATCATCCCATAGCCAGGTCTGGTAGCCGTTGGTGTAGAAAATCAGCGGCCGTTGCCTTTCTTTCTTTTCAATCCCGTCAGCATAGAGTTGCGCCTGCTTGCGCCCCTGCTCGGGATTTTTTGAGGCGCGTTTAGCCTCAATCACCGCCAGCGCTTTGCCATTATCCTCACGTAACACGTAATCGGCATAACCGATGCCGCTGTCGGTCGGCTGGTAGGGAACTTCTTCTTCCTGAACGACCTCAGTGGTACTGATGCCCTTGGCGCCGATATCCCAGCCAGCTTCCGCCAGCATTACGTCGATCAGGCGATGACGAGTAGTTTCTTCATCGAAGTTAAGGACATCAGCAACCTGCTGACCGGCGGCAAGGAGAGCGGCAAGCTCTTCGGCTTTCTTTTCTGCGGTTTTTACTGCCGCACGCTGCGCCTCCAGATCGGCAAGAAGCTGCTGCATCCGCTCTTCCTGAGCCTTAAGCTGCTGCAGTGCCTCTTTCTTCTCTTTCTTGATTTTCCCTTTGGTATCTTCGTGTGTTGCGAGAATGGGCTGGAAGGCCTTAAGGGTCGAACGATCACCCTCAGCGATAAAGAGATAAAACCAGCGGGCGAGGTCAAAGGCATCACTCAGATTTAAAACGGCATCCTTGACGGGAACAACTTCGCCATGAACACCCTTATTGCCGACTTTTCGTAGCAGGTGAATTTTATCGAGAATGACCTGCGGAACCATGGACGTAAAAGCGCCATTGGTGAGTAGATCGACAAACTTTGGCTGGAAGGGTTTTTGAAGCTGATGCACCTGATAGATGCGCTCGACCAACTGCTCAGAAAAGAGCCGCAGCTTGGCGACAGCGCTGGCAGGATCCTCATGCAGATACTTTTCTGCGAATCCACCGAGATCGGCCAATTCGGGAGATTGCTCCCGCAGGAATTCAAAATTATGTGATGTCATGATCTCTGTACTCATGCCCCCCTATTGAGCAATGGACGTGCCAGTCAGATTTCGACGTCGTATTTTTTCGCCCAATTGGTGAGGGTCTGATAGTTTTTCAGACCTAAAAGAGTGGCAGCCTTGCTCTTACTTCCAGCACTTTCATCAAGGGCCCTGCGAATATAATGGGAGGATAAAAAAGCTTGTAATTTCTGAATGTTGAAGCCATCCCCAAGTGGCTGCGTCAAGATATCATCTTTTGTTTTACTAGTCGAAGGAAGAATAGCATGACGCACATCATCTTCATCAATGGTATTTTTAAGCGAGGTCGCACAAATACGTGTAATTGTATTTTGGAGTTCGCGTATATTTCCAGGCCAACCATGTCTAAGGATAAGATTTTTTGCCTTATTAGAAATTTTCTTATCTTTATAGCCCAGCCCAGAGTTCAGTGCTGAATTGACCTGATCAAGAATTTTATCAACCAGCAATCCAATATCCCCCTGTCGCACGCGCAGAGGCGGCAATTTAAGAATAGCGACCGCCAGCCGGTAGAAAAGATCAGCACGGAAACGATCGGCAGCGACTTCTTCTACCAGGGTCCGGTTTGTAGCAGAGACAATCCGCACGTCAGCAGGTTGTTCCTTCGATTCGCCCACGCGCCGCACCCTTCCCTCTTGGAGAACGCGCAGAATTTTCACCTGGGCATCGAGTGGAAGTTCACCGATTTCATCCAAAAACAGGGTTCCGCCATGTGCGGACTCGAAGTATCCCTTACGGTCAGAATCAGCCCCGGTAAATGCCCCCTTCTTATGGCCAAAGAATTCAGCCTCAAACAAATCCTTGGGGATCGCGCCGCAGTTAACGGCCACAAAGGGTCCATCAGTGCGCGGGCTGCTCTTATGTATGGCGCGCGCGAGCAGCTCCTTTCCGGTGCCGGTCTCCCCTTCGATCAGTACGGGTACGTTACGGGTTGCGATCATCCGGGCCAGGGTGATGACATTCTTCATTTCAGTGCAGCGATGAATAATTTCGTCGAATTCAGGGGCTTCGGGAGGAAGAGCAGCACTGAGCTGGAGCAGACGTTCATCGACCGCCCTTGCCAGCGAGGGGGCGAATTCCGTGGCGATATCAAAAGGGATATTGGCCCTCTCTACCCCTTTTTCGCGCGACGTTTGCCAAAACTCGGCTCCGGCAAAACGCCCCTTGCCCAGCAGTATCCAGGCTGATGCCATACTGGGCGTCCCTGGGCTGAGATGAAAACAGGGGGTGTTATGTCCTTGATGCTCTTTCAGTGTTCGATCAACGGCACTTTCGGCGATCAGATAGATGGCGCCTAGCCCATGTTTAACACTTGAACGCCCATTTTCATGTTTTTTCCGGGTTTTTCACTAAAAACCTCAATGATTTCAAGGGCTGCTTCTCGGATTCTATTTGTAGTGCCATACTCTTGATTATTGTGTTGCTTTCTCTTTTGACTT
>JBDNGT010000438.1:0-4978 GCA_041689145.1 Geopsychrobacter sp. | reverse complement strand
GGCCGGATTTGAGATCGATCCCGTCCGGCTCAGCGCCACCGATGGTCGAATTTCTGATGAACTGACGACGGTTGCATGCCTGGCCCTTTCCGCAACAAAAGCGGGACCGGGCGGGCTCAATCTGCGTTCAGGTCCCTACACGTTAAAGAATGACTGGCAGGCGCTTAAACGTCGCGCCTGGCTGGCTGCAGGACTGATTCTGTTGTCGCTGCTGGTTGTCAGCGGCAGTGGCTACCTGCAATACCAGCAACGGACAACAGAGCTGGGCAATATTCAAGAGCAGATGAAATCTATCTACCTGCAACAGTTTCCCGGCGAAAAACTGCGGGTTGCTGCGCCGCTGCAACTTCAATCCAAGCTGAAAGAGTTACAGAAAAAGGCGGCTCAGTTCGGAACTGACTCCCCTGGAGCATTACAGGTCCTTTTAGCCGTTTCGAAAAATGCTGATGCTGAGCTGTCGCTGGATATCCGTGAATATGGGCAGAGTGACGAAGGCTTACGCCTCTCGGGCAGCACTGACAGCTTTGATGCGGTGAGCCGCTTGCTTGGTAGCCTGCAGCAAGAACCGCTTTTCAAAGAAGTCCGCATTCTCGACAGCAAACAAGCCATAGACGGCAGCCGGGTCGATTTTCAAATCCAAATACAGCTGCAACAGACAAAAGGCGCATAGATGGGTAGCTTTGAACCAGAGAAACATCTAAAACCGCTGATAGCGGCGGTTATGCTGATACTGCTCCTCGGCGGCGGCTGGATTTACACGAGCCATCAGCAGAGGCTTGAACGGTTGGACCGCCAGATCATTGCGGCGCAAAATGACCTGGCGCAGCTCAGCGGGTCGCTTCAGGAATATCTTGCACTTGAGCAGCAGTTGCAGAAACTTAAACCTGAGGGTTCCGCAGCGGCGCAACGTAACCTGATTTCAACCGTTGAAGACGCCACGCAACAGATCTCCGCCCGCAGCCAGCTGATCTATGTTCGGCCGCAGCCGGACAAGACACGCGAGGGTCTGACCGAAGAAGGGGTCGAGATCAAGCTTGAGAAACTTCAGCTACATCAACTGGTCGAACTCCTCTACCAATTCGACCGGAGCGAACAGATCCTTAAGGTTGCTCAGCTGCGAGTCCGCACCCGCTTTGACAACCCGGAGCTGTTGGACACCTCAATAACCCTGAGTAGATACCGGGAGAAGCGTTGATGACGACAAGCCTGCTCGAGCGCATCAACAAACTCTTCCGGCACCCGGTTGTTTTCTGCATCGCCAGTTTTGTGACCTGCTTCGTTTTGGCCCTGGTCCTCTTCTTCCCACTGAAGCCTTTTGCAAGGCAACTCGAACAATTGGTGGAAAAGCAGGGGGTACAGCTTCAGATCGACAGTCCGAAACTGCACTTTCCCTTCGGGCTGGGAGCGGATAAACTGATTATCAGTCATCCCAAGGTGCAGCACCCCCCTTTCCAACTCCAAAACATCGACTTGCGCCCACTTTGGCTGAGTTTATTCGGCAGCAATCCCGGGCTCAGCTTCGGGTTGAATGCCTATAAGGGGGATATCAGCGGCACGGCTTTTCGCGATGGCAAGGTACAGATTGATCTTCGCAAGCTGCAGATAAATGAGCCTCTCGGCCCAAAACTGCCGCTGACGCTGGAAGGCGTACTGGCAAATGGGACGTTTGATGGGACCCTTCCCCTGGCAGGAAAGAATCAAAGTCGCCTGCAGCTGGAGTTAGTCGATCTGCGCGTCTTAGGGATGAAGTCTATCGGTAGCAGCGATGATGCCCTTCTGCTAGGTCGGATTAACTGTACTGTCGAAGCGAAGGGACCATTGGTGCAAATCAGTACCCTGACAGCCACTGGACCGGCATTTGATCTCAAAGGGAGTGGCAGCCTGCGACTCGGCCGTATCGCGGCCAACAGCAGCCTGAATCTCAACCTGGTGCTGACCCCGAAAGAGGCCCTCGATCCAATGTTGAAAGACCTGTTGAGCCTGGTAAAAAAGCCAGAGTCCGATGGCAGCTATCAACTCAGCCTGCGCGGTTCCTTATCCAGACTTCGCATCAACTGACTTCGCCTCAAAATGGCCATCCTGTTGCGCTCTGGCCTTCACAGTTCGACCATAAAACGAAACGGAGCTAATTGACTATGCATGATAATTTCGAAGATCACGATGAATCGATCGAATACGAAATTGAAATCGAAACTGATACCGATGCCACGGCGATCCCCGATGACGGGCTGGTGCTGGCGCGCGACACTCTCCCCGGAGCGCTGCCGATCATCCCTCTGCGACCCCGCCCTGCCTTTCCAGGGGTGATTATTCCGCTGACCGTCAATGGCCGTGAACGGGTTGAAACCATCCAGCAGGCGATGGACTCCCCGTCGCAGACCATTGGCCTGGTGATGGTTCTAGAGCTCGAAGATAATGATGCCACGGACAATCTGCAGAAAGTCGGTGTTGCGGCGAAGATCCTCAAGCTGATTCATGCCGAAGAGGATAGTGCTCATGTTCTGGTGAACAGCCTGGAACGTTTCGTCATCGAGCAGGTCACCGAACGCAAAGGGATCATCTACGCCGAAGTCGACTACCCAAACCCCGAACAGAAGGTCGATAATGCCGAACTCAAGGCCTACTCGATGGCGATCATCGCCACTTTAAAGGAGCTGGTGCAGATCAACCCGCTCTATTCTGAAGAGATTAAACTTTTTCTCGGCCGCTCGAGTATGGATGATCCGGCGCGTCTGGCCGATTTTGCCGCCAATTTGACCAATGCCGATGGTTTTGAACTCCAAGAGGTCCTCGAGACCTTCAATCTTCACGAGCGGATCGACAAGGTACTGGTCTTGCTGAAGAAGGAGTTGGAGGTTTCACGCCTGCAGACCCGGATCAGCATGCAGATCGAAGAAAAAATCTCGGCCCAACAGCGTGAATTTTTCCTGCGTGAACAGTTCAAGGCAATCAAGAAGGAACTCGGCCTTGAGAAAGAGGGGAAAGCCTCCGAGATTGAAAAGTTTGAGGCGCGCCTCAAAAAACTGACCCTCAACGAGGAAGCGCAGAAAGCGGTTGATGAAGAGATTGAAAAACTTCAGTTGATCGAACCCTCCTCTCCTGAATACAACGTCAGCCGCAACTATCTGGATTGGCTGACAGTGCTCCCCTGGGGCAAGTTCAGTAAGGACGCCTACGACCTGGCGCGCGCGCGCCGTGTGCTCGACCGTGATCACTATGGGCTCGACGACGTCAAGGAACGGATCCTTGAATTCATCGCGGTCGGTAAAATGAAGGGGGATATTTCAGGTTCAATCCTCTGCCTGGTCGGCCCTCCCGGTGTCGGCAAAACCTCGGTCGGCCAGTCGATTGCGTCGGCTCTCAAACGTAAATTTTATCGTTTTTCAGTCGGCGGCATGCGTGACGAAGCCGAGATAAAAGGCCACCGCCGTACTTACATCGGCGCTATGCCGGGCAAGGCGATTCAGGCGATGAAGACCGCCGGGACTTCGAATCCGGTATTGATGCTGGATGAGATCGACAAGATCGGCGCCAATTTTCAGGGTGATCCCGCGTCAGCGCTGCTCGAGGTTCTCGACCCGGAACAGAACGGCAGCTTCCGCGATCACTATCTGGATGTCCCTTTCGACCTGTCGAACGTACTGTTTGTTGCCACGGCCAATCAGCTCGACACCATCCCGGCAGCGCTGCTCGATCGAATGGAGATTATCCGCCTGTCTGGCTACATCCTCGAGGAGAAGGTTGAGATCGCCCGGCGCTATCTGATTCCGAAGGCATTAAAAAACCACGGGATTAAACGCGGCCAGATCAGCATCCGCAAGAGCGCCCTGATCCGCATCATCGATCGCTACGCACGTGAAGCCGGCGTCCGCGGCCTTGAAAACTGGATCAAGCGGATTATGCGCAAGGCGGCGATGGAGTTTGCCGAAGGGCGGCTAAACAAAATCACGATCGGCGTGCTGGATGTCGAAAAATTCCTCGGCAAGCCGGTCTTCAGCAAGGAGGAACTCTTTGATGTCGCACCGGGAGTCGTGACCGGCCTGGCCTGGACCCGGATGGGAGGGGCAACCCTGCAGATCGAAGCGACCGCAGTCCCGAGCAAGACCAAAGGGTTCAAGCAGACCGGTCAGCTCGGCAAGGTCATGATCGAAAGTGCAGAAATTGCCTACAGTTACGTGATGGGACATCTCAAACAATATGCGATCGAGGCCGAATATTTCGACACTCATTTTGTGCATATGCACGTACCGGACGGCGCAACGCCCAAGGACGGCCCTTCGGCCGGGATCACCATGACCACCGCCCTGTTGTCGATGATTCAGAACCGACCGATCATTCGCAATCTTGGCATGACAGGTGAACTCAGCCTCACCGGCCGGGTACTGCCGATCGGCGGCGTCAAGGAGAAGACCATTGCGTCGCGGCGGGCAGGGCTGAAAATTCTGATCTTCCCGGCGGAGAATCGTAAGGATTACGAAGATCTCCCCGAATACCTGCGTGAGGGGATTGAAGTCCACTTTGTCAAAACCTACCCCGAAGTATTTAAACTCGCGTTCGCTTAAAGGCGAAAAGAACGAAATCACTCTTTTTAAGATATGGAAAATTTGATGACAACTGAAGAGATCAAAGCGGTGCTGCTCGGATTGAGCAAGGCAGAGAAGCAAGCCTTTATCCTGGAGACCCTGCCTATAATGGCCAAAGAGGTGATCAATGAACCGGGATTCATGATGCAGCTATTTCCGGTGATGCTCGAAATTCTCAAGGAGAGCGGCATGGATCTGCAGCAACTCCTCGCGTTCGCCGGCATGATGGGGGCACAAACCGATCAGCAGAATTAAGTCCTTGGCTATACACTCGACTCAGATCGACGCCGTGGGGTCTGGATGAACAGATGTCCCCACTGATCCACACTTGGAGTTTCATATGCGTGTATTATCAGGCATCCAACCTTCTGGAGCCCTGCATCTTGGTAACTATT
>JBDNGT010000437.1:0-5105 GCA_041689145.1 Geopsychrobacter sp. | reverse complement strand
CGTTACCGAGTTGATCATCAGGCACATTGCTCAAGCTCAGCTTATTCTGGCTGTAGTGCTCAACCAAGTTGGTGAGGTTTTCATCGGAAAGGCGATCCTTGTTGGTCCAACTGGCATCACCAAAGATTCCGTGCAGGGTATCGGGGTTTGCTTTCTCGATCTCACGCACGGCGTTTTGTAACGCTAGGCCAACATTGAAGGTGGTCTCCCGAACATTCTGCCAATGCGTCCCTTCGGGAATTTGAAAGTGATGGTTCTCGGCAAACTCAGCGTATTCAATATCGCCATCACTCTCAGTCAGAGCCTTCTCAAATTCTTCGTCGTACACATCGGAGATGCGCTTAAAGAACAGCAACGGGAAGATGTACTGTTTGTAATCTCCGGCATCAATAGTGCCGCGCAAAGCCGTTGCCGCACCCCAGAGGTATTTTTCGAGTTCTTGTTGGGTCATGATGATTGCTTAAAGCGAGCATTAATGTATCTAGAAGCTTCATCGATACTAAGCTTTTGCGTTGTATTCCCGCTTCTCACAAAAAAACTTTCTTGTTTAAGTTCGTTATTTTCAGATATTTTGAGGTATTTTTGGGTTTTTCCTCGCGCAATCTCAATATGGCAAAACTCCTTGTCGTCTAACACTGGAAAAGTGATTAACAATTGTGAAGTCGCAAATTCCTTACCGAAATTTTCATTTATCAAATTCCTTAGATGAAGTTCAAAATGATCTTTATTCGGTTCTTTGAGAGTTTTATAATCCTCATCAAGGCCAATTACCTCACCATCATCATTTACACCAACCATCAAAGTCCCACCGTATACGTTATTGAAGGCTGCTATATTTTTAAGAATGACATCCTCCATCTTCTTATCCACCATGTTGGCTTTTACATTCCAACGCAATGTGGACTTAAATTCTATGAGGGAAGACTCCTTTGCTTTTAGCTGATTAAGTAGCCTTTTTCTTTTCTCCTCTAATGAACCATAGCCAAACAGTGCAACATCATCAGGCATAGACTCTAACTTACCCATAGCCGTATAAACGATTTCTACAAGCTTGACAGATCTTTGGTGGATAAGCTCAGTAAAGTCATCATTGCGGAATGCGCCAGGATCTATTAGGTGGCTTTCAAGAATTACATCCATTTGAAAATCAGAAAGTCCAACTTGCTCGTCTTTTTGAATTTTCTTTAAGTATTTTGAAGGGGCATCTCCGCCAATCTTGCGATTAGCTTTATAGGAGATGGGTGTCTTGTTTACGACTGAATCATAAATTTTGTAAGAAATACCTTGATCGATACACCACTTCTTCGGGAAAAGATGATGGATATCAAGTGACTCTCCCATATTGTAAATTTCTTGAACATTAGCGTTCCAGAAAAAATCCTCAGCACCATATTTCAGCAAGAGGGCATGTAGACCTTTATATGCCGCACTGTTTCTCGTTCTGAGTGTTTCAAGTCGGTTGGGATGAAAAGAAGCATCGAAAACTGTCCTTGGAATCTGTTTTTCATCGTTGAGCCATTTCAAGAAGTCCTCTATGTCATTTGCGAACCTATTTTCAATAGCGCTGCCATAGAGTTCTCCCATAACGCCGCACCAAAACCAGGTTTTAAGCCTTTCATAGATCATGGGTTCCAACCAACGATCTTTAAGGTGGACCATGATCGCAGCAAGTGGCACGAGCTGGGTCCCATAAGGCAAATCTCTACTTGAATAAAAACATTCTTTCCTCAAAAAAGACGCAGCCCGGCGAAATGCTTGTTCTAACGGTAGTGCCCATTTTTTATAATCTGACAATTTCAGATTTAACATTGTTTTACGTTTGCAACTTATTCCAGGGATCTGCCCACCAGGCTTCCCCGCTGTCTTTGCTTGACTATTTAACTCATAGGTATGGAGTAGAGTGATTGCTTGAATAAAATCTGTTGGCTGGAGTCCTTTAAGCAAGACATCATTTTTAAGACGTTCAAGTCGTCCCGTTATCTGTGCATCAGGATTGCCATACCAATCCTCTCTCAAATTATACCCCTCAGCGGCAAATGAGGCTGTAATCAACTCAAAAACCGAAAGTGACACACCGCCAGTATTCACTTTTTCAAAAACCAAACAGACAGCCTCTTTTGATGTTTGTTTATTGAGTGCAATAATTGGGATATTGTAGTGATCAAAAGCTTTTAAAACTTTTTGTTTGAAGATTTTAAACTCTTGATATTTGTCAGCCTCGTAACACAGATCTTGCCAATCTTCATAGTCAAGCAATGCATTGCATGGAAATTGGAATGCTTCTATTTCTTTTTCTGGAGTGGAAAGATCCAGCTCAATTTTTCTACCAAAATCTGAAGTTATAGTTTTATCTTTGCCAACCGAATAAAAGGCGTCATCTAAATCTTCGCTTTCTAAAGCCTTGTTTATGTTAATATAATAGAATCTCTCTACTTCAAACTTTTTATGATCAAAGGTCTTTACTGGGCCAGTAAGACCAAGTACTTGTGTTAATGAAGTAAGTCGTTGCTGACCGTCAAGGATAAGCTTTTCTGGTTCTACGATGCTTTCAAGCTTTATATTCTCAATAGGGCGCACTTGAAAGTTTACATCGCCGCCGGTTTCCAACGTCATTATTGCCCCAATCGGAAACGATCGAGCGATGCTTACCAATAACGAACGAACATGTTCTTCATCCCAAACCCAACCACGTTGAAAATCTGGTAGCTGGTATTCTCCTTTTTTGATACCGCTAATCACTTCTCGCAAAGGAAGCTTTGTGCTATCAAATGTGCTCATTACAAGAACCCCTTTAATATAGTTTTGAATTTTTCTTCCGCCTCTAAACTCTGCTGCCAAGCCTGTTTCAGGTCGGCCATCGCTTCTTCAACACTCGGCAGGTTGTCCTCAATGATCTTCTCAACATATAGCGGAATATTCAGATTGAAATCGTTCTCTTGCAGATCGTCCATGGTGGCGACTTTGACGTAGTTCTCGACATCGACATAATCGCTGTACCATTTGTGAATTTGCTGGACATTCGCTGGTTCCAGAAAGTTTTGCGCCCGCCCTACCCTGATCTGCTCTGAGGCATCAATAAACAAAACCTTCTGCTTCTTCTCCGGTTCTTTGTTTTGACTGAAAACCATCACACAGGGTGCTAAAGGTGTACCGTAAAATACGTTCGGGCCCAAACCGATGACAGCTTCCAATAGATCCATTTCAAGCAGTGCCTGTCTGATTCTTCCTTCAGCCCCTTTACGAAACAGTGCGCCATGCGGCAAAACGACCGTCATGCGCCCGGTGCTGTTCATTGACTTGACCATGTGCTGCACCCAGGCCATGTCACCATTCCCCTGAGGCGGGACACCGGCAATGTTGCGGCCGTAAGGATCGTTCGCCCAGCTACCCGCACCCCACTCTTTGAGCGAGAACGGAGGATTCGCAATGACACAATCAAAGGTTTTCAACCCATCAGCCTCAAAGAAGGCTGGATTGCGCAGGGTATCTCCACGCAGGATTTCAAAGTCTTCGATACCGTGCAGGAACATGTTCATTCGGGCGATAGAACTGGAGGTCAGGTTCTTCTCCTGACCATACAGTTTCAGGGTGCGGTAATCCTCTTTATTGGTTTTAAGGTCATTGACACACTCCAGCAACATACCGCCAGTACCACAGGCAGGATCGTAGATTGTTTCTCCTTCATGCGGATCGAGGATCAGTCCGAGCAGATGCACTACCGAACGAGGGGTGTAAAACTCACCCGCCTTTTTGTTGACCAGGTCGGCAAAGTGCTTGATGAGGTATTCATAGGCGTTGCCGAGCATATCGGGATCAACGTTTCCATTGCCCAAAGTGTATTGAGAAAAATGTTCAATCAGGTCGATCAGCAGTCGGTCGGAAAGCTTGTTCTTGTTGCTCCACTGCGCATCACCAAATATACCGTAAAGATATTCCTGGTTGGCCTGCTCAATCCCACGCAAAGCCTGCTCAATCGCCTGACCAACATTGACGGTGGTCTCCCTCACATCGGTCCAATGACAGCCTTCTGGGATCTCAAAGCGGTGCATTTCCGGCAAAGATGCATATTCGGCATCACCATCGGACTCTTCCAACGCTGTGCGGTATTCCTCGTCGTAAACATCTGAGATACGCTTGAAGAACAACAGAGGAAAGATGTAGACCTTGAAATCGGAAGCATCTACCGGACCTTTGAGAATCCAAGCTGCTTTCGAGAGGTATTGTTCGAGTTGCGAGAGAGTCACTTTTGCCATTGACAGCATGATCCTTTTAAAATTTTAGAAATTAACGAGGCGAAGACGCGCCGACAAAAACCGCAAAAACAAAAAACCGCTCTGCACCCAAACCGGTGCATGCGGCCCTATCAACGATTCCTCTCCATTTTTATCATTACAATCCCCCAGACAAAATTTAACAACAAGCCGAAATCATAACGAATCTGCGCACTATTGACTAATAGTTTTTCAAGAGAAACCAACAAATTCTTTGGGGAGTTACCTCAATCGAGTCAAAACGAATATTTATTTTGCTATTGACCGTATAGGATTTTCAATATTTAAACATGGGAATAACTCTATAAAAAGGGATCAGCGTACGGGGAAATAGATACTCCTTCTGAATTTTAAGGGTATTTTTTGAGGTATGTAATTTATTTATAAATAATATTTTTAAGCATAACGAATAGTTAAGAGATTTGTTCGAGTCCCGCCTTCGCACCATCGACATATAAAGGTCTGAAATCATTACAAAATAATTGAATTGTTTTGTGTTTTATAGATACCTAAACGCACCGAATGTGCAACCTAATGTACTCAGAAGACTTCTGTCGGCAAATTGGCGTCAATTCGAATCTCAAAGTCGGACTCGAATTGGGATGAATTGGTATTTTTAGCTCTGGTCACTATGCCAATTATGCTCTTTATTAATAACGTGTCATCTTCTATCACGCTACCTCAAGAACTTGTAGAAATTGCCTCGCAGCCTCCTCCTTTAACTGTGGGGCTTTTTTCTTATATGTCAGGACAAAATGGAGTTTTTGCTAGTCTGGATCGTTCGAGACCACCTCGGGGGAGCCAAGTTCTACCACAAATGGGCAACCTCCATAT
>JBDNGT010000436.1:0-2590 GCA_041689145.1 Geopsychrobacter sp. | reverse complement strand
CTATCGGCAAGCCATCGCAACCGGACAGACCCAAATCATCCGGGACCCACGCACTAACCCGGTTTGCCTGCCCTGTCCCCATAAGTCAACTTGCGCTGAAAAACTTCAGATCTGCAAACCCCTCAAGCTCGGTCTGGAGACGATCGGGGTCATTGCCCTGGTCTGCTTTACTGATGCCCAGCGGGAACATCTCCTTGAGCGCCTTGATGTCTATCTGGCCTTTCTTGATCAGATCGCCGAATTTATTTCCACCAAGGCTTACGAAAACCGCGAACACAAACGCACGGAATTGATGATCACGCTGATGGAACAGGTTGTCAATAATACCGAGATGGGGGTCATCGTAATCGATCAGAATGACATGATCATCAATGTCAATGGCAATGCCCTCAAGCAGTTGGGTCTACCGTCTGATCGCCTTAATGAAAAGATAAGCATACAGGCCACCGGCGACAACATCGGCGACGCGGAAGAATTCAAGGTGGTCATTGCTCAGAAGGACTATCTTCTCTTCGGCAGCATGCTGCCGGTTGATTTCGACCTGGATGATTATGCCAAGATCCTGGTTTTTCGCGACATAAAGACCGTCAAATCCAGAATCTACGAGCTCACCCAGGTCGGTGAAAACGTGCACATCGGTGACATTCTGGGGAACTCGCGCGTGGTTCAGGAGCTCAAAGAAAAAGTCCGGAAGATCTCCTCCTCCCCTTCCACGGTCCTCATCCGGGGGGAGAGTGGGACCGGTAAAGAATTGTTTGCCCGTGCCATTCATCGCGAGAGTGAGCGCCGGGACGAACCCTTTGTGCCGGTCAACTGCGGCGCCATCCCCGACTCGCTGATGGAGAGCGAACTGTTCGGCTATATCAAGGGGGCCTTTACCGGTGCCGACCCCAGGGGACGAATCGGCAAGTTCGAACTGGCGAACAAGGGAACCCTGTTTCTTGATGAGATCGGCGACATGCCTCTGTATGTGCAGGTCAAACTGCTCAGGGTTCTGCAAGAACGGCAGATTACGCGGCTCGGATCCAATAACCTGATCAACGTTGATGTCAGGGTCATCGCCGCCACGCACAAAAACCTCGCCGAGATGATCAAGGAGCATACGTTTCGCGAGGATCTGTTCTACCGATTGAACGTCATCCCGCTGGAAATAGCGCCGCTGAGGGAAAGAACGGCCGACATCGAACCGCTGGCCTACCACTTCATCCGCAAGTATTGCCAGCTGTTCGACAAATACTTCAAGCGACTTGCCCCCGACGTGGTGGAAAGACTGCTGGCCTATGATTGGCCGGGCAACGTCCGGGAGCTGGAAAACACCATTGAATTCATGGTGAATATGATGGAAGCTGATGGCCTGCTCAGTAAGAAACTGATCCCCAAGGGGATTGTCAGTCATCTGCAGGAGCCAAACCTGCCCTCTGCCCCGGCCCGGGTGCGTCCGCTTCGAGAGCTGGAATCCGAGGCGATCGCAAGGGCCCTTGAGGTCTACGGGATTTCCTCCCGGGGGAAAAAGATCGCTGCCCAGAAGCTGGGTATCGGTATTGCGACGCTCTACCGGAAGCTTGAAACAAGCAATTTATCAAAATGATAGTGCGGACCCATTAAGATCGGCCTTCAAGGCCGACCCACCACGCCGGGGAGACTGGAACAGTCCTCGCAGAGGAGAAAGAATATGCATGGATTTTTTGGCCGAATGTTGGTTGCCGACGCGACCAGCCGAACCTGTTGCGCAGAAGAGATTTCTGAAGAGCTGTACCGGAAGTACCTGGGGGGCAAAGGCATAGGGACCCACCTGCTGATGGAGCGTTCGCCCGCAGGGGTCGACCCGCTTTCACCGGAGAACCCTCTTATCTTCTCGCTGGGGCCGATTTCCGATACCAAGATCTGGGGAGGCTGTCGCTTTGGGGTGCACACCAAAAGCCCCCAAACCGGCTTCTACGCAGAATCATATTCCGGCGGCAAGCTGGCGGAGAAGATGTCACGCACCGGGTTTGACTTTTTCATGATCACGGGCGCCTCCGATACACCTGTTTACCTGGAAGTGACTGAAGACGGGGGGAAATTTCACGATGCCGAACACCTCTGGGGCCTGGAGACCTATGCTACAGAAGACGCCTTAATGGCGGGTCACGGCGGCAAAGCCAAGTGCGGCGCGGCGGTGATCGGGCCGGCTGGCGAAAATCAGGTCCCCTTCGCCATCATCGCGAACGATTACTGGCGTTGCGCCGGCCGGACCGGTACCGGTGCGGTGCTGGGATCAAAAAAGGTTAAAGGGGTCGTGTTTGTCTCCGGGCAGGCCCGTCGCCCGGTGGCCGATCCGGAAGCCGTCGAGGCATTCGCCAAAAAAATTCTGGCTGAAACCAAGGATCTGCCGGCAACACAGAACTACAAACGTTTAGGCACCCCGCAGATGGTCAGCATCATGAATGAGATTGGCACCCTGCCTACCCGTTACTGGCACAATGGGAAATTCGCCGACCACGAGCAGATCAACGGCCAGGCTATGGCTGCCCGAGGGGCCAAGCCAAAAGCCTGTGCTCGCTGCTACATTGCCTGCGGTAAGCTGATGAAATTCGAGGAAGGACCCTAT
>JBDNGT010000435.1:0-31672 GCA_041689145.1 Geopsychrobacter sp. | reverse complement strand
TCTTCTTGCATTGATAGGGGATCCGTGGCATTGTTCTCGGCCGGACTGCTCCGGGTTTAGTGATGTTGGGGAGTGTAGGGGTGGTCAAGGACGGTGATCTTGTTGCGATTTTTCACTCGATTCATCGAGTTATGAAGGCCGAGAAGCTTCTGAAGCAGGCAGGTAAGAAGGTTCTGCTGATTCCGGTCCCTCGACAGTTGACCAGCGACTGCGGTCTGGCGCTCCGTTTTGCGCAAGAGTTTCGTGGCGAGATTGAGTCAATTCTTTCGGCTGCCGGCCTCGAAATCCAGGAGTTGTATCTGCGCGAGCAGAAAAGTTTTGTCCGTCTGGAGGCCTGATGTGCTGCCCCTTTTTGCTTGACAGGGGGCCTGTCCCTTCTTATATTCACTCTTTCGTCTTTTTTGGTAATATTGTCCCATGTTTGATGGCTTATCCGATAAACTAGAAACTGTTTTCAAGAAGTTGCGCGGTCACGGGCGACTGAACGAGCAGCTGATCAAGGAAACCATGCGGGAGATCCGTCTGGTCTTGCTTGAAGCCGATGTCAATTTTCGGGTGGTTAAAGATTTTGTCGCGCGGGTCGGTGAGCGCGCTGTTGGGCAAGAGGTTCTGCAAAGTCTGACGCCGGCTCATCAGGTGATCAAGGTTGTACGCGAAGAGCTAGCGACCCTGATGGGTGAGGGCGAAGACAATGGCCTGAACCTGGCTGCGCGTCCGCCCGTGCCATTGATGCTCTGTGGCCTGCAAGGTGCGGGTAAGACCACCACCTGCGGCAAGTTGGCCCTGAAGCTGCGGCGTGAAAAGCGCAATCCGTTGTTGGTTCCGGCTGACGTTTACCGTCCGGCCGCAATAGAACAGTTAAAGACTCTCGGTCGGCAGCTTGACGTTGAGGTCTTCGATTCTTCAGCGGATCAGGATCCGGTCGATATCTGTCGGCGTGCTTTTGAATACGGGCGGCTGAACGGATTTGATACTCTGATTCTGGACACCGCCGGTCGTCTGCACATCGACACCGAGTTGATGGGGGAGCTGAAGCGGATCGTTGACGCGGTCTCTCCGGCTGAAATTTTGTTCGTGGCCGATGCAATGACGGGTCAGGATGCGGTCAATGTTGCTGCGAGTTTCAACGAGCAGTTGCCCTTGACCGGAGTGATCTTGACCAAGCTTGACGGCGACGCGCGCGGTGGTGCTGCATTGTCGATCCGTGCGGTGACCGGCAAGCCGATTAAATTGGTCGGTATGGGCGAAAAGCTCGATGAACTCGAGACCTTTTACCCGGATCGTATGGCGCAACGCATCCTGGGTATGGGGGATGTTTTAAGCCTGATCGAGAAGGCACAACAGGCGGTTAATGCCGATGATGCGGCTGCTATGGAAGCGAGTCTGCGTGATCAAGGCTTCACCCTTGTGACCTTTCTTGAGCAGATGCAAATGGTCAAGAAGATGGGCTCGATGGAATCGATTATGAAGATGATTCCCGGTGCCGGAAAAGCGCTGAAAAAAGCCGGCGATATGCAGCTGCCGGAAAAGGAGCTTTCGCGGATCGAAGCTATCATTCGCAGTATGACGAAGAAAGAGCGGTTGGATCACCGTATTCTTAATGGCTCACGACGGTTGCGCATTGCCCAGGGTAGTGGTACCCGGGTGCAGGACGTGAATCAGTTGCTCAAGCGTTTTGTCGAAGCACAGAAGATGATGAAGAAGATGCAGAAGATGGGTCCCAAGGGACTCAAGGGGATGTTTGGCCGTGGTGGTCAACTTCCATTTTAAATAACTGAGCCGAAATAATTTTTAACAGTTTTTTTCGGATTGAACCAAAGATTGAAATATCAGGAGGAACAACAGCATGGCAGTGAAAATCAGGCTCGCACGTGGCGGCTCAAAGAGGAAACCTTTCTATCAGGTCGTTGTGGCCGATGAGCGCGCTCCTCGCGATGGCCGTTTCATTGAAGCATTGGGACAGTATGACCCGCGTCAAGAGCAGCCGCTGCTCAACCTGAAAGAGGATCGTGCTCTTGTCTGGTTGGGTGAGGGTGCGCAACCAACTGATACTGTCTGCCGATTGTTACGCGGCGCCGGTGTCTGGGCCAAGTTCAAGGGCGGTGAACCAACACAAGCCTGAAACTGGTCCGAATCCGGGGCCACGGCCCCATCCACCCGGAGGATGACCCATGAAAGATCTGATCGAGTACATCGCCAAATCGCTGGTCGAAAAACCTGATGAGATCGAAATTACTGAGGAAACCGCTGAGGATGGCTCGATTCTGATTAAGCTGGCCGCTGCCCAGGATGATATGGGGCGGATCATCGGCAAGCAGGGTCGCAACGCCAAAGCGATGCGGACTCTCCTCAACGCCAAGGCGACCCGTGAAAATAAGCGGGTTTCGTTGCAGATCATGGAGTGAACCGGACGCATCTAATTGAGCGCCGGAACAAGGCTGGCTGTTGATGGTGATTTTGGAAGACTCCCTGGTCGAATCAGGGCAGATTGTGGGTACTCACGGCTTACGTGGAGACCTCAAGGTGCGACCACTAGCAGATGATACTGGCCCCCTGTTGTCAGCCGCCGAGGTTTTTCTGCGCTTGCCCGATGGGCGGTTGCATAAAGCAAGGCCTTTGCGTCAGACTTTGCACAAAGGAATTGTTCTTCTCCGCTTGGACGGGTTCGAGTCGTTGACCGCAGTCGAAGGACTTAAGGGGTGTCGCATTCTGCTTGATCGGGATCTGCTGCCCGAGCTGGATAATGATGAATTCTATTGGCATCAGATCGAGGGCGCCAAGGTTGTCGATCGTCAGTATGGTGAAATCGGCCATTTAAAATCGATTTTCACCACTGCTGCGCATGACACCTGGGTGGTTGGAGGTGCCAATGGTGAAGTGATGATTCCGGTGGTTGCCCAGTTTGTGGTGGCCATTGATGTTGAACACAAATTGATTGAGGTCGATTTGCCTCCGGGACTGATCGGTATCGACGCGTGATATTTGACGTTTTAACTCTTTTCCCGGCGATGTTTGCTACGCCGATGGATGAGAGTATTCTAGGGCGTGCGATTCGTAATCAGCTGCTTGACCTGCAGGTCCATAATCTGCGCGATTGGGCCGAAGGGAGGCATCTGCAAACCGACGACTCCCCTTACGGGGGCGGCGACGGGATGGTGATGAAGCCCGAGCCCGTCGGCCGTGCTCTGACCGATCTAAAAGAGAAATCGCCGAAGAGTCGGGTGTTATTGATGACCCCCCAGGGGCAGCCTTTTAACCAAGGTCATGCCAGGCGTTTGGCGCAAGAAGAGGGATTGATCTTTCTCTGCGGGCGTTATGCCGGTTTTGATGAACGGATTCGTCAGTCGATGATTGACGAGGAATTTTCGCTCGGAGATTTTGTGCTGACTGGTGGTGAACTTCCCGCCATGGTGATGATCGATGCTGTTTCGCGTCATTTGACCGGCGTGCTCGGTAATACTAACAGCATCGAAACGGATTCCTTTGCTGATGGCTTGCTTGAGTTTCCGCAATATACGCGGCCTGCCGATTATCAGGGGATGAAGGTGCCAGAAGTGCTGGTCTCTGGTGATCATGGAAAAATCGCTGATTGGCGACGCGAACAGCAGTTGCAACGAACCCTGCAACGGCGCCCTGATTTGCTTGAGACAGCCGAATTGAGCGAGCAGGATCTTAAGATAATTGAAGCGCTGCGCAAAACCGCGCAGTGAATATTGAATATAAATGGCGGCCGCATACGTCGCTCACCCATAGACCAAACGTCTGAAAACAGATTTTTCACAAATAGGTAACAGGGAGGAAGAAGGATGAACATCGTCGATCAAATCAATATGGAGCAGATGAAAAAGGATATCCCGATTTTTAAGGCTGGGGATACTCTCAAAGTGCACGTAAAAATCACTGAGGGCGACAAGCAGCGGATCCAGATCTATCAAGGGGTTTGCATCCGACGCCGCAACCGTGGTCTCGGTTCTTCGTACACCGTACGTAAAATCTCCGGTAGCATCGGTGTTGAGCGGGTTTTTCCACTCCACTCCCCAAGCGTTGCTGAAATTGAGGTTGTGCGTCACGGTCGCGTCCGGCGTGCCAAGCTTTATTACCTGCGCAATCTGCGTGGTAAGGCTGCACGTATTCCCGAGAAGCGCATGGTCTGATTCTGTAGCATTGTTTACAATGAGCCCTGGCAATTGCCAGGGCTTTTTTGTATGGAGATTTTTGATCTTGACCAATCTAGAGCTTTTCCCTGCGCAGATTCCGTCGACCATGCACTTTGAAAAACAGGCGCAGGGGAAAGGTTTCTCCGCTGTCGTCGGAATTGATGAGGCTGGCCGAGGACCGCTTGCCGGGCCAGTTGTTGCGGCTGCCGTTATTCTGCCTGACAGCTTTCAGTTGGACGGTCTGACCGACTCAAAAATGTTGAGCGAAAAAAAACGGGAAGAGCTTTTCCCGTTGATCCGCCAGCAGGCACGTGCCTACGGCATTGGTCTTGCGTCGGTACAGGAGGTCGACCGACTGAATATCCTGCAGGCGACTCTGCTGGCGATGCAGCGTGCTTTAAAAAAGGTGCAGGGTGAAGCCGATTTTCTGCTGATTGACGGAATCACGCCCTTGCCCGTCGATTTGCCGCAGCAAACTCTGATAAAAGGGGACAGCCGTTCGCTCTCGATCGCTGCCGCTTCGGTACTGGCTAAGGTTGCACGTGACCGGATTATGCTGCAGCTTGACCGCCAATACCCCGGCTACGGGTTTGCCGGACACAAGGGCTATGGAACTCTGGCTCATCGCCAGGCGATAGCCGCCAAGGGGCCGGTCCTGCCTCACCGCTTGACCTTCGCTGGGGTCAAGGAATTTGTGGTGGTCAAATGACCCAAGCGAGGCTAAATCTGGGTGCCTGGGGGGAGGATCAGGCTGTACTTTTCCTGCAGCGGCGGGGCGTGAAGATTGTTGCACGTAATTTCATGACGCCGGTCGGAGAAGTCGATATCATCTGTCGGACCAGAAATGAACTTATTTTTGTTGAGGTGAAAACCCGGCGGAGCAACGCCTATGGTACCCCGGCTGAAGCGGTCGGCCTGCGCAAACAGCGTCAGATCATTCGTGCCGCTCAGTGGTATCTGGCTGCGAAGAAAAGCTCTTTGCAGCCGCGCTTCGATGTGATCGCGGTTATCCCTGATAGCGCAGGTCGTGCCCAGATCGAGCATCTGCCGGCTGCCTTTGATCTGTCAGGGTTTTAGCCCGCTAGAATCTGGCTGAGGCGTTACGTTTAGGTTGTCGCTGGTCGCGTGAAGATCTATGCTTTCTCAAAACCCATGAAACTGTGCCATAATTCCTAAAGGGAATGATCGGGAGTAGCTGATGCCAATAGATTTAAAACAACTGGGGATGTTGCGGCTGGCGGTAGTGACGCCGGAACTGCGGGTGGCAGATGTCGACTTCAATCTGGCGGAGATTAAGGCGACCGCTATTGAGGCCGCCGGTCAGGGGGCGTCGCTCTGCCTCTACCCTGAACTTTGTCTGAGCGGTTACACCTGCGGCGATCTGTTTTTTCAGGATCTGCTTCAACAGCAGATCGGCGTGGCGTTACTTGACTTAGCCCGTTTTAGCGCCAATGCAAAGAGCCCGGCGTTGGTCGTTGGCGCTCCCTTAGCGCAAAGCGGACGTTTATTTAACTGCGCCCTGTTGATCGCGGATGGCGTCATATGCGGGGTGGTGCCCAAGACCTTTCTGCCCAATCGGGGTGAATTCTACGAGCAGCGTTGGTTCTCTTCAGCGACCGAGCGTTGCAGTGATCATCTGACGCTCGCGGGGGAGTTGATCCCGTTTGGTGAGGATTTGTTGTTTCAGGACGCCTCATTCGCCGCGCTGTGCGTTGGTCTTGAGTTGTGCGAAGATCTTTGGTCGGTCGAACCCCCCAGCGGCGCTCAGGCGCTTGCGGGTGCGACCCTGTTGCTCAATCTGTCGGCCAGCCCTGAGGTTCTCGGTAAGCGCGATTACCGCCGCCAATTGGTAGCTTCTCAGTCGGCCCGCTGTCTGGCTGCTTACGCCTATGCTTCGGCGGGGCCGAACGAGTCGAGTACCGATCTGGTCTTCTCCGGCCACAGTTTGATCGCCGAGTATGGTCAGATTTTGACCGAAACCGAGCGCTTCTGTTTTGACAGTCAGATGGCCCTGGCGGATATCGATCTGCACCGTCTGGTCGGCGAGCGCCAGCGTAACAGCAGCTTTGCCGATGCCCCTGTGCAACGCCATTATCGGCTGATCAACTTTACGCTGGCCTCGGTCGCAGTTGATAACTTGCTGCGCCCTGTCAGCCAAACGCCTTTCGTCCCTGCGCTAGAATCGGAGCGCTCTGAGCGCTGCCAGGAGATATTTGCCCTGCAGACCAGCGGCCTAGCCCAGCGTTTGCGGCATACTCGTTGTGCTGATGTGGTGATCGGTCTCTCGGGCGGGCTCGATTCGACCCTCGCGCTCTTGGTTGCCATCCACGCCTTCGATCGCCTCGGTCTCGCGCGAATGGGGATACACGCTCTGACCCTGCCCGGTTTCGGCACCAGTTCACGCACCCGCGCCAATGCTGAGAACCTCGCTGAATTGCTCGGTTGCTCGCTGCGTATTGTACCGATCGATGCCGCGGTGCGTCAGCACTTTACCGATATCGGTCATGACGAGCAGCACCAGGATATTACCTACGAGAACTCTCAGGCGCGCGAGCGCACCCAGATACTGATGGATGTCGCCAATCAGGTCGGCGGTCTGGTGATCGGGACCGGCGATCTCTCTGAACTGGCGCTTGGCTGGTGTACCTACAATGGTGATCATATGTCGATGTATGCCGTCAACTGCGGTGTACCGAAAACTCTGGTGCGTTATCTGGTTGACTGGTGTGCCGAGTATGAATTTGACGGCGAAGTCTCCAGGGTGCTGGCCGATGTCTGCGCGACGCCGGTCAGCCCAGAACTCTTGCCGCCGGATGAAAATGGCGAGATCGGCCAGATCACTGAAAATCTGGTCGGCCCTTATCTGTTGCATGATTTCTATCTCTACAATCTGGTGCGTCTGCACTATCCCCCGCTCAAGATCCTGCAGTTGGCCGAGCTGGCCTTTATTGGCGAGTATTCACCGACCGAACTGCGCAAATGGCTGCTGCTCTTTTATCGTCGCTTCTTCAGCCAGCAGTTCAAGCGTTCCTGTCTGCCCGATGGGCCGAAGGTCGGCTCCATCGCCCTGTCCCCGCGCGGCGACTGGCGGATGCCGAGTGATGCCAGTGTCGCACTCTGGATCAAGCAACTGGAGCCACCGAATTGAGCGGCATCCTCTACGTGGTCGCCACTCCGATCGGCAATCTTGAAGATATGAGCTATCGCGCGGTGCGGATCCTCTCTGAGGTCGCGCTGATTGCCGCTGAGGATACCCGCCACAGCCGCCGCCTGCTCGACCATTACGGCATCAAGTCCCGCCTGATCTCCTGCCATGAGCATAACGAGCAGGAGCGGAGTATCGAACTGGTTGCCAAGCTGCTGGCCGGCGAAGATGTGGCGCTGATCAGTGACGCTGGAACCCCGGCGATTGCCGATCCAGGTTATCGGCTGGTGCGGGCCTGTCGTCTCGCCGGCGTAGAGGTCGTCTGCGTCCCGGGTTGCAACGCGATGATTGCCGGTCTGTCGATCAGCGGCTTACCGACCGATAACTTTCGTTTTGCGGGGTTTTTACCTTCGAAGAGGCGTGTGCGGCAGAAGTTTATCGCCCAATTCTGTGCCGCTGACCACACGCTGGTCTTCTATGAGACGCCACACCGCTTGCTGGCTGCGCTCGCTGATCTGGCAGAGCTTTGTGGCCCCGAGCGTGAAATCGCCATTGGCCGTGAATTGACCAAAAAGCACGAGGAGCTTTTCTGGGGCAGCCTGGCCGCTGCGCGTGCCCATTTCGAACAAAAAACGGTCAAGGGCGAGTTGGTCCTGATGCTGGCAGCAGGGGAGAAAGAGTTGCCACAAGAGAGCGTTGAGGATGCACTGCAGCGGCTACACGCCGAAGGGGGGTTGAGTTGGAAAGAGATCGTTAAGCGAGTGGCGAAGGAGCATGGTCTGCCCGGTAGCGAGGTTTACAGCCGATCGTTACCCTTCCGCTGAAACTCAAAGGATCTGGAACTCGGTGAATTCATCCGTCGCCGGCAGTTCAGTAATTTCAATCGCGTCGACTCGTGCGAGCTTGGGGCCCTTTCGACACCAGCTCAGGGTTAAACCAACGGCCTGTTCTTCCCCTTCAATTAACGCTTCAACCTGCCCGTCTGACCGGTTACGCACCCAGCCCTTTACACCGGTTTTAAGTGCCGTCTCACGGGTATAATGGCGAAAACAGACGCCTTGCACCCGGCCTGAAATTAGCAATCGACGACAGATGTCGGCCATCAGCGACTTCCGCTGGTTTTTGCAGCGAACAGCTTGAGAAATTCTTCTTCATTCAGGACGCTGACCCCAAGTTGTTCGGCTTTAGTCAGCTTGCTGCCGGCGCCCGGACCGGCAACCAGATAGTCGGTCTTTTTGCTCACCGAACCGCTCGCCCGTCCCCCTTGTTGTTCCACCAACTCCTCGCCTTCGCTGCGGCTGAAACGTTCAAGCTTGCCGGTAAAGACGAAGACTTTACCGGCAAGGTCTGTCCCTTGTGGGGCCGTGCTCGATTTGGGATGAACGCCGAAGGTTTCAAGTTGGCGCAGAACCTCAAGGTTGCGCGGGTCGGCAAAAAAGCTCAATAGGCTTTCGGCAACCTGCGGCCCGATTTCATGGGTTTTAAGCAGACTGTCACGGCTGGCCAACTGCAGGTTAGCGAGGTTGCCGAAACGGCGACTCAAGACCTTTGCCAGATGCGCCCCGACATGACGAATACCCAGACCGAAGAGCAGTCGCTCCAGCGGGCGCTTGCGGCTGGCGTCGATGGCTGAGCGCAGTTTTTCAGCGAGCACCTCACCCATCCGCTCGAGGCGGAAGAAATCCTCTGTAGTTAGACCGTAGAGGTCCGCGACGCTCTGGACCAGGCCGATCTGCAGCAGCTGCTCGATGAGGCGGTCGCCGAGCCCTTCAATATCCATGGCACTGCGTGAGGCGAAATGCTTGATCGATTCCTTAAGCCGGGCTGGGCAGGCTAGTCCCTGGCAGCGAGGGACGACCTCGCCGACGGCACGGGTTACCAATGATCCGCAGGCCGGGCAGCTCGTCGGTTCAGGAATCGACTGCTCACTGCCATCGCGTTTTTCGACCACGACTTTGACGATGTCGGGGATAACGTCTCCGGCGCGTTCGACAATGACTCGGTCGCCAATTTTGACACCGAGCCGTTCGATTTCATCCCAGTTATGCAGGCTGGCACTCGAGACCGTAACCCCACTGACGCTGATTGGGCGCAGATTAGCGACCGGCGTGATGGCCCCAGTTCTACCGACTTGAAAACGGACCGATTCAAGCAGGGTTTCTTCTTGACGTGGGGGGAACTTGCAGGCGATCGCCCAGCGCGGGGTGCGACTCTTTTCGCCGAGTTCCTGCTGCAGGGCGAAACTGTTGACTTTGACGACCATGCCGTCGATCTCGAACGGCAGCTCGTCACGTGTTGCCAGCAGTCTTTGGTATTGCTCAAGAACCGCATCAATATCGGCCGCCAGGGCGACAGTCTCCAGATTGACGCGCAGGCCCCACTCGCGCAACTGCTGCAGCATCTCTAATTGGCTGGCTGGCCGCTGATCGGCGTCGATTTCGCCTAAGCCGTAACAGCTGATCGTCAGCGGGCGATTGGCCGTGATCCGGGGATCGAGTTGGCGCAAGCTGCCGGCGGTCGCATTGCGCGGGTTGGCAAAGGTTTTCTCCCCCTCATCGCGGCGCAGTTCGTTGAGTTGACGAAAGGGGGCGAGTTCCATGTAGACTTCGCCCCGGACTTCGAGAACTTGAGGGGCTCCGGCTTGCAGCTGCAAGGGGATAGCGCCGATGGTGCGGGTGTTGGCCGTGATCTCTTCACCGACCTGACCGTCACCGCGGGTCGAGGCGTGTTGAAGTTGGCCTTTGGTGTAGACCAGTTCGACCGCAACGCCGTCGAGTTTCATTTCACACAGATATTCGATCGTCTCGTCGCTGCCCATGAAGCGTTTGAGCCGGGCATCAAACTCACGCAGGTCGTCGGTATTGAAGGCATTTTCCAGCGACAGCATCGGACGACTGTGGGCGATCTGGCGAAACCTTGCCCCTGGACTGCTGCCGACCCGTTGCGAGGGGGAGTTTGGGCTCACAAGTGCGGGATGAGTCTTTTCGATATCGAGCAGCTGGCGGAGCAACTGGTCGTATTCGGCATCGCTGATCTGCTGTGTATCGAGGCTGTGATAGAGATAATTGTGGTGATGCAGCTGACGGCAGAGCTCAGCGTGTTTTCCACGAATTTTAGCAGGGATAGTCATGGGGAACCCTAGGGTAAACGTGTTTCGTCTCAGGTTTTAGTCCGTCTTCAGCAGCTTATACCATGCTGCTGCATGTGCGGCAATTCTCTGCTGCCCCTATCCGCCTGTCGACAGCATCTGGCAACTGATATATTATGTGCGGCGGCGCTTTTGCGTGGTCAGGTTTTAAATAATTTTGCATGCTTGGAGTGTTTGAATGGCAGAGGAAAATCTTTGGCGATTGGCAGCGTTGCTGCTGCTGTTGCTTTTGTCCGGGTTCTTTTCCGGTTCGGAAACCGCGCTGCTGGCGCTGGACCGGTTGCGGGTGAAATTTTTGCAATATAAAGGCCGTCCCGGGGCCGCTCAGTTGGCGCAGTTGCTGGAAAGACCTGACCGTCTGCTGGGGGGGATTCTGATTGGCAACAATCTGGTGAATATTGCCGCTTCGGTGGTTGCGACCGGGTTCTTTGTCAGCCAATATGGTGACCGTGGTGAACTGATGACTGTGCTGATCTTGACCCCGGTCCTCTTGATCTTCTCCGAGGTTTGTCCCAAAACCTATGCCGCCCAGTTTCCGGAGAAAACTTCATTCTTTGTGTTACGTCCGATTCTCCTGGTGCTTTGGGTGCTGTCGCCGGTGATTTATGTCGTCACTCGGATTTCCGGTTGGCTGACCGGGTTTTTTCATCGCGGCGAAAAGGAAAACGATTCACTCTCCGAGGGTGAAATCCGCGCGATTATTGAGGCCGGCGAAGAGAGCGGGGTCGTGGCCGCTGAGCAGCGGCGGATGCTGCATGGCGTTTTCGACCTGTCCGAGACGCGGGTGCGCGACGTCATGCTGCCGCGTACTGAGATTGTGGGCCTCGAGGCTGGCAGCAGTTTTGCGGTTGTCCTTGAAACCCTGCGTTCAGCCCGGCATTCGCGGTTTCCGGTGTATAGCGAAAGCCTCGACAACATTATCGGGGTCATTCATTCAAAAGATATCCTTGGTTATATCGGTAAGGAGGATGTTTTTTCACTCAAAGATCTCTGTCGTCAGCCGCATTTTGTGCCTGAATCGAAACGCATTGCTGTGCTGCTACAGAGTTTTCGCAAGCGCAAGGATCATCTGGCAATCGTGGTCGATGAGTATGGTGGCGTAGAAGGTCTTGTGACCCTGGAGGATGTGTTTGAAGAGATCGTTGGTGAGATTCATGACGAACATGATATTGAGGAGGCTGATTTTAAACCGCTCGGACCGAAACGTTTTATGGTCGCCGGTGCGGTTTCGCTCCGAATTTTGAACCGGCGCTTTAATCTGGAACTCCCTGAAGAACAGGTCACGACTCTGGCAGGGCTTTTAATGCAGAAAATGGGAAAAATCCCGGTTGAGGGTGATTCCTGTGAAATTGACTCAATCCGTTTCGGGGTGCGTCAGATGGATGATCGGCGAATCGAAGCGGTCGAGATGCGTCTCCCCTGATTTTCAGAAATTCTAAAATTTACTAACCTCTTCGCTATTTGAAGAGGTTTTTTTTGTTTTTTTATCCCCCCCCTCAGAGTGAGAGAACTCCTTAAAAAACCAGAATAAAACTTGACAGGACCCAGGTCTAAAGATATATTTTTCCCAAATCGTGGGGAAAAGTGGGAATTGGGGGCTACATCAAGTGTTTTGTGGTGAGTTTAACAATACCGTCGATCTCAAAGGGCGGGTCAGCATTCCGGCAGAATTCCGGGAGACTCTGTTGAGCTCTCTGGGTGATGAAGTCCTCTCTGTGACAAAAAACAATGGCGGATTAATAGCTTACCCACTATCTAGATGGCAAAAGATTCGTCAGAAAGTCATCGATCTTCCTACCGGGCCCGATCGTACGGACAATATGCGGACGCGAATTTCGCCGGCCAAGGAGTGTCGTTTTGATAAACAGGGCCGCATTCAACTCCCGCAGGCCCTACGCGAATACGCTGAAATTAAAACCGGAACGGATACGGATATCGTTATTGTCGGCATGTTTGACAAAATAGAAATATGGAATCGGCAGAAATATGCCGAGGCCAGCCGTGAGTCTGAGGCTCGAATTCACGATAAAGAACAGTTTCAAGCCGATCTAGGATTTTAAGCTGATGACCTCGCTCTTTGAACATCAGTCGGTTATGCCGCGTGAAGTTATTGACCTGCTGCAGCCGGTCGCCGGTGGCATCTATCTCGACGGGACACTTGGTAGGGCAGGCCACTCTCGCTTGATTCTCGAGCGGGCAACAGAGGCACGCTTGATCGGTATTGATCGCGACCCTTCAGCGCTTGCCAAGGCGGCGGAGGTCCTTGCTCCCTGGGCGGGACGGTTCAGTCTGCATCACCGCACTTTCGATCGGGCGGCCGAGGTTCTGGCCGAACTCGAAATTGATGGGCTGGATGGCATGCTGCTCGACCTTGGAGTCTCCTCGCATCAACTCGATACGGCTGAACGTGGTTTCTCTTTCCGTTTCGACGCACCGCTCGATATGCGGATGGATAGCAGCACCGGACAAACCGCGGCGGACCTGGTGAATGAACTGCCCGAGCAGGAACTGGTCCGGATTTTTTTTCAGTATGGTGAAGAGCGCTTCTCGAGACGGATTGTTCGGGCCATTTTGAGTCGCCGCGAGTCCGAACCTTTCCAGCGGACGGGCGAACTAGCTGAACTGATCCGAAACACGGTGCCGGGTGGGCGTAAGCCGTCGCGGATCGATCCGGCTACCCGGGTTTTTCAAGCGCTGCGGATCGCGGTCAATCAGGAACTCGAGCAGATCGAGCAGGGCGTCAATCGTGGGATTAAGCTGCTTAAAACCGGAGGGCGCCTGGTCGTAATTAGTTTTCATTCGTTAGAAGACCGAATTGTAAAACATATTTTTCGTGATCAGGCCAGGGGTTGTATCTGCCCACCCAAAATGCCCATTTGCCGGTGCGAAAATAAGCCTGCCGTGCAAATTTTGACCCGCAAAGCCCTGAGACCGCAGGCCGATGAAATCGATGTGAATCCCCGTTCCCGTAGCGCTGTGTTGCGGGCCGTCAGTCGTCTGGACTGACGGTGGTATATCGAAATTTAAGAGGAGGTGGCGATGTCTGAAGCCGCACAACCTACAGTTATCAGTATCAACGGTTTTGAAGTATATCGCCCACGCTTGACCCCCGTCTTTATTGCCATCGTTCTGGTGTCGGTCCTTTCCTTGGTATTTGTCTGGTCGCGTTTGCAGGCGATCAACTTTGAGTACGATATCTCACGCATCGAAGGTCAGATCCGTTCTGGAACTGAAGAAATCAAAGGCTTAAAGCTTGAGGCCGCACACCTGGGGAGTCATCAGCGGATCGAACGTTTGGCGCGCCAAGAGTTGGGTTTGCGCCTGCCGACCCCCGACCAGATTATTCGGGTGGATTGAGATGGTGCCGACTGAACGGAGCATACAGCTACGCATCCGCTTAATCGGCGCAATCTTTGTCGCTGTTTTTTTGGTGATTGCGGCTCGTGCCGGATATCTGCAGCTGGTGATGGCTGAAGATCTGAGCGCACGTGGCAATCAGCAGCATCAGCGGGTCATCAAGCTGACACCACAGCGCGGCGCCATCTATGATCGCAGCGGAGATCCATTGGCCCTGAGCCTCGAAGTGAAGTCGCTATATGCCGATCCAGCCGAAATCCAGGATATAAGCACGGTTGCTCAGCAGCTGTCCGGGGTGCTGGATATCCCCCAAAAGCGATTAAGTAAAAAGCTGAGTGAGAAAAAAAGCTTTGTCTGGGTCGAGAGACTACTCTCTCCCGAAATTTTCCAGCAGATAGAGGATCTCAAGTTGCCGGGTCTGCACTTTGTGCGTGAGCATAAGCGCTACTATCCGCATGGCCAGGTTGCCTCGCAAGTGATCGGATTTACCGGTCTTGATCCCAAGGGGCTTGAAGGGATCGAGCTGCTTTATAATGCCGATTTGCAAGGGGAGGGTGGGCTGCTGATCTCTGAGCACGATGCCCGCGGGCGTGGGTTGGCGACGGTAGAGCAGGATATTCGCGGTGGGGCGCCCGGTGGCAGCCTTTACTTGACGATCGACCGGACGTTGCAGTATGTCGCCGAGAAGGAGTTAGCCCGGCAGGTCAAGGCCAGCGGTGCCGTGGGCGGAACTGTCGTGATGATGGAACCCGCTAGCGGACGAGTTCTGGCAATGGCGAGCCAGCCGTCCTATAACCCCAACGCGATTAATCGCTATCATCCGGGAGATTGGCGTAATCGGGCGGTGACTGATGCCTTTGAGCCGGGTTCGATCTTTAAACCGTTCCTGCTGGCCGGTATTTTGGAAGAGGGGTTAGTTGATCCGAGTCGTCGAATCGATTGTGAGAACGGGCGGTACGAGGTCGGTGGCAAGGTTATCCGTGACCATAAAGGCTATGGCCGCCTGAACCTGAGTGAGATGCTGAAACATAGCTCAAATATCGGTTTCGCTAAATTAGGCAAAATATTGGAGAGGGAGCGTCTTTATAGCTATCTGCGCAACTTCGGCTTTGGAGAAAAGACCGGGGTTGACCTGCCGGGAGAAGAGAATGGCACCCTGCGCAGCCCGGATCGCTGGTTCGAAATTGACCTGGCAGCTCTCTCCTTCGGGCAGGGGGTGAGCGTCACCTCGCTGCAGATGGTGACAGCCATGGGCGCAATAGCCAATGGTGGAATGTTGATGGAGCCCTACTTGGTTGAACGGTTGGTTGATGGCCAGGGGCAGCAGATTTTTCAGCATCAACCCCATGCCGTGCGTCGGGTTGTCTCGGAGGAAACGGCAAGGCTGGTCCGGAGTATGATGGTTGGGGTCACAGAAACCGGCGGCACCGGCACCAAGGGTGCGATCACCGGTTACCGGGTCGCGGGCAAAACAGGGACGGCGCAGAAGGTGGATCCGGTGACTGGCGGATATTCGATCGACAAGATGGTCGCGTCTTTTATTGGCATGGTTCCGGCGGAAAATCCAGAAATATTATTGCTGGTGACGATCGATGAACCGCAAGATCAGGCATATGGAGGATTAATTGCTGCTCCGGTGTTTAGTCGTATTGCCGAAGATTCCTTGCGTTATCTTGACATCCCACCCACCGAAATGGTGGCAAAACAGTCCCTTCCCGAGCAGCGGATAGGGGCATCTCGTCCTCGGGACAGGGCTAAGGCGGTCGAAGCGCTGGATGTTGTCGCAGGCGAGAGCTGCACAATGCCTGATTTTGATGGGATGACCTATCGGCAAGTGTTGGAGGCGATGAGTCGCAGCGGACTCAATATCAAACTGACCGGGAGTGGCCGGGTTGTCGCGCAGTCGCCGCGCGCAGGGGATGTTGTCCGCTACGGAACAAAAATCTGGGTAAGGTTTGGTGCCTGATATGGGGGTTTCTTTGGTGCAGAGTTTCCAACTGAATGAATTGATTGCAGGGATTTCCGGGTTGCAGGTGAGCGGTGGGGTTGCTGAGGTGCGGGGTCTGGCGTGTGATTCGCGCAAGCTTACTCCGGGCGATCTTTTCTTCGCTTTGCCCGGAGTAAACTGCGATGGGCAGGACTATATTCACGCAGCGCTATCCGCCGGTGCTTCTGCGCTTGTGTTGAGTCGTAAGCCTAAAGAAAATTTCGATATCCCAGTCGTAGTGGTCGAAAATGTCCGGCTGGCCATGGCCAAGATTGCTCAACGGTTTTTTGGTGACCCGTCGGCCGATCTGCTGGTTTTTGGGGTGACTGGCACCAACGGCAAGACCACGACAACCTACCTGCTCGAGTCGATCTTGCAGTCTGCCGGGTATAAGCCCGCAATCTTCGGCACGGTCGATTATCGTTTCGCCGAAAACAAGATCCCCTCGACACGCACGACTCCGGAATCACTTGAATTATTGCAGATGGTGACCGAGTTTCGTGATGCTGGTGCCGATGCTCTGATTCTTGAGGTCTCTTCCCACGCTCTGGAGCAATACCGTGTCGATGGCATCAGCTTTGATGTTGCCATCTTTACGAATCTGACCCCTGAGCACTTGGATTATCACGGAGATATGGATTCATATTATGCCAGTAAGGCCAGGTTGTTTGATATGGTTCCGGCGCGTGCGGCGATCATCAATCTGGATGATAGATACGGCGTCCGGTTAAAAGAACGACATCCAGCTGCACTCGGTTTTTCACGTACCCAGAAGGCTGAGATCGAAGTACTGAGCCTGACATCATCGTCTGCCGGACAGCAGGGTCAGCTTGGCATTGAGGGAGAGACTCTGCTGCTCAGTTCGGCGCTGGTCGGAGATTTTAACGTCAGCAATATTCTGGGGGCCGTTGCCGCAGCCCACGCGGCCGGGATCGGGCTCGAAAGCATAGGCCGCGGGATAGCAGCAGCACCTCAGGTTCCGGGACGCCTTGAGCGGGTTGAAAATGATCGGGGTGTGTTGGCTTTAGTCGATTACGCTCACACCAGCGATGCCTTAAGCCAGGCCTTGAACGCATTGGCAGAGGTTCCTGCCCGCCGTCGGATAACCCTGATCGGTTGCGGGGGGGATCGTGATCCAAAGAAACGCCCACTGATGGCTGCTGCCGCTGTCGAAGCCTCTGATCTTTCGGTCCTTACCTCGGATAACCCCAGAACCGAAGACCCGCTAGTGATTTTGGAACAGATGCGCCAGGGGGCACTTAAGACAGGTGGGTTGGAGTTGACTTTGGCGCAGGCGGCTGAAGGCGCTACGGGTTTTGTGATTGTCCCCGATCGGCGTGAGGCGATAGAGCTCGCGGCGGCGCTATCCACGGAAGGTGACCTGTTGCTGGTTGCAGGCAAAGGGCATGAGGATTATCAGATCTTGGGTACC
Organism: Geopsychrobacter sp.; assembly: GCA_041689145.1. Lineage (GTDB taxonomy): Bacteria > Desulfobacterota > Desulfuromonadia > Desulfuromonadales > Geopsychrobacteraceae > Geopsychrobacter. The sequence goes on along the minus strand of JBDNGT010000435.1, from coordinate 14,446 downwards.
ACGAAGATCCATTTTGATGACCGTGAAGAGCTCCGCCGAGCATTGAGTCGTAAAACGCAGCCAAGGGGGAGTGATGAAATTCGATCTTGAAATGCTTGCCCGCATAATCGACGCGACCTTCCCAGAGAGCGGGAAAGGGGTGCAGGTTTCGGGGATCTCGACCGACAGTCGGAATATAAGCCTTGGGGAACTCTTTGTCCCTTTGCGTGGCGAACGCTTTGATGGACACGATTATCTGATCCAGGCGGTACGTAACGGTGCCGCTGCCTGTTTAAGTGAAGAGGTGATTGCCGGCCTGGCTGTCCCGGTGTTGGTCGTGAAAGACAGCTTGCATGCTCTGGGCGACATTGCAGGAGCGGTGCGATTAGGGCTAAAAGGCCCACTGATTGCGGTGACTGGCTCAGCCGGTAAAACCACAACCAAAGAGATGCTGGCTAAGGTCTTGTCGCGCACTGGGGCCGGGTTGAAAACCTCCGGGAATTTCAACAACCTGATCGGCCTGCCCCTGACGCTGTTCGGGTTAAGGGATGAGCATCGCTGGGCAGTCCTGGAAATGGGCACAAGTGCCCTGGGTGAAATTGAAAGATTAACCGAGATTGCCGCTCCTGATATGGGGATCATTACCAATATCGGACCGGCTCATCTCGAAACATTGAAAAGTCTTGATGGTGTCTCTCGGGCCAAAGGGGAGCTGTTTGCCGGGCTGAAGGGTGGGACGGCTATCATCAATCAGGATGATGAGCGGGTTGCGCGACTGCCGATTGCTAACGGCGTAAGACGCGTAACCTACGGGCTTGATACGCAGGCTGATGTGCGCGCGGAAGAGATTCAAGAGGTTCATAATGGACAATGTAATATCAGCTTTCGGCTGGTGTTACCCGACGGAGCCTATCTGGTCAAACTCCAGACCCCAGGGCAGCATAACGTTTATAACGCCCTGTCTGTCGCAGCGGCGGCTTGGGTTCTGGGTATCGATGGGCAGGAAGTTGTGCGTGGACTGGCTGAGTTTGCGCCGGTTCCGGGACGGATGAACATTTTCCCACTTCCTTGTGGCGGGGAGTTGTTGGATGATAGCTACAATGCGAATCCCTTGTCCGTCTTTGCCGCACTGGAGACGCTTGGGAGTAAAGGTGGTAAAGGACGGAGGATCGCGGTACTGGGTGACATGCTCGAGCTGGGTGCTGAAGAAGATCAGTTCCATTTTGAGATTGGTCAGAGGGCGGCGAGATCGACTGATCTGCTGGTAACGGTTGGCTCGCTGTCGCATGAGATCGCCAAGGGTGCCCGCGCTGCTGGATTAGACTGTGCTGTCATCCTTGAGCTTGAAGACTGTGCGGCTGCGATTGCAGCCGTTACCGGCTTGCAGCGTCCGGGGGATCGAATCCTGGTTAAAGGGTCACGTGTAATGCAGCTTGATCGTCTCGCCACGGCCTTACGCCGGGCCGAAGAGGGGCCATTGCAGGCCCGGCAGGGGGGCTGACCGATGCTTTACCATCTCCTCTACCCGCTGCACACTGAATACTCGGTCCTGTATGTGTTCAAATACATCACCTTTCGGACGATCTACGCCACAATTACGGCGTTGCTGATTTCATTTATTCTCGGTCCCTGGTTGATCGAGACCTTGAAACGCTTACAGATCGGCCAAACGATCCGCAAGGTCGGTCCCGAGTCGCATTTTGTCAAAGAGGGGACGCCGACCATGGGCGGTGCCTTGATTATTCTGGCCATTCTACTCCCCACTCTGATGTGGGCAGATTTAAGTAATCTCTATATCTGGGTGGCTTTGTTAGTCACCGTAGGCTACGGCGCGGTTGGGTTCTGTGATGACTGGTTGAAGGTCGCGAAGAAGAACAGTGCCGGCGTCTCTGCGCGGACCAAGATTCTCTGGCAGTTGCTGATCGCTTTTGCCGCGGCTCTGCTGCTATATCTGCACCCGGGCTTTGACACGACACTCTCCCTGCCGTTTTTAAAGACGCTGAAACCCGACCTCGGTTGGGGCTATATCCCCTTTGCCATGCTGGTGATGGTCGGAGCGAGTAATGCCGTCAATCTGACCGATGGACTTGATGGCTTGGCGATTGGTCCGGTGATTATCGCCGCCGCGACCTTTCTGCTGCTCGCCTATCTGGCGGGGAACGCAAGATATGCGGAATACCTGCAAATAACCAGTGTTCAGGGCGCCGGTGAGTTGGCGATTCTGTGTGGTTCGATGGTCGGTGCCGGGCTCGGCTTCTTGTGGTTCAACACCTACCCGGCCCAGGTCTTTATGGGGGATGTCGGCAGCCTGTCACTCGGCGGGGCGCTCGGCATTACCGCCGTCATCGCGAAACAGGAATTTTTGCTGGTCATTATCGGCGGGCTCTTCGTGGCCGAGGCGTTGTCGGTCATCGTCCAGGTGATTTCATTCCGTTTCTGGGGGCGGCGGGTTTTTCGCATGGCGCCAGTCCACCATCATTTTGAACTAAAGGGGTGGGCCGAGCCGAAGATTATCGTCCGCTTCTGGATTATCAGCATCATTTTGGCCCTGATCGGGCTGTCGACTCTGAAGCTTCGGTGATTATGGATTATTTGCAGAAAAATATTGTGGTTGTCGGTGCCGGCCTGTCGGGTCAGGCGTTGGTGCGTTTTTTCTGTGAAAAAGGGGCGAATGTGACCCTGTCTGATCGGCGGGAAGAGTCACAACTTGATGGTCTGGCGGGCCTGGCTGACTGTAATTTGCATCTGGACCTTGGGGGTCACAACCTTGAACTCTTTAGGCAGGCCGATCTGATTGCCATCAGCCCGGGGGTGCCCCTGAATATTGAGCCGTTACTTGAGGCGCGTAAGGCCGGGATTCCGCTGCTCGGCGAAATTGAGATCGCAGCTCGGGAGCTGAAGGCTCCGTTGATTGCCGTCACTGGGACCAATGGAAAATCGACCACGACCAGTCTGATCGGCGAAATGCTGAGCGGCTGGGGCCGTAATTGCTTTGTTGGCGGTAACCTCGGCACCCCGCTGGTGAATGCCAGTCGCGGCAATTATGACAGTCTGGTGGTCGAACTCTCATCATTTCAGCTGGAGACGGTTGAAACCTTTTCCCCTGACTTTGCTCTGATGCTCAATTTGAGCGAGGACCATTTAGATCGCTATCCAAACTTCGCCTGCTATCTGGCGGCCAAGGAGGCGATCTTCGGCAACATGGGAGCCGGGCAATACGCCATCCTCAATGACAATGATGGTCGGGTGCGTGAGCTTGCAGTCCCGCTGGCGGTACAGAAGGTCTGGTTTTCGTCATTACGTCTGCTTGATGAGGGGATGGGACGGCGCGACAACCAACTCATCTGGCGTTGGCAGGGTGACGAGACCCGCTTCAATCTGGACGAGTTGAAGATTAAGGGTGAGCACAACATCGAAAATGCGATGGCTGCCCTGATTGCCCCCTTGATCATGGGGATGCCCGCAGCCCTCGCCTGGCAGAAGGTCTGCCGGTTCATGGGGTTGTCGCATCGGATGCAACTGGTTTCGGCATGGAACAATATCAGCTGGTTTAACGATTCTAAAGGGACCAACGTCGGTAGCGTGGTCAAGAGCCTGGCCGGGTTGCAGGCACCGGTCACCTTGATTGCCGGAGGCAAGGACAAAGGGGGAGACTATGCCCCGCTGCGCGACCTATTACGCCAAAAGGTAGGCACTCTCCTGTTGCTGGGCGAAGCGGCTGAGCGGATGAATTCTGTCCTGGGTGACTGCTGCCCGACGCGTCAGGTTGCCGATATGGCTGAGGCTGTGACCCTGGCGGCCCAGGAAACGGCGATTGGAGGCACGGTCCTCTTGTCACCGGCCTGCTCAAGTTTTGACATGTATCCCAATTATGCGGCACGGGGTGATGATTTCGTCGCCCAGGTCAAGAAGTTGGAGGGGATGAGATGAAATTGCAGCGTAATTTTGACAGCACCCTCCTGCTCCTGGCCGTGACCTTGACCTGTCTCGGCGTGGTGATGGTTTTCTCTTCCTCTTGCATCATGGCCGGAGAAAAATATGGGGATGCTTTCTTCTTCCTCAAAAAACAGGCGCTGTTTGCCCTGGTCGGTGGTCTGTTGATGGTCGTGACCATGTATATCGATTATGAGTTCTGGCGCAAAATGGCTATTCCATTGCTGCTGATTGGCATCTGTCTGCTCGGTCTGCTCTTTGTTCCGGGGATGGGGGTCAAGGCCGGTGGTGCAGCACGTTGGCTGCGGCTGCCCGGAGTGACCGTGCAACCGGTAGAATTTGTTAAACTTGGGTTGGTGCTCTATCTGGCCAGTTCGATGTCGCGAAAGAAAGAAAAAATCCGCTCCTTCACCCTCGGCTTTCTTCCCTACATCCTGGTACTCGGGCTGATCCTCGGGCTGCTTATGCTCCAGCCGGATCTGGGCAGTTCCATGATTATTGCTGGGGTTGCGCTCGTCATGCTGCTGTTGGCCGGAGTGCGCTGGCGCTATGTTTTGCCGGTTATTCTTGCGGCGCTGCCCGCGATCTATTTCTTGATCATGAATGTTGATTACCGCCGGCGGCGGGTTTTAGCATTTTTAAACCCCTGGGAAGATCCCTATGATACAGGGTTTCAGATCATCCAGAGTTTGATCGCTTTCGGGAGCGGTGGCGTGCTTGGCCGCGGGCTAGGGGTGAGTGAGCAGAAACTCTTCTATCTACCCGAAGCCCATACCGATTTTATTTTCTCGGTGATCGGTGAAGAACTCGGGCTCGTCGGCGTGCTGGCAATAAGCGGTCTGTTCCTGCTCCTGATTTTGCGCGGACTGCGGGTCGCCCGGTATGCCGATGAGCCATTTGCGCGTTATTTGGCCTTTGGCCTGACCCTGCTGCTTGGCCTCGAATCCTTCGTCAATATGGGCGTCTGTATGGGGCTGTTGCCGACTAAAGGTTTGGCGTTGCCGTTTATCAGTTATGGTGGTACCAGCCTGGTTGCCAGCCTGGTAGCCATCGGCATCTTGCTCAATATCTCGAGCCGGGTGGAGGTGCCGCGATGAGGATGTTACTGGCCGGTGGTGGAACCGGAGGACATCTTTTCCCGGCGGTCGCCATCGCCGAGCAGCTACTCCGTCAAGACCATAACGCCGAGGTTCGTTTCGTGGGGACCGCTAAGGGGCTCGAAGCTAAGCTCTTACCGAAGCTCGGACTGACTCTAGAGTTGATCGACATGGTCGGCCTGGTCGGTCGTGGTCTGAGAGGTGCATGGCAGCTCATGCCAAAGCTGCTGCGGAGCCTGCGCCAGTCTCTGAAGATTGTGCAGCAGTTCAAGCCTGATATTGTCGTCGGGGTCGGTGGTTATGCCTCATTCCCGGTATTGATTGCAGCACACTTAAAGGGTGTACCGTTCATTCTCCATGAACAGAATGCCAAGCCCGGCTTGAGCAACCGTGTGCTCGCTTATTTTGCTCAGCGCGTCTGCCTTTCGATCCCCGGGAGTGGGGCGCGCTTGCCACAGAGAAAGTTGGTTATGACCGGGAACCCGCTCCGCCAAGGGGTTGCTGAAATGGACACAGCCATCCCAAGCGCTGGTAAGCTCCTCGTTTTTGGTGGCAGCCGCGGTGCCCACGCCATCAACGAATTAATGATCAAGAGTATGCCGTTGCTGCGCAGAAGCGGGGTGACTGTTGCTGTCCTACATCAAACCGGCGAGACTGACGCACCAGAGGCTATCGCCGCCTATCGCACCGCAGGCGAAACTGATGTTGAGGTGGTTCCCTTTATTGATGATATGGCCGGGGCATATATGAGCGCACAACTGGTCGTCTGTCGCGCCGGTGCAACGACCATCGCAGAACTCTGTGCCTGCGGGCGCCCGGCGTTGATTATCCCTTTCCCTTATGCCGCGGCGGACCATCAGACCGCCAACGCCGCGGCCATGGAAGCTGCCGGCGCGGCTAAAGTGCTGGTCCAGGCAGATTTGACCCCTGAACGTCTGGCCGCGGCTATAAGTGAACTCTGGCATGACAAGGAGCGTTTACTCCAAATGGCGAACTCAGCAAGATCCCTAGGCCAGAAGGACGCGGCGCAGCGGGTTGTCGCTGTCTGTTTACAAGTTTTGAGTGAGGGCTAACGAGTGTATGGACGGATTCGCAAAATTCATTTTATCGGCATCGGCGGGATCGGCATGAGCGGGATTGCAGAGCTCTTGTTGAATCAGGAGTATCGGGTCTCAGGTTCCGACCTGCGCGAAACCGAGACCACTCTGCGTTTACGTGAACTCGGTGGCGAGATCATGATTGGTCATGCCGAAGAAAATATTGTCGGAGCCGATGTTGTGGTCACCTCGACCGCGGTCAAGGCCGATAACCCCGAAGTCGTTGCCGCACGCCGTGAGCATATTGCGGTTATTCCGCGCGCTGAAATGCTGGCTGAATTGATGCGCATGAAATATGGGATTGCCATTGCGGGGACCCATGGCAAAACCACCACCACCAGCATGATGGCTATCGTGTTGACCCATGCCGGGATCGATCCAACCTCAGTGATTGGTGGCAAACTTGATGCTTTTGGCAGCAATGCCAAGCTGGGGCGCGGCAAGTTCCTGGTCGCCGAGGCGGATGAGTCGGATGGCAGCTTCATGCATCTCGCACCAACGATTGCTGTGGTGACGAATATCGATAAGGACCATCTCGATTTTTACAGCGGGATCGAAGAAATTCGCACCATCTTTGTCGATTTTATCAACAAGGTCCCATTCTACGGGCGGGCTATCCTCTGCCTTGATGATCCGCAGATCCAGGAAATTCTGCCGCTGGTCAAAAAACGCTATCTGACCTATGGCCTGAGCAGTCAGGCCGATTTTTATGCCACTGAAATCCGTATGCGCCAGGGCCGCACGAGCTTTCAGGCTCATTCCCGGGGGAAAGAACTGGGTCGAATTTCATTCCGTATGCCCGGGCGTCACAATGTCTTAAACGCTCTGGCCGTTCTGGCCGTCGCCATGGAACTCGCTGTGCCTTTCAGTACCATTGTCGGCGGTTTCCGTAACTTTGGCGGTGTGCAACGCCGCTTCCAGGTTCGCGATGAGGTTGCGGGTGTGATGCTGGTTGATGATTACGGCCATCACCCTGCAGAGATTCGCGCGACCCTGGCGGCAGCCAAGGCGGGCTGGAAAAAAAGGGTCGTTGCGGTGTTTCAACCCCATCGTTATAGCCGCACTAAGGCACTGTTTGATGATTTCCTGACGGCCTTCTATCAGGCCGACAAGCTGGTGGTGACCGATGTCTATGCCGCAGGGGAGACCCCCGTAGAAGGTGTCGACGCAGAAGCCCTGGCCGTAGGAATCCGTAACCATGGCCATCGTGACGTCAGCTACTGTGCCACCTTAGAAGAGGCAGCGAATTTGTTGGCAGCGCAGGTTGAGCCAGGCGACATGCTGATCACGCTGGGCGCGGGCAACGTCAATCAAGTTTGTGATCTTATGTCCGAAAAGTTATCCAAGAGAGGATGAGTTGAAGGAGTTGCTCGAAGATCTGCATAAAGGTTTTCTGGGAGCGATCCTGACTCAGGTGCCGATGTCTGCGCATACCAGTTGGAAGCTGGGTGGACCGGCAGAATTATTTTTGGTGCCTCAGAACCGCGCTGACCTGCAACTGGCGCTCCGCAGCATCCGGCTGAGTCAGCTGCCTTGGGCCGTGATCGGTAACGGGAGTAATTTGCTCGTGTCTGATCGAGGCTTCGCCGGGGTCGTGATTCAGCTAGGGCAGTTGACCAAACTGGAATTTCTGCCCGGAGCGAAAGTCGAGGTTGAGGCGGGGGTCCAGCTTGGGACGTTGATCAATGTTTGCTGCCGCAAGGGGCTAGGTGGCCTTGAGGAGCTCAGTGGTATCCCCGGGTCGGTTGGCGGCGCACTGCTGATGAATGCAGGCGCACTCGAAACTGAAATGGGTCAGTTGGTCCGTCGTGTCTATTTGACGGATGGTCAAGACGAATGGGTGTTACGCCCTGAGCAGATCGATTTTGCCTATCGTCAATCTGGTCTGGCAGGCAAAGGCGTGATCAGCGGGGCTCGGTTGCAACTGACAGAAAGCGACTCCATTGTACTCAAGAAGCGCCGCTTAAGGGTGCTGGCCAGGCGTAAAGAGGTCCAGAGTGTTTCGGGGCCCCATGCCGGTTCAGTATTTAAAAACCCGGTCGGTGAAAAAGTCTGGCAATTGATTGACCAAGCAGGGCTCCGCGGGCTGCGTATCGGCAACGCCCAGGTGTCGCCCGAGCACTGTAATCATATCGTCAATCTAGGTGGTGCCAGCGCCGCAGAGGTGTTGGCGTTGATCGACGAAGTCAGGCAGTCGGTTTTTCAGACGACCGGAAGACGACTCGAGTTAGAGGTCCGGTTGATCGGCTGGGAGGTCAGGGAACAATGATTGAAAAAACCACATGAAAAACATGCAGATCGGCGTTCTCTACGGGGGCATATCCGCCGAACGCGAGATCTCGCTTAAGACCGGCGGCGCAGTATTTCAGGCTCTTAAGACCCTTGGCTATCAGGTGGTCGGCATAGACGTGGGGCTGGACTTGCCCGGGCAGATTAAAAATGCCGCAATCAAGGTGGCATTTGTCGCTCTGCACGGACGCTTTGGTGAAGATGGTCGGGTGCAGGGCTTGCTTGAGATGTTGCAAATCCCCTATACCGGCAGCGGCGTGCTCTCTTCGAGTCTCTCAATCGACAAGGTCGCGACCAAACGGATGCTGCTCTATCATGAGCTGCCGACACCCGGTTTTGAAGTGGTGAAAAATAAGGACCAGGCCGACAAGCTGCTGAAAAATTGTCGTCATTTCCCGCTGGTGGTTAAGCCGTCGCGCGAAGGGTCTACGATCGGCATCAGCATTGTGCAGAGTCTTGAAGCCTTGCGTCATGGTATCGATACCGCGGCGGCGCTCGATGGAACCGTCTTGGTCGAAGAGTTTATCGATGGGCTGGAGTTGACGGTTTCTGTCCTGAATGGTGAGGCCTTACCGGTTATTCAGATTGTCCCGAAGAGTGGATTTTATGATTTTCATTCAAAATACACCCTCGGTCAAACCGAATATCTGTTGCCTGCACCGATTGATGCTGAAGTCTATCTCCAGATGCAACAGGCCGCAGTCGCTGCCTGTGAGGTCCTCGGTTGCCGCGGGGCGGCGCGCGTCGATTTCATGCTGCGTGAAAAAGAATTTTACTGCCTGGAGGTGAACACCATCCCAGGCATGACTGAGACCAGCTTGTTGCCGAAGGCCGCGAAGGCCGCTGGGATTAATTTTGAACAGTTGGTTGAGACGATTCTGCTCGATGCAGATATTGATAAGTAGGGCTTATGCACGACTTCAAGGCCAACAGCAGCGGCAGCTTTCGCACCGGGAGTCATCGGGTCAAGGCCAAACGTAAAACGAAGCAGAAGCAGCCGCTAAACCTGCGAAAGCTTTTGCACCGCTCCCTGCGTGTTGCGGTGCTCGGCTTTACCGGGACATTGGTCGTTGTCGGGCTTGGTTTGTTATTGCAATTACTGGTGGCTTCAGATCTGTTTCGGATCGATCAAGTCAGAATTCTTGGTGGGAGTCAGTTGAGTCAGGCAAAGATCTTAGCGCTCTCCGATATTCAGATCGGGATCAGTACCTTTGCTCTCGATCTTGAACTGATTGGGGGCAAGATTGAGGAAAATCCCTGGGTGCGCAGTGCACAGGCTGAACGGATCTTCCCGCGCCAGGTCAATATTACGGTTGAAGAGCGTGTCCCTGCAGCGATTATCAATCTTGGGTACCTCTACTATTTGGATCAACGCGGTGAAGTCTTTAAGGTGCTCGGCCGTGAGGATAGCCTCGACTTTCCGATGGTGACCGGTTTTGTGCGGAGCGGACTTCTCGATAACGCGCAGCAGGGACGTGAGCACTTGCAACTGGTCGTCGATTTGATCGCTGACTTGAAACAGCGCTCAAGTTTTAATCTGACGCAAGTATCTGAAATTCATCAGGAAAAAAACGGCGGGCTGACAATTTTTACCCAGGTCGGTGGCGTTAAAATTAAATTGGGAGAGGGCGACCTTTCGGAAAAGCTGAATCGCCTCGAACGAATTTATACACGACTTAAGCCGCGTCTCGAAATGCTTGAATATATCGATTTGAATGTTGATAAACGAATTATTGTCAGAATTGAGCGGCAGCTTACCTCTGCCGCCAGCTGAGAGCCTAAGGGGGTTCTATGAGTAGCAAGCGTGAAAATTTGATTGTTGGGCTGGATATCGGTACCACTAAAATTTGCTGTATTGTCGGCAACATGACCCAAGAAGGACTCGAAATCGTTGGGATCGGCACCAGCCTTTCCAAAGGTTTACGCAAAGGGGTGGTGATTAATATCGAAAGCACCGTTGCCGCAATTCAAAAAGCGGTACGCGAGGCCGAATTAATGGCTGGATGCGAGATCAAGACCATCTACGCAGGTATCGCCGGCGGTCACATCAAGGGGCTGAACTCGCAAGGGGTGATCGCGATCAAAAACCGTGAGGTTTCACAAGAGGACCTCACGCGGGTCATCGATGCGGCCAAGGCGATTGCGATTCCGATGGATCGTGAGGTGCTGCATATTTTGCCGCAAGAATTCATCATTGATGATCAGGATGGTATCCGAGAGCCCCTCGGCATGAGCGGTGTCCGCTTGGAAGCCAAGGTGCATATCGTGACCGGCGCTGTCGCCAGTGCGCAGAATATCGTCAAAAGCTGCAATCGGGCCGGCTGTGATGTCGCCGATATAGTGCTGGAGCAGCTGGCGTCAAGCGAAGCGGTGCTGTCGGCGGATGAGAAGGAGCTGGGTGTTGCGCTGGTTGACCTGGGTGGCGGCACCTCTGATATCGCCATATTCTCTGAAGGGGCAATCAAGCATACCTCGGTGCTCTCGATCGGTGGCGATCATTTGACCAACGATATTGCGGTTGGTCTACGCACGCCGATGGCCGAAGCGGAAAAGATCAAACAAGCCTATGGCTGCTGCCTGACTTCGATGGTTGGTAAGGATGAAACCATTGAGGTGCCATCGGTTGGCGGCCGAGAGGCTCGTGTGTTGTCGCGCCAGTTACTGGCAGAAATTCTCGAGCCGCGGGTTGAAGAAATCTTCACCCTGGTCAATCGCGAAATCATTAAGAGTGGTTATTCGGATCTGATCGCATCCGGTGTCGTCATCACCGGCGGCTCTTCAATCTTGCCTGGAATGCCTGAACTGGCGGAACAGATCTTCAACCTGCCGGTTCGTCGCGGCCTACCCCAGGGGATTGGTGGTTTGATTGATGTGGTTAACTCGCCGATCTATGCCACCGGTGTCGGACTGGTGCTGTATGGCAGCAAGAATCAGCATCGTCAGCAGTTTAAAATCGGACAAGATAATGTTTTTGAAAAAGTAATTTTACGCATGAAGGAATGGTTCAACGAGTTTTTTTAGAGTTTGTTGAAACAGTCATTGTTAGAACAAAAGCTGTCGGTGCTATCGCGGAGTGACACACCGGCCATCAAAAGAGGGAGTCCGTTATGGAAAACAATGAGGGCATCATGTTCCAATTTGAAGAATCTCTGAATCAAGGCGCAAAAATTAAGGTTATCGGAGTCGGCGGCGGCGGTGGCAACGCAGTCAACACCATGATCCGCAGCGGGGTTGAAGGGGTTGAGTTTATCACCGCCAACACCGATGCACAGGCTTTGCGGCGCAGCTCGGCACCGATGAAAATTCAACTGGGTGGACAGTTGACCAAGGGGCTCGGCGCCGGCGCGAATCCCGATATTGGCCGTCAGGCCGCAGAAGAGGATGCTGGTCGCTTCGAGGAGTTGTTTGCCGGGGCGGATATGGTCTTTGTCGCTGTTGGGTTGGGTGGCGGCACCGGGACAGGTGCCGCTCCTGTTATTGCGCGAGCCGCCAAGGCCTCAGGTGCACTGACGGTCGGAGTTGTGACCAAACCTTTTTCGCGCGAGGGGAAGCAACGCATGTTGCGTGCCGAAGACGGGGTCAATGCCTTGGCCGAGGTCGTCGATTCTTTGGTGGTGATTCCCAACGATCGCCTGCTCGGGCTGGCCGGTAAGAACATGAGTATTCTGGATGCCTTTAACCCGGCTGACGATGTTCTCCGCCAAGCCGTCCAGGGCATTTCTGATCTCATCCTGACCGAAGGTCTGATTAACGTCGACTTTGCTGACGTGCGCACGGTCATGAGTAATCGCGGAATGGCGATGATGGGCATTGGGATCGCCGAGGGCGAGCGCCGTGCCTTCGAAGCCGCCAACGCCGCGATTAGCAGTCCGTTGCTCGAAGAGATCGATATCTCCGGCGCCATGGGTGTGCTGGTCAATATCTCTGGTTCCTCGAATATGACGATGGAGGAGTTTGAAGAGGCTTCGACCATTATTCATGAAAAAGTGCATGAGGATGCCAATATCATTTTCGGTCTGGTCATCGACGAAGAACTCGGGGACAAGATCAAGATTACGGCGATTGCCACCGGCTTTGGTGAGGATTTCAAAGCCAAACGCCCGATAACCGACGAGATCACGCGCAATGCCCAGGCGATGCTGCGCAGCCACAAGGTCGACCTCGACGTCCCGACCATAGTGCGCAATCAGCAGAAGACTCAGCCGCGGATGGCGACCTCGAATCGGGACCTGTTCGGTGATGACGAGCAGTTCGACATCCCGACCTTTCTGCGCAAGCGGGTCGACTGAGTTCTCCGGCTGCTAGCCGCCAATCTCGATTTAAAGCGCCGGTTCAATTTGGGCCGGCGAGCAGACACACCTGCGGGCTGCTAGTCACGCCTTAAAAGGTAAGCTGCGTCCTGGGTCTGCCAAATGTGCTGAGCTGCAAACGAAAGGTTTGCGATTCATGGCCGATTTGTCAGTCGCCAGGTATTTTGGGTTTCATTGTGATGCTGTGCCGGAACTCCGCCCGGCCGATGTACAGCGGTTCTGTACCCTTGAATACCGACCTCTGACGACTCCCTCGTCACCGGGGACCACTTTTGTGGTCCCCTTTTTTTATGGGATCGCCAGCTTCAAAGGTTGCTCCTTGCGGCCCTCTGAATCTATGATGCGGAACAAACTTTATAGGGGATCTTTGTGTCACGAAAACTGCTCGATAAAGCCCGGCGTCGTTATGCCGCAGAGTCCGGTGCAAATACTCCGGGTCGTGGTGACCTGCATGTCGCGCTGGTCTATCCCAACGGCTATCGGCAGGCGATGGCCAATCTCGGTTACCAGTCGGTCTATCATCTGTTCAATGCTCATCCAGGATGTTGTTGCGAACGCTTTTTTCTACCCGACAAAGAAGACATCATCGAACATGAAAAAAGCGGTTTCCCGCTGGTCTCCCTCGAAAGCGGCACGCCCCTCTACGAGTTTGACCTGATCGCTCTGTCGATCTCGTTCGAAAACGACTATCTCAATCTCCCCAAAATATTTGAACTCGGTCAGGTGCCGCTGTTTGCCGCTAAGCGCAGAGGTTCTGAACCTTTTGTGCTGTTCGGTGGGGTCTGTGCCTTTTTGAATCCAGAACCGCTGGCCGAGATTGCCGATATCGTGGCCGTCGGCGAAGCGGAGCCGATTTTGCCCGGTTTGATCGCCGCGCTAAAAGAGCTGAAGTCGGCCGAAGATCGCGGGTTGCAACACTTGAGTGGACTCCCCGGCATCTATCTTCCTGGCCAGGTTTCGATTGCTTACCAGACCGAGGGGACCGTCGCGCAGATCTCGGCACCTCCCGTCTTGCGCTGTTTTTTGGCTGACCTGGATGCTGTTGCCAGTCGTTCATATATTTTGAACGAAGAGGCCGAGTTCGGGAATATGGCGCTGACCGAGGTCATGCGCGGCTGCTCGCGCGGCTGTCGTTTTTGCGCCGCCGGCTACATCTATTTGCCTCCGCGCGAGCGCAGCTTGGGAAACTTGATCGAGCAGGTTGAAACCGGGCTCTGCGACAGAAAAAGGATCGGACTTGTGGGCGCGGCCGTCGCCGACCACGGTGAGATTTTGTCATTACAACGGGAGATCGCGGCACGTGGTGGCGAGATCTCGGTGTCGAGTCTGCGCCTTGATGCCTTGAGCGCCGCTGAAGCCGAGCAGTTACAAGCGGCGGGCTTAAAGACGGTGGCTATCGCGCCAGAGGCCGGCAGCCAGCGGATGCGCGATCTGATTAATAAAAATCTGGATGAAACTCAGATTCTGCACGCGGTCGGCTTGCTGGCTGCCGCCGGACTGATGAATATTAAACTCTATTTTCTGATCGGTCTGCCGGGAGAAACCGAGGAGGATGTCGACGCCATCTTGCAGTTAGCCGAGAAGGCGCGGCTGATCTGGCGTGAGGCGGGCCGCGAGCGCGGGCGACTCGGCACCCTGACCCTGAGCGTCAACCCCTTTATCCCGAAGCCCTTTACCCCTTTTCAATGGGCCGGGATGGCGGGGGAGAAGAGCCTGAAGCAGAAGATTCGCCGTCTGCAGG
>JBDNGT010000434.1:0-7944 GCA_041689145.1 Geopsychrobacter sp. | reverse complement strand
GTCAGGGCCAAAATACGGCTGGTTCTTGCTATTATCATTTGGAGCAAGCCGCTTTATAATTAAGCGCGTAACTCCTTGATGACGCATCACGTCTCGTAAAGTTTGCAAGTCAAAAGGCAAGATAGACTCCTTACTGTGGTTACAGGAATTCTTATAGCCACCTGCAGCATAACTACTTAACACAAGTTTCTCATCATTTGAGAGGCTCAGGCACGATCATTGTCAAAAGGTGATTGCAAATCTGGGTCATTTGTGAGAACTTTCACCACACAAATGACCCAGCGTAAAATGGTAAAAAAATGACACAATTAAGACCAGTGACAGATGTCCTACAAGAAGTTTTTTCGATCTGGAACGTTCGTCAAGTATCAGAGAGAATCGATATTGGGATGGATAGGTTAAAACTACTTAAGAAGGGCAGTAGTGATTTCGAGTTGGCTGAGCAAATTCGACATTCTGATTACCTCAAGCTGCTGGGACTAATACCGATCTACAAACCGAATGAGGATAAATTTCGATTTATTGATCTTTTCGCAGGAATTGGTGGGATTAGAAAAGGATTCCAATCTGCTGGCGGAAAGTGTGTTTTCACATCCGAATGGAATGAGTATTCACAAAAAACCTATAAAGCGAATTTCCCCAGTTGCCCGGATCATATATTCAATTCTGATATTAAAGAGGTCACTCAACCCGAAGGCGTCCTACCCAACCAAGTTGCGCACCATATCCGTACGTCTATTCCTCAACACGACGTTTTATTGGCGGGTTTTCCTTGCCAGCCTTTTTCAATTGCAGGCGTTTCGAAGAAGAATGCGCTTGGACGAGTGCATGGTTTTGAGTGTGAAGACCAAGGCCAATTGTTTTTTGATATTATCCGGATTCTAAAGGCTCACCAGCCAGCAGTCATTGTCTTGGAAAATGTGAAGAACCTCAAAAGTCATGACAAGGGAAACACTTTCAAAGTCATAAAGAAAGAGTTGGTCAAAGCCGGGTACTGGATTTCAAACCTGGACGATGACAAGCCAGACCCAAAGATAGTTGACGGAAAAAAGTTTCTACCCCAGCACCGCGAAAGAGTAATTCTCGTTGGCTTTCGCAAAGATCTTGCGAAAGCACATAATATCCCTGATCGCTTTGATTTGATGGCTATTGCTGATCATTTCCCAACAAACAGACCAATGCTTAAGGATATTCTGGAGCCCAATTGTGATATTGACCCGAAATATACGTTGAGCCCTAAACTGTGGCAGTATCTTGTCGATTACGCCGCCAAGCATAAGGCTAAGGGTAACGGTTTTGGATATGGCATCGTAAAGCGAGGTAGCGACTTGGATGCCCGAACTCTTTCAGCCAGGTATTACAAAGATGGTTCTGAAATTCTGGTGGACCAGGAAGATATGATTAATGACCCCAGAAGAGGCGGTCGCCCGAGAAGACTTACACCACAGGAATGCGCCCGCCTGATGGGGTTTTATAAGGCTGGCGAGCGGCCATTTGAAGTCCCGGTATCTGATACCCAAGCTTACAAGCAATTCGGAAATTCAGTAGTCGTCCCCGTATTTGAATCCATCGCAAAGATGATCTTACCGTTCGTGGAAGAAATTAAGTCTGCTGATGAAAAGAGAAGAGTGGCCTGAAGTGCCATGGTTGACGTTCATACCCCAATTCAGCGAAGCCGGAACATGGCTGCAATCAAGGGAAAGAACACTAAACCTGAGCTGATTATTCGAAAAGAGCTTCATCGGCTGGGTTTTCGATATCGTCTGCATTATTCCGCTCTGCCCGGCTCTCCGGACCTGGTTTTTCCTAAGTACAAGGCCGTCATTCTGATCAATGGCTGTTTTTGGCATAAACATGAATGTCATATGTTTAAGTGGCCCGAGAATAACGCAGAGTTTTGGCGAGCTAAGATTGAGAAGAACTGCATTCGTGATTCAAAAAACTCAGATTATTTTGTGGCGCAAGGCTGGAGATCACTTGTAATTTGGGAGTGTGCGATAAAAGGAAAAATGAAAATTCCTATCGATCAGGTAATTGAATCAACTGCCCTGTGGTTAAGCTCTGAATCCAAAAACAAAGAAATACCGGTTGTGATTTAGGATACAAGACTGGTCACAAGGACTAAGGTCTGTTCGCCATGACTTCAGAGACCATTGAGCGAGGAAATGACATCGTTCTGGAATTGGTCGCACGTTGATCCAAATGTCAAATCGGGCTAAAGATATACCTACTAATGACCATATTGGTTTATAGTTTGTGCCTAACGTTAAAAATCCGTAGGGGGCGCGTATGCAAGGATCCAAAGAGATCAAAGGCGAAGTGGTGGATCTCTTCTGTGGTATCGGGGCACTCAGTCATGGCCTGAAGCGAGCGGGCTTCAAAATATTGGCTGGATATGACATGGACGCGAGGTGTAAACATGCGTTCGAGAAAAACAATAAATCCAGTTTTTTTGCTCGAGATATATCGACTTTGACTGCGGATGAGATACGCCGTCACTTTTCTGGAGATGTTCCTTCTGTGCTTGCTGGCTGTGCCCCGTGCCAACCATTTTCTACGTACAAGCAACGGTACGACGAAGACCCAAAGTGGAACCTTGTGTCGAAATTTGCAGAGCTTGCTGCAAAGGTCCAACCAGATTTTGTCACAATGGAAAACGTTCCCGCACTCTTAAAATACAAGGGCGGAGAAGTCTTTGATGATTTTTGCAGCAGCCTGACAGCCGCAGACTATGAAATCAGTTGGTCAATTGCTAAGTGTGAGCAATATGGCGTTCCACAAAAACGCCGGAGGCTGGTAGTTTTGGCTTCTAAAAGCAAAGCGCTCAGCCCGTTGGAGCCGACACACACCGAAATACTTTCGGTTCATGATGCAATAGGTAATCTCGGGAAAATTGAAGCTGGTGAAGCTGATGAACTTGATTCGTTACACGCAGCTTCTGGTCTAACTGAGATAAATCTGCGGCGAATCAGGGCTTCAAGGCCTGGTGGAACCTGGCGCGATTGGCCGGAAGAGTTGCGAGCAGAGTGTCATCGGAAGCCTTCCGGCAAAACGTACTCAGGCGTCTATGCCCGAATGGTTTGGGGTGAACCTTCCCCGACGATGACAACTCAATGTTATGGCTTTGGGAACGGAAGATTTGGTCATCCCGAACAGGATCGGGCTATATCACTGCGAGAGGCAGCTATATTGCAATCGTTTCCACTAGAGTATGAGTTTCTTCCTGAAGATGAAAAACCTTCATTCACTGAAGTTGGCAGGTGGATTGGAAATGCAGTGCCCGTAAAGCTTGCTGAAGCAATTGGCAATTCAATTGCGCGATCACAAGGTTGAGTTAAGCATGTCACCGCCCACGCCAAGAGATGATTTCACTTTTGCAATTTCGTTAAGTGTTCTGAACCACTTGGGTCGCAACTTGTACAGGAATTTTATTACTGTACTTGGCGAGGCCATTTCCAATTCATGGGATGCTGATGCCAAAAATGTCTGGATTGATATTAGTAGGGAAAATTCCATGTTCAGCATCAAGGATGATGGAATTGGAATGGACAGAGCAGACTTCCAGTCAAAATTCTTAAAAATTGGCTATTCGAAACGGGCTGACGGAGAAACTAAGACTGCTCGAAATCGACCGTATATTGGCGCAAAAGGTATTGGGAAATTGGCATTGTTGTCTTGTGCCGAACGAGTGTCCGTTTTCACGAAAAAGGACAACACTCAATATGTGGGTGGGGTCATTGATAATTCGGGACTTGATGAAGCTATAACTCAGGATATGACTCCAGAAGATTATTCACTTGAATCGCTCAATTTTGACTTCATCGAAGATCTAAGTGTCGACCACGAACACGGGACGATTATAGTCTTTGACCAAACAAAGGAGCGGATCAGGAATTCAATCGCACACATCAAGAAACTTCTTGCGATGAGCTTCCGGTTTTCACTCATTGACGAAGAGTTTTCAATATTTGTGAATGGGGAGCAGGTTTCAGTTACCGATTTAAAAGACGTCATGGACTCAACTGAGTTCATTTGGCTCATCAATGGATTTTCCGACGAGTATATTTCGGGCCTTGAGAAGTTAAAAAGTGATGCGATTAACCTAACGACTGCACTTGATGTTCGGGGCTTTATCGCGTCGGTCGAGAAGCCTCGTAACTTAAAGATCACCGGTACAGATGAACGTGCCACCATTGATCTGTTTGTAAATGGAAGGCTTCGGGAGAGAAACATTTTGCGACACATTCCAACTCAAAGAATAATTGAAAGTTATATATACGGCCAGCTACATTTTGATTCGATGGACAGAGTTGGAATTGACCCATTCACGAGTAGTCGAGAAGGGATAGTTGAGGATGACGAAAAATTCATTTCATTACTGGATTATTTGAAACGCGAAGTCCTTCCTCAAATAATGGACCAATGGGATCGACTCCGACTGGGACGAGGTCAAGAGGGGGATGAAGAAAACCCCCGAAAATCAAAAAAGGATCGGAAAGCGCGGGATTTATACTCCGCAGTGAAAGAAGAATTCGAGCCAGAGGCTACTGCTTCAGAAAAAGAACTGGTTGAGGCGTGGCTAAATGAACTGAGGCCTGATGCTGAATATAATCTTTCAGCTTATGCGGACTGTTTTCTTTCTGAAAACCTGGTTCGGAAGTACATTACTGAAAAGAAACTTACGCTCACAAAATCTGCCCCTGCAGAGATAACGTTGTGGCGAGAACGGGAAGCCAAAAGAAAGGCTGCAGCAAATATTAGCTTCCACATTCGCAAGAATGATGATGATTTAGATTTTCTTGGCATGGATTTTCTTGCTTTGACAGTGGAAGGTTCAAAATCGGCACAAGGGACTCAGTCCCTTTGGACAGATGCAGTTGCATATAAACCAATTCGTAATGCCGTAGGACACACCGGACTCCTTACTGAAAATGCGAAATCACACTTGGTGCTGACCCGTGAAAATATTAAATTCAGGGTTAAGAAGCTGGTTTCTGAAGGTGATGATGAGAAATAGCTGAAATGGTAAAACGTTGCTGAAAGATTTACTGGAATGACTACTATTCCGTGGCCAAAACAACTTGACCACTACAGTTGCGCTGACCGGTTGAATCCAAGTCGATTAATTTATGGGGGGATTACCGGAGATTACCTTTCTCAACCAGAAATTTTGTAAGGATTCATATTAGTCGAACACATTATTTTAAAATCTGCTGAATTGTAGCATTTCCGTACTTGTTTTTGAGTGACTGGACAAAACTAGGTTCGACATCTATCGCGTACGCAATTAAGCCTCTGAGGTGGGGGATTTGTTCTCCTTCTAGAGTTTGGTTCATGAATCCATAAACTAGCGACTTTATGTATCTTTTCTTACTTCTTCCAAGTGAAACCTTATTATCGTTTGTTAATACTAGCCCTGTTATATGGCGATTGTTGGCTTTAGATGAAAATACAGTTTTTTTTCTGTTTATGACAAGAGAGGGGTATGCAATACCTTTACAAATCTGCCGTATCTGTTTTGGGTAAGAGTACAGTAGATTTTTCTCGTTTGTTGAGAATGCTAAGTCGTCAGCATATCTGGTATACGTTACGTTTGCTTCATCGCAGAGTGACTTAACCAAATTGTCAAAACCATACATGATTGTATTCGAAAGAAAGGGTGATGATGGAGCACCTATGCTTAGTCTTAGGCTGCCCTTTTTTGTAGGTCTGTAGAAGAATAGGTTTTCAATAACGAATCGATCATTTTCTGAATACTCGCCTAAGTGCTTTTCAACGTGTGAATGAAGATCATTTGGAACTATGGAAGGAAAGTAATTGGAAAAATCCATCTTCAAAAGATAGCTGTTCCCTGCATGTTGACTGGCATTAAAATGAATTCCTTGTCCCTTTATATATGCGGTTGCGCATGCGTGAACTGGTAATCGAAGGAAAAACTGAGATTGGATTTTCTTTTGCATTATTTTTAATGCTTTCGTGGGCTGAGCAATCGTCCGAGTTCCTGCGCCGTTTCTTTTTGGGATTTCATACTCCTTGTAACGCCTAGGTGCCAAGTGTAAATAGGAGCGGATATTTGTAATGGTAGTGTGAGAAGAATTTGCCAAGTAAGTTAACAGGTCAGGATTGAATGCACTCATTAGATGACTCTTTCTATGCTGCTAGCAGTTATGACCCTATGGCGAGTTTTCTCAGAGCTGTTTTCCTCATAGTATGCTATCGATTCAATGGCTGCTTTTGCCTGGTTAAAAGACCCAACAAAATCTACTCTTTGATTCTCAATCTCTTTAGCCTCTGGCAAAAAGTAATCGGTATGTCCCTTGCGGTATTTTTTTATAAGTCTAAATTTACTTAAAAGGAATAGCGACCTCTTTAGATTTTTATGACCAATATCCTCATCTAAAATTATTGAAAGGTAATTTCCTATTTCAGTGAAGGTTATCGCATGGAAAGCTTTAGTCAATTCGAAAATCAGAAGCGCAATATGACCGAAGTTCTTGGATTTGAACCTCTCGGTTTCCGGCAAATCCTCTACAATACTGTTGAGATTTACCCTCATAAGCTCGATATCATCCAGATTCAAAGTACTTATATCGTTGACGTTCCAATCATAGACGCAGACGTGATCTTCTTTAACTTTTTCCTTAATATGCTGTATCGGGCCTAAGCGGATAAAGGAACCTTCTTGATAGTGTTCGTGGCTCATGAACACCACAACTTTTTTCTTGAGAATTTTATTAGCAACAAACAAGCCCAATTCAGCTAATGTGCCAGCACTTTCCAAAATTAAAACGATAATAGAAGAGATTCCAGCAATATCTTCTTCGAATTCAATTAGGTCACTATATGTGGTTCCATTGATCCAGTCGGTGAAACTTTCGGCTATGGCAATGGAGTCGTGGATAGCATGATTGTTAGTAGCGAGATGATGAAGGAAGGAGTTTCTTGCAGAAACCCCAGAGTCTCCTAAGTTGCTAATTTTCCCGCCACAAAGGAAAATAATTGGAGGTTTTCGATTGATCCTCAAAAGTTCAAGCTTAATCTTTTTTACTTCGGCTTTCCTAGGATCTTTCAATTCCAAAGTCCCATTTAGATTGAAATTATTGAATAAGTGAACTTCTTTACCCAAAAGAGCGATATAAGGCTTCGATGCCTTTATTCGCGCTTTTTGCGTATGAAGGCATCGAAGCCTTATATCGCAACCTAGTGTCGTCAATAATCAATAGTCGGGCAATACACCTGACTAGAAGCGACAAGCGCTTCCGTATTCGCGTAAAGAAGTACGAAATATACTAATTGAAGGTCGATCAAATAGCCATGAATTGTGTGGGGTTTTTGACGGCTATAAAAAAGGCAAAAGAGTCATGCCGAGTATAGTTAAAACAAATGCTCTATCGTCAGCATCCCGCATAAATTGACATCGCGAGTTCCGGTTATTCTATTTTCGGACAATAACGATCAACTTGATGGCTGTTACATCTTTGCATCTTCGAAATTTGATGCTTCAGGCGATTACATTATTGTGTTTAAAGACATGCAGCAGGTTGCTGTGCCGGGTGTTTCCAAGGTTGAAGTGATGGCGGACAAAATATCCAAGTTTGGATCTTTACAATGAGACGATGCAAGAGCTGGGCCCCGCAAATCACGATGTCCGTATTGCGGTCGCTCATGGTCAGGTCGATACCTTGTCACCAGATACATCCCGGCCCAATATCATTACCCGGCCGCGTTTAGAGAAGGCTGTTGATGTGCGAAAGTTTCATTATATTGGTCTCGGCGATCCAGACGCGGTGACTGAGTTCGGAAAGATAAAGCAACATCTCTTCTGTAATTTCCAGTTTATCCCATCGGGTTAAATTCATTTTTCATCCATCGTCAGATAAATTCTTCCGGTTTCCCAGTCATCTGATATTTCCATAAGAACGGCCGTTACCAGTCGCAAGCAGG
>JBDNGT010000433.1:0-2556 GCA_041689145.1 Geopsychrobacter sp. | reverse complement strand
ATGAAGCCTTGCTCAATGCCCTTAAAGAACATAAATGGAAAATCACCAGTGCTGCCGACACGCTAGGTATCAGCCGAGCCACCATTTACAGAAAAATGGAAAAATTCGCCATCATATGTCCCAACTCCCTTTAATCTAAAACTGAAAACATCCTACGACAGAGACCCTCCAATGGGGTCGCTCGTCAATCGGGATACAATACTGACCAGTTAGAGATGAAATCAGCGTCGAACATTGAACCACTTCGGTTCCCATTTCAAGGGGATAGACGAAGAGTTAAGTCGTATTTTTCGGATTTGCAGTACAGAAACTTCCCAACCTGAATCCAACCGGTTGGGCGTCTCACATCTTATGCTGAATTGCTGTCTCTCGGTTCATCTAAGGACTAAGCGTGTTGATTTTTATTTCAACGTTTTTAGTTAATTATACTACAACTAACACATACAGTTACACATGCCCCCAGCATATAATTGTGGAATCCTTCGGCCAAGAACTTCCCAGACACGACCTTCCATAAGATGCGTCAGGCCCTGCAGCTCGGCAACCGGCTGATTATGCTCCACGGCGGGCGGATCATTCTGGATGTGACCGGAGCCGAAAAGGCCGAACTCAGTGTTGACGATCTGCTGAAAAAGTTTTACAGCGTGCGCGGCGAAGAGTTCGACTCAGACCGTATGCTGCTGGTCTGAAGTGAGTTGACCACTATACCCTAAGGTCCCACAAAAATCGGCTCAATCGCTGATGCGAGAATCTGAATGAACTTCACTTTGTTGAGAGATGGTCTCTGATCGGCTAGAATCTCAAGAGTATACTTCCAACAACTGGGGGATTTATGGATGCTCTTCTGGTTCTCGTTATTTTGGTCATCTCCGTCACACTTTTTGCGGGGAACTGGATTAGCCTAGATCTCGTCAGCCTGATGATCCTCTTAACCCTTGGGATCACTGGCCTGGTAACCCCCGCCGAAGCATTTTCCGGTTTCAGCAACCCCGCCGTAATCACTGTCGCAGCCATGTTTGTGCTGTGTGCAGGTCTGACCCAAACCGGCGCTCTGCGCCCACTGACAACACGGCTGCTGAAGATGTCAGGCCAGAATGAGGGGCGCATGGTGCTGATTATCATGCTGACCTCCGCACTCTTCTCTGCCTTTATCAACAACATCGGCGCAACCGCCTTATTGATGCCTCTGGCCATCGAGATGGGGCAAAAAGGGGGCGTCAGCCCGTCAAAGCTGCTGATTCCGCTGGCCTTCGGCTCCCTCCTTGGCGGCGTTTGCACCCTTATCGGCACCCCTCCCAACCTGCTCGCCAATGCCCTATTGCAGCAACACGCCGGGCAAACTTTCTCGATGTTCGAATTTACCCCTCTCGGTCTAATCCTGATGATCGCAGGCATCGCCTATATGGTTGTCATCGGTCGACGACTACTGCCGGAACGGAAATCGGGAACCCTCACCACTGCATATCAGGTTAAAGCCTACATCGCCGAGGTTGAGGTTCTCAAGGGGTCGCACATCGCGAACAAAACCATCGCGGCCTCAGGGATTGAGGAGCACCACGCCCTGAAGATACGCGGCATTTTGCGCGGCCGGCAGAAATTTCCCAGACCGCACCACAATCGGAAAATTTTGGAAAAGGACATCCTTTTTGTAGAAGGAAGTCCAAAGACTATTCTGGAGTTGCATCGAACTGAGGGCTTGCAGGTTGTCCCAGAAAAAGAATACCCGAAAGACCCATTTCGTGAACGGGAGGATGTCCTGGTTATAGAAGCGTCTTTGACTCCGACCAGTGAAATGGCCGGCAAGACCCTGCGTGAAGTGAAATTTGCCGACACCTTCGGCTTGACAGTTCTGGCTATCTGGAGATCAGGTGCACCGGTAGTCCGTAAGGTTGATCATGTCATTCTGCGTTTCGGCGATGTCCTCTTGCTCCAGGGGACCCGTGACCATGTCCTCCACCTTGGCCAGAGCCATGGCTTTCTCTTGCTGGGTGGCATCGAAACAACCCCCTACCGACCGCATCGGGGGCCCGCTTCAATAGCCATTTTGGCATCCATTGTTCTGCTGGCCACGATCGGTCTGATGCCCATCACGCTCTCTGCAACCCTGGGTGCCCTGCTTCTGATCCTGATCCGTTGCCTAAGCATTAAAGACGCCTATGAGAGTATCGACTGGTCGATTATTCTGCTGATCGCCGGCACCCTCCCCCTTGGAATCGCCATGGAGAAGAGTGGACTGGCTGGCCAACTGGCGCAGATTCTGATCAACGCCTCCGGCAGCCTCGGTCCCTGGCCGGTCCTTGCGCTGTTGATGTTTATCACGATGCTGCTGACGGAGATCATGAGCAACGCAGCAACCGTGGTGTTACTGGCGCCGATCGCGTACAGCACCTCGGTCAACCTGACAGTCGACCCCAAACCCTTTTTTATGGGGATCGCAATTTCAGCGTCGCTCTGTTTTCTCTCCCCCGTGGGACACCAGTCAAATGCGTTGGTCATGGGTCCTGGCGGCTATAAATTCATTGATTACACCCGGACAGGCGCGGGCCTTAACCTCGT
>JBDNGT010000432.1:0-5382 GCA_041689145.1 Geopsychrobacter sp. | reverse complement strand
TACGACAACTTCATCTTTGTTCATGCTGGCCTGGCTTCTAGTATCCCAATAGAAAAACAAGACCCTTACACCTTGCTATGGGAGCGATTATCCCCACCAGGACAAGATGGAGTGATTCATATTGTTGGCCACCACCCGACGGCAGATGGCCTCCCGTATTTTGAACCAGGACGCTACAATATTGATACAGGTGCCGCATACGGACAAACTCTGACAGCCTGTAATGTACTTACGAAGGAAATTTGGCAGGTACGATAAGATGACGGCAAGAGGTTCTAAAGGCTCAACTCAAGAGACCATCAATGCGGCATTTTCCAGAGTTACGCCGTTCCAAGCTGTTGCCCGCGAATATGACACCCGCAGTCTGGCGACAAAGGATACATAACTACGATGAACACCCGGAAGTGGGCTGAGGAAGAATTGACTGATACTTATAATTTAAACCGCTTCGTTCAGGCACAAGAGGCCCATTACGCAACGGCTCTAGCTGAGATCAAGTGCGGACACAAGCAGTCTCACTGGATGTGGTATGTCTTCCCGCAGTACGAGGGTCTGGGGTTCAGCCCAACCTCCAAGCGATTTGCAATCAAGAGCCTTGCCGAGGCTGAGGCCTATCTTGACCACCCGGTTCTTGGGTCACGCCTGAGGGAGATCACCGGGGCAATTATGGGGATTACAGGACGATCAGCGAACGACATCTTCGGCTCACCGGATGACCTGAAGCTGCAGTCTTGCGCCACCCTGTTTGCATCCATTTCGCCTACAGGTTCGGCGTTTGACCAGCTGCTCGATAGATACTTCAAGGGGGTGCGAGACAGCAAAACGCTGCTCCTGCTGGGACGCTGACAAATTGCCACTTGAACCTTTATCCCCTCGGGGGAAGGCACTATGGCCGTGAACGAAGAAGACTGGATACGGCGAATGAGCGCCGCCAAAACGACCGAGGAATTGACTGCTCTGGCGATGGAACTGCCCGAGCCCGAAAGAAACTTTGTCGGATTTAGTAAAATTAAGTATGAAGCGCTCTATGATCTAGCTAAAAAACTTGTTTCGGAACAGAAGCTAGAAGAGCTTTCATGGGATGATGCGTGGTCAGGGGTTCATCCCGAGAGACCAACCGAAGACGAGGTGGATCAGTGTTTTGATGCTGTTCTACATGACGCGACAAGGTTTCTTACTTATGGTTGGAGCGATTCTGACTTCGCATCGGCGGAGTCGGATGCAAGAATGACATTCATCGAATGGGCCTGCAATGAAGAGAAAAGTGCAGACACTTCTGGCGCTGGTTCGACGCCGCCGATTCGGTACAACGCGGACGGGACGGTGTTCGACAGCGAGGCTTGGCAAGAGAGGATGCCAGGGGCAGGGTCAACAGAGGCAATGACAAAACTACTCTGGGAACTGCCGGAACCACCCGAGGGAGCTTTGCCGAAAGAGTCCAAGTGGTGGAAAGCCAAGGATTAGATTGTAGGCCAATCTCATTTCAGCACTACCGGTTCGGAGGTCGACCTTACCTCTACTTCTCGTTAGTTTATGAAGACTGACGTTCGGTTGGGCCTGCCGATAGGAGGAATAACTTTCACGACTAACGGAGGGATCATGAGCGAAACCATAGCCAATTACAAAGCGGGCAACCTAATATTTTTCAGGCAAAATTACACATTAACGATGTTTACACCCGAGGCCGAGTACCATCCGAATCGGCAACAAAAGAAGCCTCCTGAAACTTCTGTGGCTAGGACGAATCTGCTACCCTTTAAACCATTAAGACGTGATTAAGAAAAGTATAGACCCTGCTCTAGCTACTATAGAGACCGCAAATTGAACGCTCATACTCAACGCACAGGGGGGAAGGATTCATGCGATACAAGAAGGGATCAGACACTTCTGGCGATGGTTCGACGTCGCTGGTTCGGTACAACGAGGACGGGACGGTGTTCGACAGCGCGGCTTGGCGCAAGAAAATGAGAACAGCAAAAAACGACAGAGGAAATAACGGAGGTAGTGATGCAGTTGCCACTCCCGCCATTTCCAGGGGAGGAAACCCTGTAGGTTTTTATCGTGGGCTATACCTGCTTCTCGTCAGTTGATGCGGCCGCGAGACTGACGTTCACCGGTTGGGCCTGAAGTGAAGACCCACCTGGTTGATTTGTTGTGCGGTAGCAAGGCGGTCGTTCATCCTTCGGAAAGTTCCGCTCGTCCAGCCATTCTGGAGCTTCGGGATACCTCTTCATAATTACCATTATAACGGAAATGGACTAAAAAGGCCCCCGGCTTCAGACGTGTCTCTTGTCTCGGCCAGGGGCATCCGGTTACGTCAAGGGCTTCAGGGTATCTCGGACTTCATTGCACTAATCCCAATATTTTCACTTGCTCAAAATAATGATTTGCAGAAACCATTTCTGGTTCATTCGCTACATCTTCAAGGGCATCTTTTATCAACTGAAAGGTCAGGCACAGCTGAGTTTCAAAGTCAGCATCAGGGGCCGCATTAACAGCTAAGCTGTTGGCCACACAGAGGAGGGCTAACCCAACGGCATTTCTATTCGCTTCGTGCATAACTGCATCGACAGTTTTGTTAATCATTTCTTGGTGCTCTTTCGTCGTAGTTTTTTCAATCATAATTCCTCTTTCACTGTAGGCCCGACTCAAAAGCCAGGCGCATGTAGGAACCTAGCAGTTTGTCGGACTTTTCAACCGCAAAATGTTAAACTCGCCGGGTATTAAAAATCCCTGCGAAGGTGAAAAATTCATGAGTGATACGTTCCGTCAAGTCGATCGAGACACCCTGTTTTTACTACCGCCCTCGATGGACGACTGGTTGCCTGAGGGGCATCTGGCTCGTTTCATCGTTGAGATTGCTGCTCAACTTGATCTCACTATAATCAAGGCTGTTTATGCTGGCCGTGGTTCCAAAGCCCACCACCCCGAAATGCTGCTGGCTCTGCTGTTCTACGGTTATGCTACCGGGGTTTTCTCCAGCCGCAAGCTGGAGAAGGCAACCTATGATTCCGTGGTTTTTCGCTACATTGCCGCCAATGATCACCCTGACCATGATACTATCGCCACGTTTCGCAAACGTTTTCTGCCTCAGTTGGCACCACTCTTCGTTCAGATTTTACTGATCGCCCAACAAATGGGATGTCTTAAGTTGGGCAAAGTCAGTCTCGATGGCACCAAGATCAAGGCTAATGCCTCCAAACACCGTGCGTTGAGCTGGAAGCATGCTTGCAAACTCGAAGCGCAGCTCAAAGCCGAGGTGGAAGACCTGTTGCGGCAGGCCGAAGAGGCCGACCGTAGCGAAACACCCGATGGTCTGGATATCCCGGCTGAACTGGCTCGCCGCGAAGTCCGACTGAACGCGATTGCCACCGCCAAGGCTGAAATCGAACGTCGAGCCGCTGAACGTCACACTGAATAGCAGGCCGACTACGAGAAAAAACAGGCCAAGCGTCAAACCAAAGAGCAAGAGACCGGCAAAAAAGCCCGTGGAAAACAGCCCAAACCACCAACACCCGGTCCTCGAGATAAAGATCAGGTCAATCTCACGGACGAGGAGTCGCGGACTATGCCCGTCTCCGGTGGTGGTTTTGGCCAATGTTACAACGCTCAGGCCGGCGTCGATACCGAGACAATGCTGATTGTCGGTCAGCACCTCAGTCAGAAAACCAACGACAAACAGGAACTTAAACCGGCTCTTGAATCCTTGACGACGTTGCCGGGGCAGCTGGGAACTGTAGGCAGCCTGCTAGCTGACGCTGGGTACTTCAGTGAGGCCAATGTTGAAAGCTGCCTGGAGGAGAAGATCCTCCCCTTTATCTGTGCAAGCCGCGACGTACACAACCAAGGCCTCAGAGAACGTTTTGCCGAGCCAGAGCCACTGCCCGAGGGTGCCGATGCTGTCACGAAGATGAAGTATCGCCTGAAGACTCAGGCTGGCCGAGCCATCTACGCCGAACTAGAGCCGGTCTTCGGTATCATCAAAGCAGTGATGGGCTTCCGAGAGTTCCTGCTGCGTGGGGTGGAGTCTGTCCGCGGCGAGTGGAATCTGGTCTGTATAGCCTGGAACCTGAAGCGGTTACATGTTCTGGCGGCATAAACCCGCTGGAACTCTCCTTTTTTGTGTCAAAACAACCCAGGAATAGGCATCAAGTTCAGAAAACCAGCCATCTCTGCTAATTTCAGCATTGACGACGCAACGAAATCGGACAAAATTTTCTGGCTGTTTTCAAGTCCGACGGACTGCTAGAAGCTCAGGCTAAATCAAACATCCTATCCGTAATATTAGAGGGGGTTTTTGTTGACCTTCACTGTCAAAATAAGTAAGTTGGAAACTAATTGATTTAATTATATTTATAACGAGTGAGGGGCTCAATTTTGACACAAAAGGTCACAATTTTCGAAAAGAGGGTTGTGCCCTTTTTATTATCAAAAAAGTTAGCTTATTTGCCCTGAAACTTCTGGTCTTAACCTCTGTAAATGGATCTGCTTTGCGCGATTAGTGACGCCAGTTTTTGAGGGACCAAGTATGGACAGTACCTATCTTTGTTAACAAGGACGCGATTAGTAGAAGTTTTGGTGCATATCGTTAGTACGTTGGACTGATTTCTGGGCCACTTTTTGTGAATTAGTGATTATTTGACTTATGCATATCATTGACAACATAAACCAACTGCTGGGCGACAGCCTGAAGCAGGAAATCACTCCAGGTTCCAAGCTGAAAATAGCTGCCTCCTGTTTTTCTATTTACGCGTACGAGGCTCTCAAGAACCAGTTGGAGAGTCTTGAGTCGCTGGAGTTCATCTTTACTTCGCCCACATTTGTTCCCGACCAAGTTATCGACAAGGTTCGTAAGGAACAGCGCGAATTCCAAATTCCGAAGGCGGAACGTGAGCGAAACTTTTACGGCAGCGAATTTGAGATTCAACTCAAAAATAAGCTGACCCAAAAAGCGATTGCCAAGGAATGTGCTGACTGGATGCGGCGCAAGGCTAAGTTCCGGTCTAATAATACTAAGGCGCCGATGCAGCAGTTTGCCTGCGTTCAAAACGGCGAACCCAAGGCGGCTTATATGCCACTGCATGGTTTCACTGCTGTCGACCTTGGTTATCAGCAGGGCGACGCGGTATCTAACTTTGTTAACAAGCTGGATGATGCAGTCACCACCAAAACCTACCTCGAACTTTTCAACCAAATTTGGAGTGATTCGGAAAAACTCGAAGATGTCACCGCGCGTCTTTGTGACCATATCTCTTCCGTCTACAAAGAGAATTCTCCTGAACGTATATACTTCCTTATGCTTTACAATATCTTTTCTGAGTTCCTTGAGGACATCAGTGAGGATGTCCTGCCGAATGATCGTACCGGTTATCAGGATAGTCT
>JBDNGT010000431.1:0-6549 GCA_041689145.1 Geopsychrobacter sp. | reverse complement strand
GTCGCCTCTAACTTTCTAGTCGGACCAGCCTTACGCTCTGCTCTTTCGGTACGGTATTCTGCTTTGCGGAACAGATTAGTGAAAAATCGGCAACTTGCCAACAGGAATTCACCGCTCATTATTAACAAATGTCAGGGAATCGGCAAAGAGACGCCAAAACCCGAAGGTCTCTAGGCGGGATAAAGGTGAATTTCCGGGATTTTCGGAGTATTTTTACCGAAACCAGACAGCAGTGCCTCCGGAATGCATTTCCTGCCCAAAAATAAGACGCCGTTTCCGCGTTGTTCCGCAGATTCCGTGGTCTCACAAACAGTTGGCGGCCTTACCTCAAAATGCTCGATGGTTCGCAGAGCGACACAGAAACGTCAAAAATGACAGAAAAACCGCCTACCAGCATTGCATGATCAAATTTTTATTTCTACTATCTACTATAGTATAAGCAGGAACGCTTACAGTAAGGCATACTGACCACTGCGGTTTGCAGGCATGATCGACAGGTCAGAGCAGAGAACAAGAAGCAGCATCATGGACGTGATTCTTACCGGACATTAAATATTGCGTAACGTCAGAAAAGACGTTGGCAACACCGGAATCTCTGCTAAGACTGTATTTGACCTTGCAACTGCTGGCCTGGAGAAGGCATGGTAGCATTGCGATGCAAATCTCCAGGGGGTCGTCCAGAGATTCACTCAGGCTTGCGATGGCCTGGTCGAAACTTGCCACAGGGAACTACAATCGGAGGTTTGCAACTAAAACGAAAAGCAGTCAAAACGAGTTGAACACAAAAATGAGCGCTGCTGAGTCCAACAGTCGAGTCGATTACACAAAAACAAGGGTTAAAAACCATGGCACAACAACAATGTTCAGGAGAAATCTCATGAAACGAACCAAATTGTCTTTGGCAATCGGTCTGACTACCGCAGTAGCAACATTTGGGGCAAGCGCGACGGTAACCGTTTATGAAAGTGATTCAGGGGCAAAGCTGGGTATCGGCCTCAGTTCGGAAGTGCTTCCGCGCTTCGTGGAGAACCTGGATTTCAATGATGATGTGGATAACGGTTTCCAGTTTGCGGCCCCCCGTCCCGGAACCGGTGATGTGTTCGGTTCGGGCACAGTGAGTTCCATGACGGGGCTCAATTCGGACGATCGTTCCGGACAAATCCTCGGAGAGCACCGGTTCTGGTTCGATGCATCCAAGGGTAATCTGGAATTGCACACCATGATCGAGTGGGACGGTACGCTGGACAGTGGTGTGATCGATAACAACAATCCCAATCTGGAGCGCGCTCGGATCAGCTACACCGTGCCCTCCCTGGGGGCAAAGTTCAGTGTTGGCTCGGACCTGTATTTCGGGACCACCATAGGGCGCTTGGTTTATTTGGATGACGATCCGGGCCTCTGGGCCAATGGCAAAACCCGCGGCGGCACCACCTGGCAACTCGGCTACCACAAGCGAAATGAAGGCTCCGGGGCGGCCGGTGACAGCGCAGGTCGTCAACCGCGTATTGGCGAGGGTCGCGACCACGACCTCTTCAGCGGTTATCTCGGATTTTCCGGTGACGCTGGCGCCGGCGGTTCCTGGTACCTGGAACCCTTTGCGTTTGTGCAGAACCGGCACAGCCAGGATTTTGCTCGCGCAGTAGATTCAAAAACACCACCAGTTGCTCAGGACACCGACACGGTTGCCGGCTACTTCGGTAGCGGTGCCCGCTACCAGAATGGTGCCTTCCTGATTGAAGGCGAACTGGTAACCCACCAGGGCACGGTTACCGGCACCAATACCGCCAGCACCCGTGATGGTTTCGACCAAAACTACGATGAAATGGACATCAGCTCTTTCGCGGCCTACCTGCGGATTGTCATGAAGAACGCCATCGGGGGGAAAATATCGCCTTACCTTTCCTACGACTGGGCCAGTGGCGACAGCGATCCTACCGACGATGATCTCGAAGGCTATGTTCCTGTAGGCACCTCCACCGACCTGCGTGCAGACAACATTGAGTGGGGGCGCTTATCCGTCGTCAACCAGATGCCGAACGCCATTGGTAACAACGCGGTTGAGTTCGGTTTCGAGACCATGAACCTCGGTATTGGTCCCAACCTCGGTGGTCTTACTAACAACGGCTTCGGGGCCAATCCGGGCTACCATCGCCTGCAGGCGGGCCTGAAAGGCGGGCTGTCTGGTAAATGGGGTATTTCAACCCGTGCCGTATACCTTCGCTTCTCTGAGACTGAGGCTGCCGTGGCCGGCGCACAGGCCCGTGGCCAGAACATCAACGACGTCGACGAGGAAATTGGCTGGGGCTTTGATCTGCAGTTCCCCTACCAGGCCCAGGACGGGTTCAAAGTGACGCCGTTTGTCAGTGTTTTCCTGCCGGGTGACGGCGCTGAGACTCTGGCCGGCAATGACGACACAGCCTTTCTGGGTGGTGTGAAGCTCTTGGCCACCTTCTAGGAGGCTGTCGGACTTAAGCGATCGTAGCGAGCAAGGTGGGAAACCGAGGACAGCTTTTCGGGCTTTTGAGGCGCATAGTGGTTCTATGCAACGAGAAAGCGCGGAAAAATAGACCGGTTTCCCACCGGCGCAGTAGATCAGTCTTAAGTCCGACAGACTCCTAGGCCGCTTGTTTTTAATGCTAGCATGAGGTAGTAAGCAGGAAGCCCCGGCATAATAAACCGGGGTTTCTTTTTTGCGTATCCTATATCGGGTATTTGCGGATACAACGATCGAGTAGGGTGAGGCGTTGCCGCCTCAGCCCTCTCACAGAACCGTACATACGGACCACGTATACGGCTCATGTAAACGCTTATCCTACTGTACCGGGACACAGAGCCCCATTCGCTGGCGGGTCAGATCAACCAACCCGAGCGTGTCATGCAACCAACGGTTGGGCATCGCATAGTTGGCCAGTGGACTCTGCGCATTGCGCCAGCTTTGCATCCGGATGGATTTGAAGGGCGAGCGGTAACCCAGCTGCCTCAATCGCCGGTGCAGGCGCCGTTGGCGTCTTCCACTGTTTAAGCTGGAGGCAGCGCAAGCGCCGCCTCAACCAGCCCAGGAACGCAACGCCCTCGCGGCTGTGCGCGAGGTGCGTCTTGCGGCGGTTGACCGTCGGAATGCCCAACAGCCGTTCCCGGCAGGCACCGGCCCCGCTCCCCCACCTCGTCAGGTGGCTTGTGTATCAACCCGTCCCGCTTGACTCAGGGTCAACGGCCATTGTTGCGTTTACTTCTGCCCTTCGCTAACCGCGTCGGCTTACGCCTCGGCGGCTACCCCGAGTCCTCCGCCCGGGGTCGTTCCGGTTTTCTCCTCCACTCTGTTACCAGGCTTCTCAGGCCGGAACTTCGTCACTACTGATGCGGTTTGCCTGACCATTCATGGCCAGCAAATGCGTTGATGAAAGTGACAACAGAACCACTGCCAGGGTGGCTTTCAATGTTTTCATGGCTAGGTACTCCCGCGCTTGTGATTGCGATGATTATTTCGCTGATGGGCGCATTGCCCGTTCATGATACAGACACCGGCGTTCAGAACTCTGTTACAGGGTTTGTGCGCTATAGTTAACCGAAGGCCGGGTCTGCAGAAAGGATCCAGGTATATCGCATAAAAAGGGGGTTCCATGGCAAGGCGTTCACCTAAAATGGATCTGGCTTTATTGTTAAATCCAGAAAGTGAACTCGATCAATAGCTTACAAAGTTGCGAGTTGCCTTGATCTAAAAAGAAATATTTCTTTATCATTTAAATTAAAAAAGAGGCGTAACAATGAGTTACGCCTCTTTTTTTACCTTAGGCACACTTTAAGTGGACGCCTGTCCCGTGCGATCTCCCAGGCGTTTACTGATGCAGGTCCCGGTGAGGATATTATTGTGGGTCTGGAACAGGCCAGGAGGGATGGCTCAGGGTCCATCGGTGGTTACCGCTTGACGGCGTTCCGTATCTTCGTCGCGGACAATCGATTGAATCTCCTGTTTGGTGCAGTCGGCGAGAATTCAGATGACTGCTTTCACTTTCGCACCATCCATCGCCAGGCGCAGACTCAGGATTCCCCGGGTGGCATTAGCCGCAAGCTGGTGCGGGAAAAGGCATGATCCCGCAGCATGGCCGTGTACTTGGGAAGCCGGGCTCTGTATTCAGGGGCGGAAGAGAATATACAACGGCTTCGGGAGGATTGGGTCGCGCTGGATCTGAATGAACGATCCGGTGAAAGAACACGGAACTCGTCCCCAGAGCCTGATCCTGAAGTAGATGGCCGGGATCAATCGAAAAATCGGGAAGAGAAGTTACTTAGGAAAGAAATAATTACTTTATAGTCGCTTGGTCAAGGTCCGATTTTGCGGTTCTGAAAAATTATTAATTCTCCCTGTAATTCTGCTTGCGTGCCTGTGTCTATCGTATGGAGCACTGACAAGGTGAGAAGACGTGTTTTTGGAAATGTCTCCTTGTTCATTGCAGTCTCCGTGTGTGTCGACACACGACATAACAAAGCAAAACTGCTCTGACATCCCGCCCGCTTACAGAAGCACTGGGTACCGCATCTATCCTCAGCATGGCCATTGCCGGCGCCAGCGTCGCCAATGCCATTCAGACTGACTTCTACGCTGAACTCAAAGCGCAGGCATTTGCCATTGATTCCGAAGCATTTGGCCAGCCCACCGACACCGATACCGGCTGGGCCAACTACCTCCGTCTGAAGGCAGATTTCAAAGACGAGAACACCGGCGTGTCTGCTCACACCAGCATTGAGCTGGCGGGCTCCCGCTGGATGGGCGATAACCGCGGCACAGCGGTTTCCCCAAGCGCCACAGGCCAGTACAACCCCGGCAGTGGCGGTGACAACGCCCATCTGGACATGGGCTATGCCCAGGTTCCTTTTGCCAATGGCACCATACTGCGCGTAGGCCGCCAGGCATCTAATTGGAACAACTGCTTCCTGGTCTGCGACGACCGTCGAGACCGGATCCTAAGCATAATCCCGACCGATGTGGGTTCCGTGTTAGCAATTTATGACCGTCGTCGTGATATGGATGGCTTCAGCAACCCGGACAATGGTGATCTGTTTGCTCTGGGCTTGGTGACAGAAGCGGCCGACTTTGACATTGGTGTTTTGTACGTACATTGGCTCGAAAATGCTAAAGACGAAGACATCGGCACCGGCGTCCACTTGTTCTCCCCTTACATCAGCGGTAATCTGACTGACAACCTGTCTCTGACCGCGGGCTTCAACTTTACCACTGGCGGTTCGACAACAAGCAGCGTCAACCCTGGTCAGTTTTTCAATGATCCTGCCTGGGCAGAGTATCTGCGGCTTGGCACGTCCGTCGGTGGCGCTGAGCTGAACTTCCAGGTAGTTGCAGCCCAAGACGGCGCATTGATTTCTAACGGCTTTGATACCTACTCTAGTCTGATTAATAACAACCCGGATTCCACCGCGAGTCCGACTAGCCTGTACCGTATGGGCGGCACATTGGGTATAGAGAGTTTTAACGAGTACCTAGTAGCGGGCCAGGCAATCCTGCCTATCAACTCTAAGCTGAGCCTCCGGGGTGCTCTGGGCATGCTGAACGTGGATAACGGATCTGCTGATGACAGCTCCATGTTCTACGATCTTCAGGCGCATTATCAGATCAACAGCGCGGTATCCACCTCTGCAACCTTTGGCGTACTGACCAAGAATGATGTGGCCCAGACTGCTGGTAACTCCCTGTCCCCGTTGACTGGTTCCGTTGGCTTTGCTGATGACGATCTGATGGCAGCCAGCCTGAACATGCACGTGAAGTTCTAAGCCTTTGCGTTAAAAAGTAATTTAGCGACCCTCGGGCGGGTCAGGGCTGGGCATTGCCCTGACCCGCCCTTTTTGCTTTTATGGGGGGCCACAACCCCATCCCCGTTTGATACAGGTTTGCCCAAGATGCGAAAGCACAGAATCACTTCCTGGCTGGTGGTTGCCACCACTAGCCTGTTGCTCGGCGGTTGCGTGTCCTCCGAGCAGGCCGCTGAACAGATTGCCGTGGTGGACTCATCCGC
Organism: Geopsychrobacter sp.; assembly: GCA_041689145.1. Taxonomy (GTDB): domain Bacteria; phylum Desulfobacterota; class Desulfuromonadia; order Desulfuromonadales; family Geopsychrobacteraceae; genus Geopsychrobacter. The sequence goes on along the minus strand of JBDNGT010000431.1, from coordinate 523 downwards.
CGGCCTCGACCGGGAGCCATCCAACTGGGAACGCCCCTTCTGGGAACAGGGCGGCGGCGGGTCTGGCAGCCGTAGCGCTAATGGTGCTGGCAATTCCCCCGCTGATAACAACGCTGTGGTGACCAATACCCGTGGCCGCATTCTCACCAACCTTGCGGTGACCGGCATCTCCAGCCGCCAGTTCAGGACCCTGGCCCAGGCCGCTCCGGATCACGGCTTCCGCGTGGTGCCCCGTGCCGATCTCAGCGAGGCCATGGCCCGCAGCCCGGAATGCGGGGACGCCAGTTCCCTGGACTGCGCCCGGGCCCTGGCAGTCTATGCCGGCACCCGCATGGTGATTACCGTGGAAGGCGGTATTGAGGCAGCGCTGGCGGACAGCAGTATCGGTGCGGTCTATCCCGAGGTCTCCCTGGACGGCGATGACACCGCAAAGGCCCTCCTCGAGCTGGCCCGAGACAAGGCCGGGTTCGGGTAGCAGAGCTGTTTGGCAACTCCCTGGCGGCCCTCAACTCCATTACCGGAC
>JBDNGT010000430.1:0-10016 GCA_041689145.1 Geopsychrobacter sp. | reverse complement strand
TGGCTTGTTCCAACGAATTCCCTGGCAAACAGAGCAAATACAGTCGGCAAATGATATCCGCAAAAACTGTGAACGGCCCTTAAAAAACAAGGGGCTAAGCCTCGCCAGCGATTACTTGATGGTCGAGAATCTTCAAAAAAATGCATTTAAAAGCATCATGGACTAAAACAACCTAGTTCGTTAGAGTGCTTTTCAACACCCTTGCGAACTCTCCCAGGCTCTGCTGCCCATTGTTTCAGGCGATTTCCGTCAAGGCTTTTTCCAGGATATCAAGACCTTCTTCCAAAAAGGCATCAGAAATCGTCAACGGTGCCAGCAGGCGGATGGTATTGGCGAAGATGCCGCATGAAAGCAGAATCAGACCATGCTCTAGGGCCTTGGCGGTCAGTGCTTTAGTACGCTCTGGGTCGGGAGTGTTGCCACAAGGTTCCGTCACCAGCTCAAAGGCCACCATCGCACCCAGGCCACGCACATCACCAATCGGAGCGCAGGCGCTGTTCGCTTGCATGGCGTTGATCCGCGCGATCATCCGCTCACCCATCACGCAGCTGCGCGCGCAGAGGCCTTCTTCTTCGATAATGTCAAGTACGGCGTGAGCCGCCGCACAGCCAATCGGGCTGCCGCCGTAGGTGCCGCCCAAACCACCGGGTTCGGGTGAATCCATGATCTCGGCCTTGCCGACCACCCCGGAGAGCGGAAAGCCGCCGGCCAGCGACTTGGCGACGGTCATCAGGTCCGGCTCGATCCCGAAGTACTCGGTGGCGAACAGCCTGCCGGTGCGTGCGAATCCGGACTGCACCTCGTCGCAGATCAGCAGGATGCCGTACTTGTCGCACAGAACGCGCAGCGCCTGCATGAATTCTTTTGGCGCAATATAAAACCCGCCTTCGCCCTGCACCGGCTCCAGAATGATCGCCGCCACCTGCTGCGGCTCGACATCGGCCTTGAACAGCCGTTCAATCGCCGCCAGACTGTCGGCAACGCTGACGCCGTGGTGCGCGATGGGGAAAGGCGCGTGATAGATCTCTGCCGGGAAGGGCCCGAAGCCGGCCTTGTAGGGGACCACCTTGCCGGTCAGGCCCATGGTCAGCAACGAGCGGCCGTGAAATGCGCCGACAAAGGAGATCACCGCTGAGCGTTTGGTATAATGGCGGGCGATCTTGATGGCGTTCTCGACCGCTTCGGCGCCGGTGGTCATGAAGATCGACTTGGCATTTTTGATCGGTGCCGCCTGATTCAGACGTTCGGCCAGGGCGATGTAGCTCTCGTAGGGCACCACTTGAAAGGCGGTGTGCACGAAGGCCTCGTTCTGTTTGGCGGCCGCGGTCATGATCTTCGGGTGGCGGTGGCCGGTGTTGCAGACGGCGATGCCGGCGGCAAAGTCGAGGTAGCGTCTGCCTTCGACATCCCAGACTTCAGAATTCAACGCTTTTTCGACAAATATCGGGGTCGCCGAGGCGACCCCGCGGGGAACGGCGGCGTTACGCCGGGCAACGAGATCAGCGTTTGACATGATATGTCCTTTCTTTTTTAAGTTCAGCATTGAAGGTCTGAGTTTCAGATCCCCAAATAGGCTTTTTTAACATGTGGATTCACCAGCATCTCGGATCCGGTCCCTTCGAGCACCGTCTGGCCGCGTTCCATGACATAGGCGGTCACTGATGCTGAGGCTGTGCTTGACGTCCTGCTCGACCAGCACGATAGTGACCCCGGTTTCAGCGATTCGTTTCACCACGCGGAAGGTCTCTTCACGCAAAACCGGTGAGAGTCCCAGCGAGGGTTCATCCAGCATCAGCACTTCGGGCTTGGCCATCAGTCCGCGGCCGATGGCCACCATTTGCTGCTCCCCGCCCGAAAGGGTTCCGGCAAATTGACTCGCACGTTCCTGCAGACGCGGAAAAATCTCGTGGACCTCCTTCAGCGTTTTTTCCTTGTGTGCCCTGGCCCGCGGAGTATAGGCGCCCATCTCCAGATTTTCAAGGACCGACATCAGGGCGAACAAACGCCGTCCCTCAGGGACCTGGATAATTCCCAAATTAACGATCTCTTCCGGTGACAACTTCTGAATTTCCTGTCCCTTGAACGTGACTGTTCCTGAATTGGCCTGCATTAAGCCGGACAGGGTTTTCAGCAGAGTTGTCTTCCAGACGCTTGCGCTCGGGCAAGGTCAGGTGCTTGGCCAGAGCATCCTTCTTGTCGGCCATCTGCAAAAATTCCAGCACCTTCAGGGCCTTGGCCCCGGCCTCGAATCGACGGCCGGTCTTGGCAAAAGCGCCGACCGTGACGTTATAGAGAACCGTTTTACTGGCAAAAGGCTTTACCATCTGAAAAGTCCGCGACAATCCGAGGCGACAGATCTGATGCGGTTTTTTGCCGCCGATCAGGGCAATAAACAGCACCGCGACCAACAGGTATTGACACACATAATAGCTGGGGGACAGGCGCTGCACCTGTCCCCCAGAACGCTGATATGGGAAGTTATTTCATCGGGAATGTCGGCGTATAGCCAGCATGGCGAGCCGCTTTAGGCCAGACCGAAAAACGCTTCATGACACCATTGTCATTATGAATTTGTACCACTACCAGGGCGGCGTTCTTATTCTGGCCATCCTGATCGAAATCGATACATTCGTAGGAGAAAATTGCTCCGGGTCCGCTGCACAGCTTATTGTCGGCCAGTGCCTGACGAAGTTTCTTAGGATCAGCAGAGCCAGCTTTCTCAAGAGCTTCCTTGATCAGATAGGTGGATGCATAGGCGTCGACCGCTTCACCCGCCAGATTGTAACCATAAAGCTTATTGAACTTGGCGTTGGCTTCCTTGACGCCCGGCTTATTCAGATCGGTTTCCCACTCAACGATATCGAAGATACCGTCGGCATTATTGCCCACAGCCTTGAGGAAGGTCGGATCAGCATGTCCGCCGCCGCTACCAATGATCGCCTTCACATGCACCTTGATATTGGCGAGGGTGTTGGTCAGCAGAATCGCGTCGGACGCATTCGAGGTCAGAAACAGAACATCCGGCTTGGCGCGCTTGATCTTCAGCACAACTGGAGTCAAGTCGCTGGCGGTGCTTGGATAGGGTTCGTCCAGGACAAATTTCATAGCCAGCGGCCTTGGCCAGCTTTTTCCAGCCGGCGGCGAAACCGGTACCCCAATCACCGTTCTCATAGACAAAAGCGACGGTTTTCATCTTGGTGCCGAATTATTTTTCCATGTCGTGGAGAAAGGCAAACTGATCACGCGTCCACCAGGAGTCTTTGGCGGCGACCCGGAAGGTGTATTTGAAGCCACGCTCGGTGATGGTATCGCGTACCGAGACCGGCACGACAAACGGCACACCGTAGCGCTCAGCGACCTGGGTGGCAGGATAGGTAACCGCCGAGTTCCAGCAACCGGTCAACAGCACAACCTTATCGGAATTGATCATCTGTTCGGCAGCCGAGACCCCTGCGGTGGGATCGCTTTTGCTGTCGGCGTAGAGCATCTCCAGTTTGGCTCCGCCCATCGACTTGATACCACCGGCATCGTTGATCTCCTGTACTGCCATTTCCCGGGCATTTTTACCCTGAATGCCGACCGAAGCCGAAGGGCCGGACAGCGGGATGATGTTACCGATTTTAACCGTTTGGGCCGCCTGGGCAGACCCAAGCGTGCCGATGGTCATCGCCAGGGCGACAACAGCGACGAGCATTGTTTTGAACAGTTTCATACCTTGCTCCTTCTCCAATTAAATGTTCCGCATCAGCGGAGTTCATGGGCTAAAGTCATCATGTGCGTGATGACATCGGACATGTTTCCGGAACCTCTGTTCTGGTCACCGTGTAACGTTGTTATAAGCAACACCCATGCCAAGCTCTCATGATGAATTAAAAGGCAGACAACCCGTTGAAATAACCTGTTCCCCCTAAGGGTCAGAGGGCCTGAGAACCATCGGCCGTCAACCATGCAGGTCAACCATAATTGACTGGTTAACTTTTATTGACCCTTGGCATAACAAAAAAGCCCCCTGAACAGGAAGGCTTGAGAAAACAAATATGCTCGATTGAAGTCGACAATCCAGCTTGTCAGCAAGGTTTGTCGTGTTGCCGATTTTTCAGACGTTTACTGAGGGCTTGTTTGGAGATTCCAAGCAGTTTAGCGGCCAGTCGGCACCATCAATCAGCAGGCCGCCGATCAGACCGATATAAACATCGCTGAAATGGCCGGCCCTCATGGCCATCTGCAACGGCCGTAGGGTTACCGAATTTTTACCGAGGGAATCCATTTCAATCGAGGCGGCGGTCGCATTCAGGATCTTCATCTGCTGGTTCAGCCAGACCCCCGTCGCCTTAGCGGAATCGGTCGCGATCGCCTGTTGATTATCGATAATCGTTTTATCGATCAGCGCCTTGGTACTGCGGTAGGTCACCCCGACAACGACCAGAATCAACGCAGAAAGACAGACCATAACGATCAGGGTGTTTTTGGTTTTCTGATTCACGTGATTTTAAAATTCCAGGCACAACCCGAACCTTCTCCAGGCTGGAGCAGCCGCCTGTCAGGGGAAAGAAGGAGTTTCATTTATTAAACAAACCATTGAGCCTTTCGCCAACCTGTTTGCCGACCTGTTTGCCGACCTGATCGCCGATTTTTTCATTCAGCTTGTCGGTAAGCTTCTGTTTTTCGGCAGTGAGGCGTTTATTCACTTCGCCTTCGAGCTGCGCCTTGTATTGGTCAATCCCCTGCTTCTTGACCTCGGCCAGCGCATGATCAGTCAGAACCTTCAGTGCCTGATCGGCGATCTGGCTCGGCGTCGCACCATTTTTACCACCAAGATCAGTCAACTCAATCTTCGGCAGCTTCAGTTCGTAATCCTTGTTCAGCGGCACCACCTTGGCGTGGATATTACCATCGGCGAACAGCAGCTTCCGGATGATCAATTTCGGCTCGGCGCCATCGCTTGAACTAGAGGATGCCGTCGGAGATGATCCCGCAGTGCCCGCCGCAAGATTCTGCTTGAGTTTGTTCAGATTGATTTCACCCTCGGCATTCAGCTCAAAAAAGACCTCCGGACCCCGCACTGTAATATGTTCGATCACAAACACATCGCCAGACAGAGATTTCAGATCGATTTGCATCGCAACCTCCCCGAGCGAAAACACCTGAGGGGTCGCGAACCCCGCGGGGTTCGCGACCGTCAAATCAAGGATCGCGCCGGAACCGCTCTGTAGTTCGATATTGACCGTCTCCACCCGAACAGCGGTCTGCGTCGCCTCTGATCCGTAGGTCTCAATCGCCGATTTGACGATGCCATCGAGATTGGAGAGTAAAAAGTAGACACCGAATCCGATGGTAACCAACAATACCAGAACCGCCCCCAGAACTATGTTTTTCATGGCACCCTCACTTCCGTCTTGTAATTAGTCGTTATGCCCAGAATCACTCGCCCGTGAATATTATCATAACACGTCAAAATCTCTGTCCCTGGTCGATCTGCTCTTCACCGAGACGCTAAATCAAAATCTCTGCCGGAAAGTCCAGCGGGGTGAACCAGTTGTTCTCGCCAAAATCTGCTTCGGTGATCTGCCCGAGTTGACGTTTCATATATTTCCCTGCGGCCGAAACCGCCAAGGTGCCGTTCGGCAGGTAGATCTCACCCGTCCCCTCGAAGATCCGTCCGCTGTCACGCGTGATCCGCCCGACCGCCTTCAACTCCACGCCGTAGGGAACCGGCTTTCTGTAGCGTATATTCAACTCAATCGTCACGCCGAAGGTATTGCGGTCGTAAAACGCCATGATCGCGCGGCCGATCACCTCATCAAGGATCGCCGCTGAAATCCCGCCATGGGTTACCTGCGGATAGCTTTGATGAAACTCTTGCGGGGTAAAGAGTGCGATGACCTCGTTGTTGTCCGTTTCGTGAAAGCGGGTCTTCAGTCCGAAATCGTTCTCGACCCCACAGACCAGACAATGACGCGAAATATTCTGAGTGGCATTAATTTTGTGCTTCATAGCAAGACCTATTCAATGGGAGTGGGAGGAAAAAATCATCAGGACCTCAGGGCATCAGGGGGAGGAGGATCCGGCCCGCCAGAACAGGGGCCTTGGCGAATTGGCCAGATAGGCTCCGACTACCACCAGCGCGCCGCCGACTAGCAGAGAGAGATTGAGCGACTCCCCCAACAGCAAGGTTGCAAGCAGCACGCCGTTAACCGGCACGAAGTTGATAAACACCGCGGCCCGCGACGGGCCGATCTGCTGAATCCCTTCAAAGTACCAGAGAAAACCGATCACCGTGCCGAACAGGCCGAGGTAACCGATACTCAGCCATATCGACCAGGTGAAGTCGAGCGCTTCGGTCAGACTGCCATACATCAGTGCTGGAATCAGCAACAGCAGGGTTCCCGACAGAGAGGAGTAGCAGACGGCCGCAAGTGGGGAGAGCCCGCGCATAACATTTTTACCGATGATTGAGTAGAGCGTCCAGGAGAAGACACAGCCAAAGATCAGCAACTCCCCGCGCCCCACGCCACCGGCAAAAATCAACCACGGCTGCCCCCGGGTGATGACAACCAGGGCGCCGACCACCGAAAGGGGGATACCGATGATCCGGCTGAGCGGCAAGGCTTCGCGATAGATCAGAGCCGAGCAGAGGGTGATGGCGACCGGATTAAGAGCAATGATTAAGGCCGCACGGCCGGCACCGATCAGCGTCAGCCCATTAAAAAAGAACAGGTTGTAGGCGAAGATCCCGGTTAAGCCCAGGGCCACCACACCCGGAATCTGGCGCAGCCGCAGCCGTGGCAGCCCCCCTTCCAAGCGCCAGATGGCACAAAGCAGCAGCAGCGAGGCAATCAGAAAGCGGAAAAAAGCAGAAGAGACCGGCTGCACGTTGCCTGCCAGAAACCGGCCGGCGACAAAGGTCCCGCCCCAGAAAAAGGCGACAGCAAACAGCTTAAGATAGGTTTTCAGCATGAGGGGGAGAACCCTGATATTTCGCCGAGCGCCACCTTCCGCACCTCATCCAGCCCGACCTCATCAATCAGCTTACCGATCCGGCATTTGCGATTTTGGACGATGAACCAGTTGACCAACCGCTCGACCGCGAGAAGCGCCTCTGCCTCAGTGGGGATATGCTCGAGCAGACGGCGACTTAATCTGGGGGCCGAACCACCGTTGCCACCGACTTGCAGGTGCCAACCCTTCGGCGTGCCGAGCAAGGCGATATCCTTGACGCAGGCCTCGGCGCAATCGTTCAAGCAGCCGGAGACCGACATCTTCAACTTCCACGGCAGCTCCATGGCCTGATAGCGTTCGTCGAGCTGTAGGCCGAGGGCGACCGAATCCTGCTGGCCACGTTTGCAGAAATCGGTTCCGGGGCAGATCTTGACCGAACGCACGCAGGGTCCAAACGGCCGCGCACGGCGCATCCCTTTAAGCTCAGCCCAGGCGGCATCAAGATCCCCTTCGTCCAGGCCGATAATCACCACGCGCTGGGCGCTGCTCAATTTGAGGCGTGCGTTATAACGCCGCGCCACGGCGGCTATCAGCTCCAGCTGTTCGGGGGTCGCGAGGCCAGCCGGCAGATGGGGAGTGATCGCATAGGTCTTTCGGTCGCGTTGAATAATGGCTCTCTTTTCAATGATGTCGAGTTTCATGATTTTCAAGCGAAATGTCCGCGATTCTTCTTAATCCGGCCGAAGACTGAGGTGGCCGCTATAAAAGAATCGATCATCTCCTGCAACAACCCTTTTTCGGCGGCAGGGGCGAGCTCAGCAGCACCCTCAGCGGCCATCTGTTCAAACTTTTCCGACCCCACCCCACACACCGGGCAGACGGCAGGCGCGGTTTCGCCCCGTTGAGCATAGCCACAAACCGTGCAGCGCCAGCGTTTTTCCATGACCACCTCCTGTTGGTGTTTCAGTTTGACTCCCGTGGGGGAATCCCTATAATCGTGCTTCTATTGTATGAATTCACATTGTGATCCGCGTAAATTTTACCATGTCCTGCAAGGAGAGAGAAATGAAAGCCGTTCTTATTGATGAATTTGGTGGTGTCGACGTGCTCAAGGTCGGCGAGGCCGAGCGCCCTGCGCCCAAGAATGATGAAGTTTTGATCAAGGTGGTCGCAACCAGCATCAACCGCCCCGATCTGGTCCAGCGTCAAGGAAAATACCCGCCACCCGCCGGCGATTCAGTGATCCTCGGCCTCGAAGTAGCCGGCACTATCGCAGAGCTCGGCAGCGAGGTCAGCGGCTGGCAGGTCGGCGACCGCGTCATGAGCCTGGTCGGCGGCGGCGGCTATGCCGAGTACGCCGTGGCCTACGCCTGTCACCTGATGCCGATCCCCAAAAGCATGAGCTTCGAAGAGGCGGCCTGCGTCAACGAAAGCTACATCACTGCCTTCCTGAATGTCTTCATGATCGGCGGTCTTAAGGACGGCCAGACCGCAATCCTGCATGGCGGCGGCGGCGGGGTTAACACGGCGGCGATCCAGCTGGCCAAGGCACTGACCCCAACCGCTAAGCTGATCGTCACCGCGCACCCGAGCAAGCTCGAGCGCGTCAAGGAATTGGGTGCCGATCTGGTCATCGACTTCACCACCACCCCCGACTTCAGCGAGGATGTCAAGGAGTTCACCGCCAAGAAAGGGGTCGATGTGATCCTCGACCACGTCGGCGCCAAGTACCTGGCACCCAACATGGCCAGCCTGGGTTACACCGGCAAATTGGTGATCATCGGCATCATCAGTGGGATCAAAGCCGAGCTCAACCTGGCGCTGATGATGGTCAAGCGTCAGCAGATCATCGGTAGCGTACTGCGTAGTCGACCGGTTCCCGAAAAGGGTGAGATCGTCGCCGAATTCACCCGGCGCGCGCTGCCGAAGTTCGCCGACCGCACAATCGTACCGATCATCGAGCAGGTCTTCCCGATCGAGCAGATTCAGGCTGCCCACCGCATGATGGAAGAAGACAAGCACTTCGGCAAGATCGTGCTCACGGTCAGCTGATTGAGTCAATCCTTTTACCCTTCTCCAATAGAACGGCCCGATCTGATCTTCAGGCCGGGCCGTTCTTTTGGTTCAGTAATTCCCCTATTTTTAACAGCGACTAAAAGTAGAGATCATGAGGCCAAGGCAAATTCATGGCACGACATCAGCCCTTCTGTTAGAATTTATGTGGGGGATTGATGAACAAACAAGCCCACCGTTTCGAACGCGGTACCCAACCAATAACAACCCACCGCCATCAACTTGCTTGATGCTGTTGGTATTAAATAGTAAAATTCAAATTGCAGTAAAAGCGGAGGAGTAAATTGATGGCTATGAACAAAGATCAGGTTCTGGACTACCTGCGTGAACATAAGCAGGAGTTTTTTGATCTCTATGGCGTTGAGAGCATAGGATTATTTGGCAGTATCCTGAGCGACAACTTGCGCAGTGATAGTGATATCGATCTGGCTATTGAAATGGTTGCTACACAAAAGAATCTGCATAATTTTCTTGCATTCAAACGCCAACTGGAAAAAAACTTTCAGCGTCCGGTTGATCTGGGCATTGAGAGTGCTCTGAAACCAACGGTCAAAAAAGCAATCTCCCAAGATATGTTATATGTCTAGGTCACCGGAACTTTACCTCAACGACATTCTCGAAGCAGGAACGGCGATCCAAAGCTACTTGGCCGAGGTGTCTTATGAGCAGTTTCGAACTGATCGGATGCGACAATCGGCGGTCATTCGTGAGTTTGAAATCATTGGCGAAGCGGTCGGCAAGCTTCCTGAAGAGCTGAAACAGATCTCTCCAACAGTGGCATGGCAGGATATCAAAGATTTTCGGAATCTTCTGGTTCATGAGTATTTCGGTATTGATCTGGAGATTGTTTGGAGCGTGATCCAGGAAGAACTTCCGGAGTTATTGAGTCAGGCCGTGTTGCTACGCCGTGGTTAAAGCACCATGTAGGGTTTGCAAACAGTCACACCGTTTGCGAACGCGGTACCTAATTTGCAACCTTGCAAGCCTGACCCCATCACCATTCC
>JBDNGT010000429.1:0-8901 GCA_041689145.1 Geopsychrobacter sp. | reverse complement strand
TGCATTTAATTCATTCGCTGTCGTCGCAATGGCCAACCTCGTGCGGCCCAGAATTATTCATCAGAGCTCTCGTTGTCCGACTGCTCTGCCGCATGGTAGGAAGAACGTACCAACGGACCGGCTTCCACATGTCTGAACCCCATCTTTCGACCTTGCGCTGCCAGTTCATTAAATTCATCGGGATGAACATAACGTTTGACGGTTTCATGCTCTTTGCTCGGTGCCAGGTATTGCCCCAGGGTGAGAATATCACAATGACTCGCGCGCAAATCCATCATGGCCTCTACAATTTCAACCCTCTCTTCACCCAGCCCGAGCATCAGTCCCGATTTGCTGCTAATTTCGGGGGCGGCCTCCTTGATGCGGGCCAGAAGTTCGAGGCTGCGCCGATAATCAGCTTCCTGGCGGACTCGGCTATAGAGACGCGGCACGGTTTCAAGGTTGTGCCCCAGAACGTCAGGTCTGGCGGCCAAAATGGTTTTGAGCGCCTCATAATCCCCCTGCAGATCAGGAATCAGGAGTTCTATCCGACAATCACATGTCTGGCGGATGCGCTGAATAAGATCGGCAAAAATAAAGGCACCGCCGTCGGACAGATCGTCACGCGTTACCGAGGTGATGACGGCATGACGCAGGCCGAGTTCCGCGATGGCTGTTGCGACCTTGTTATTTTCGGCAGGATCGGGAGGCAGGAGTGTGCGTTGCTTGATGTTGCAGAAACGGCAGCTCCGGCTGCAGCTGTCGCCCAAGATCATGAATGTTGCGGTACCACTATTCCAGCATTCGCCAAGATTGGGGCAGGCTGCGCTACGGCAAACAGAATTTAAGCCGTGATTGCGGTGGTAATTGGCGATCCGTGCCTGGTTAATTCCCTTTGGGAGTTTGACCTTGAGCCAATCAGGTTTTCGCTTGGGGAGAGGGTTGTCACTCATGCTCGATTGCTTGCTCCGGGTGAATATTATTTTGTCGGCGACTGACTTACGTCAAGCTGTGATTGTGTTCTGTTTTGGTGAAAGTATAAGGCCCGAACGTGTAGTCGCGCTCGGGCCTTATGCTCCGTTGTTTAGATTGGTTCAAAGTTCGATTTGTCAACGCCGCACAGTGGGCACGTCCAGTCCTCGGGGATATCTTCAAAGGCTGTTCCCGGTTCGATGCCACTGTCTGGATCACCGATGGCCGGATCGTAGATATAGTCGCAGATAACACAGCGGTACTTATTCATTGGTTCCTCCATTTTGGGTTGAATTTTAACGAGTCTAGCAAACCCCAAGATAGATAACAAGATTGGTAATTAATATTTCTTTCCGCTTTCGGTTAAATCATTTTCAGCAGCTCTAAAACCGTTTTTTCAATTCCCATCGCAGCTTCACGGATGCTTCCGGCCAGCATATAGGCCGGGGTCGAAATCAGCTTATTGGTCGGATCGACGACAAAATTACTGACCGGACATTCGACATGCTCGCTCCCCATCTCCTCGAGGGCTGCCGCCGTCCTTTCATCCGTACCGATCGTCAACTTGTGCGTCAGCTTGTCCTCCCCGAGGATGCATGAGATCAGCGCTGGGGATATACAGATAGCGACCAAGGGTTTTTTGGCGGTGACAACTTCACGGACCAGTCGCGCCACCTCAGGGTGGGCTGAACATCCGCTCCCCTTGCTCGCAAAGTCGCAGAGGTTTTTTGCCGCACCGAAACCACCAGGGAAAATCAGGGCATCGATATCGCCGACCTTGACCTCGGCGATATCGCGAATTTTTCCGCGCGCAATCCGCGCCGACTCAATCAGGACATTGCGGGTCTCGCCGGGGACTGCTTCGCCAGTCAGATGATTCACCACCGGGACATCAATATTCGGGGCCATGCAGACCGCCTCTGCCCCGGCCCGATCCAGCGCTAGCAAGGTGATGACTGCTTCGTGGATTTCGCTGCCGTCATAAACACCGCAACCGGAAAGAACGACACCAACTTTTGCCATGAAACCCTCCTTTTCGTATTCGATTCGGTATGGATGGCGAAACTAAGATAATCGATCGCCGTTTATTATGGAAAGCATAGTTGCTTGAAATGGGCTGTCAAGTGGAGGCGTACTGTGCACGGTCTCTGCTTAAAGGAATCGGTTGGTCAGTTGCCGGTGTAGAAAACGGCGATGCCGCGGGCGATTTGGTCTCCGACCGCTGTTAGACTACGCAAGTCACTTGAGTCCCAATAGGCAGAATCGCCAGCTTCGATCAGGTAGGTTTCCTCACCGTGTTGCAGTTTGATCTGTCCCTCCAGCAGGTAGAAGAAGTCTTAGCCTTCTCCGGCGTACAGAGTCAAGAGTTATCACGCCCGAAAAAGCCCCGAGGGTCAAGGTTGAGCCCGTCCCTAGCCCTATGGCAGCTGCGGCTGGTGGTGGATGGGAGGCTATGTTAGAATCGCAAAAGAATTTGTGCCCATTTCCGACTTCAGTGGATTGACATGATGGCCTCACCCCCGTTTTGTGCTGTACTCTTTGACCTCGATGGAACCTTGCTGCGGGTCGAGATGCACAGTTTTATCCCTCGCTATATTGCAGGGTTTCACGCCTGCTGCAGCGATCTGGTTGCCTATGATTCTTTGCAACGCGCGATGCGGGCAGGGATCCATCTGCTGCTTGAATCTGAATGTGGTAAACGGAGCAATGAAGACCGATTGTTCGGTTTTCTGGCAGACCGGTTGTGCCTGGATGAACGATTGCTGCGCGAGCGTTTTGCCCGATTTCTTAACACCGGGCTTGAGCCCCTGGCCGATGCTATCCATGAAATACCTGAAGCTGTGTCCTTGTTGGAGTGTTGTCGGCAGGCGCAGGTTCCTCTGGTTTTAGCAACGAATCCTGTTTTCCCTCAGGCGCTGATTGAGGCCCGCTGTCGCTGGGCAGGTCTAGATCTTGATTATTTCGTACTGCTCACCAGCTTTGAGAATAGCCGCTACTGCAAGCCGCAACGAGAATACTTTGCCGAAGTCGCTGAACGGCTTGAGATTGACCCGCGAGATTGTCTGATGGTTGGAAACGATACCAGCCACGATTTGTCGGCGACAGCAATCGGCATGACGACCTGGCTGGTTGATCGTTACCTGCTTGAACGGGATGGACCGACATGGGAGCCGGATTATCGTGGCTCGCATCAAGACCTTCTCGATTTTCTGCGTATTCATCTATCCATTTGAAGCGCGGTCTATCGTGCCAAGACCCGTTTTCTTGCCCTTAGGGGTGAAAATGACTTGCTGATTTTGCCGGAAATTAATACAATCTATCGATACGCTGTTCACGAGTTTTTGCGACGCCATCAAAATATGGAGGCTGCTCTTTATGGCACGTCTGGTAGAAAATCCTGATTTAGCTTTTAGACTCGCCCGGGCGATTGTCTCGGATGTTGCGCTCTATAACCAGAGTAAGGTTGAAGAGGGGATCAAGAATGACAGCATCTTCACCTTAATGGCTGAGGAGTTGAAAGAAGGGCGCGAACATTTCTTTACACGAGTCTCCCCTGAACTGGCGAATCGTGAGCATATGTATGAACGCGCAATTGTCGATGTCATGATTAAACAGGCCGGTAAAATAGAGAGCTCTATCTGGTAAATGAATTTTGAACGCAAGGTAGTTTTTTCCGAGGAGCGGCAGCCTGAGCGCCTCGATCTTTTTGTCGGGAGTGAGTTGCCTGGTGTCAGTCGGGTACAGATCAAGCGTCTGATCGATGAAGGGTTGATTCTGGTCGATTGTGCGCCGAGTAAGGCTTCGGCTCGCTTACGTGGCGGCGAAGAGATCAGTATCAAGCTGCCTGAACCACAACCAGCAACGGCTTTGCCTGAAGCGATTCCGCTACAGGTTCTGTATGAAGATTCTGACCTGATCATCATTGACAAGCCTGCGGGCTTGGTGGTACATCCGGCGGCCGGCCATGCGAGTGGTACCCTGGTTAATGCATTGCTGCATCATTGTGGTGACCTGTCGGGGATCGGGGGTGAGCTGCGGCCCGGGATTGTTCATCGTCTCGACAAGGATACCTCTGGAGTGATGGTTGCTACAAAAAATGACGCAACCCATTTGGCTCTTGCGGCCCAGTTTAAGGCCCATACCGTTAATCGACGTTATCTGGCCCTGCTTCACGGACTTTTGGCCCCGGCGACTGGCCGGATTGAATCAGCGATAGGGCGTCACCCGAACCATCGCCTGAAGATGTCGAGCCAGGGGCGTCAGACAAAAGAGGCGGTTACGCACTGGAAGGTTCGGAGTCTGTTTGAGGCTGACCGCCTGAGTCTGGTCGATCTACGCCTGGAAACGGGCCGGACGCATCAGATTCGCGTCCATTTTTCAGAACAGAATATGCCGCTGGTTCAGGATCCGCTTTACGGCGGCCGAGTTCGAACCGGCGCGCTGCAGGATGCCTCATTAAAAAAACTGGCGTTGCAGCTGCCAGGCCAGGCATTGCATGCACGTCTGCTCGGGTTTATTCATCCACGAAGTCAGCAATATCTCGAATTTGTCAGTGAGCCCCCACCGGCATTTGTCGAATTGCTCGATTATCTTTCGCTTAAATACACTTAAAACCGATTGCGGGCAGGAGTAGGCTATGAAGATCAACCGCGTCGAAAAAATAAGTTATCTGGAACCCGACTGGGCTGCGAAGGATATCCTCCTGTCCGCGGGCTTTTCAACGCGCCATGGTGGCGTTAGTCGTGCCCCCTATAATTCACTCAACCTTGGCTTCGGGACCGATGATCTGAAGTCTTATGTCGAAGGGAATCGTGGCAATTTTTGCCGCGCCTTCGATCTGCAGCCGCATCAGCTCTTAACGATCAAACAGACGCATGGCACCAACCTGCTACTGATTGATGATGAGAATCTCGACCTCTCCCACTTTTTATCCGTGGAAGCCGATGGAATTATTACTAATCAGCGCGGTTTTATGATCGGCGTACTGGTTGCGGATTGTATTCCGCTGTTGCTGCACCATCCGGCTAAGGGGGTTGTGGCGGCGGTTCATGTCGGCTGGCGTGGCGCTGCCAACGGTATCGTTGCCCGCGCGATCGAATCGATGCAGGCCCATTTTAATTGTGCCTCGGAAGAGATTATGGCTGCGGTAGGCCCCGGCATCGGAGCGCATAACTTTGAGGTCGATCGACCCGTGCGCGAGGCTTTTCGTAATGGCAGCGGCTTCTGGGATCTGATCGCCAAAGAAGTAAGTCTCGGCCATTGGCAGGTCGATCTATCGTTGTACTGTCGTTTACAATTAGAAGCGGCCGGAATTCAAAGTGATAATATTGATACAGCTGAAGACTGTACCTGCTGCCATCATGAGCTTTTCTTTTCTCATCGACGAGATAGCGGACAGACAGGGCGTCAGCTTGGGTTTATCCAGCTAAAGTGATTGAAAGGGCCTCGCCGGCATCCGGAGGGGCCTTTATTTTATCTTCAAATGATACAAAGGTAACATTAAATATAGACTTGAAATAGAATGAAATATTTTCAGAATGGAATTTTGTCGGATGGTTATCAGATGCGGGTCAGAGACAGAGTCTATATTCAGCACACAATAATATTAATAAAACTCAGTTTCTTGAGTCCTCTGAGGGGGGGGGCCCCCATCTTTGAAAAAGGATGGGGGCTTTTTAGCATCTGCTATGAAGTTTCTGCCATGAACTTATTTTCGCCAGAAGGACGGAAAGAACAGGACCAATACGGTGAACAGCTCAAGCCGTCCCATCAGCATACAGACTACCAGTACTGTCTTGGCAAACGCCGGCACATGAGCAAAGTTGTCGACCGGTCCAACCGAACCCAGGCCTGGTCCGATATTTGACAGACAGGCGATCGCCGCTGCTCCACCTGAAATCAAATCCATGCCGCTGGCCGCAAGTAGCAGGGAAGCGGCCAGAAAAATTGTAATATAAAGCGCAAAAAAACCGAGCACGCCGGCAAGAACTTCGTTATCGACCGGTCGCTTCCCGAGTTTAACCAGACGGACAGCGCGCGGATGGATCAGGCGAAAGATCTGGACCTGGGCATGCTTGAATAGCAGCAAGACCCGCGCGACCTTTATCCCGCCTCCGGTTGACCCTGCACAGCCCCCGATGAACATCAGCATGATCAGAATATATTGAGTAATGACCGGCCAGAGCTCGTAGTCTGCAGTGCCGAATCCGGTTGTGGTCAGAATCGAAACGACTTGAAAGGAACTATAGCGGAAATTTGTAATGAGATTTCCATAGGTGCCAGACGTGAGATTGGAGACCATCAGAAGGCCGATAGCACCCAAGGTGATCCAGCTATAGAAGCGAAGCTCTTCGTTGTTTATGAAAGCTCCAAGTTTGCCGCGCAGCGCATGAAGGTGGAGGGTGAAGTTGACTCCGGCCAGAAACATAAACAGAACGATCACCCCGTCAATGTAGGCACTATCGTAGGCGGCAATCGAGGCGTTTCTGGTCGAGAATCCCCCTGTCGCCAGCGTGGCAAAGGAGTGGCAGAGCGCATCGAAGAGGGTCATCCCGCCCAGCATCAGCATCAGAGTCTCTGCCGCCGTCAGGATCAGGTAAACTCCCCAGAGGAGCTTCGCGGTGTCTTGGATCCGGGGCTTGAGACGGTCCGCGGTCGGACCGGGAACTTCTGCCTTAAACAGCTGCATCCCACCAACACCGAGCATCGGAAGGATCGCCAGCGAGAGGACAATAATTCCCATTCCCCCCAGCCAGTGGGTCAAGGCGCGCCAGAAAAGCAGGCTCTTGGGCATGGCTTCGATATTAGGGAGAATGGTCGAGCCGGTCGTGGTGAAACCGCTCATGGTTTCAAAAACGGCATCAAGTGGCGAGGGGATGGCTCCTGAATAGATATAGGGCAGCGCACCAAACAGGGCAAACAGGGTCCAGCCGAAGCTGACCACACCAAAGCCTTCACGCAATGATAGTTCTTTACGACTGCGACAGTAATAGAAGAGCAGGCCGCCACAACCGGCGGTTGTCAGCGCGGATAAGAGGAAGCTGGTCGCTACGCCGTCTTGATAGTAGAGCGAAAAGGGGATCGGGATCAGCAGGGTTCCTGCCAGATAGAGCAGCAGGGCGCCTAATATACGTAGGGTCAGGATCAGGTTCATAGAATTTGAGGATTCTCCATCCGCATCAAGCGAAGAAGCGTTCGACTTTGGTCAGGGAGCCGGGGAGGGTGAAGATGACGACCCGATCACCAGCGGCCAAACGGCTTTCGCCGGTCGGGATTTCATAATCCTCTCCGCGTACGATGGCGCCGATAATTGCGCCACGGGGGAAATGAAGTTCCTTCAAAGGGGTGTTGAGGATTCCCGTTTCCGCCTTGACCTCGATTTCCAGGACTTCAGAGTTGCTCCCCTCGATCGTCGCCATGGAGATGATTTCACCACGGCGTACAAAACGCAGGATTGTTGAGGCCGCCGCCAGGCGTGGCGAGATGCAGGCGTCAATCCCCAGGTCTGTAGCGAGGCCGAGCAGCTCCGGTTGGCTGACCAGTGCCAGGGTGCGCCGCACTCCCTGCTGGCGGGCGAGAAGGCAGGTCAGGATATTTGTTTCATCTTTTTCGGTGACCGCGATAAAAACATCGGCCCCTTCCAACCCTTCCTCCTTCAGGGTTTCGATATCACTCCCCTCGGCTTTAATCACCAGGGTTTTTTCCAGCTCCCCGGCAAGTATCAGGCAGCGATGTTCATCCTTGTCGATCAATTTGACTTCGAACTGATTCTCAAGGTTCGTTGCGATCTGTTTACCGATATTGCCGCCGCCAAGGATGAAAATGCGACGATTGCGCCGCTTCTCTTGGTCACCGGAATGGAGCATATACTGGATAGAAGGCAGATCTTTCTGGTGGGCAAAAAGGTAGATCCTGTCACCGGCCTGGATGGCGTCATCACCACGCGGGATGATAGTCTCTTCGCCGCGACTAATGGCGACGATGACGAAGCGGTACATGCCGCGCAGTTCGCCAAGTTCGGCCAGCGTCAGGTCGCATAGCGGGTTCTCTTTGCTGATCCGGTAACCGAGGAACTGCACACTTCCACCGGCGAACTCCGCGACATCGAAAGCCCCTGAACTGCAAGCAATCTGCACCAACTCCTCGGCTACGGCATCCTCTGGATTGATCAGCAGATCAATCCCCAGTTTCTCCTTGGAAAGGACCGCACGATTACCGGTATATTCAATGCTTTTGGTTCGCGCAACCCTGGTCGTAACCTTATATTCACGGGCCAGCAGGCAGGCGAGGATATTCACTTCATCAAGATCTGTAACGGCAATGAAGATATCGGTCGTGCTGATCCCTGCTTGCTCAAGGACTTCGGCGCTTGCGCCGTTGCCGGTGACGCCCAGAACATTGAGTCGATCTTGGGCATGTTGGATTTTTTCTTCGCTACGGTCGACGAGGGTGACTTCATGCCCCTCGCGCGACAGGCGGTCGCTGAGGAAGTAGCCGACCTGACCAGCTCCTACAATCAGGATTTTCATGTTTTGTAGCGTTCCTTGATGGCCTGATAGATGATCATATTTTCAGGGAATTCCAACCGATTAACCGCGCAACAATCGCACAAAACGGCAAATTGTGCAATAATAGGCGGGTTATCTACGATGCCCCTGTGATGGAGAAAATGGATATGGATATTTTTAATGAAGTGGCCGAAGAGCAGATCCGGCGCGAACGGGAGAAGGCCCGTATTCTGCGTAAGCAGGGTTGGTGGCAGAACCGGATCTCACAAGGAAAATGTTACTACTGCGGTGGTCAGTTCTCCGCGAAGGAATTAACTCTGGACCATATTGTGCCGCTGGCACGCGGCGGACGAAGCGGCAAAGGAAACTGCGTGCCAGCGTGTAAAGAGTGTAATAATAAAAAACGTGATCTGCTCCCGCTTGAATGGCAGGAGTATCTCGA
>JBDNGT010000428.1:0-22323 GCA_041689145.1 Geopsychrobacter sp. | reverse complement strand
GATCCGGGGATTGGCCGAGCGCAAATCAGGCGTTCGGTCCGGTCGGGGCAGGCGAATGCCGAACGCCCGATATGCACGATTCCCGGAAGTCGGACTGGGGCATAGTATCTGTGAAGCGAGCGAACAAAGGTGTTCAACCTGCTGATCAGGCCAACCACCGGCGGAGTTCGTGGAGAAAAGGCCCTGGGCCAAGGGAAATCCCAGACAAGCGCCCGTGACCGACACACAGCGGTCGGAAGCAGCGATGAATGTCTTGTTTGGGATACGAGAGGCAGCAGTAATGCCTCTGCGTCTGACCCGAGGCAGGAGCCCGGTGCGGTAATGCCGCACGCCGGGATCTGTGCGGGGGGCGCCGGGTAACCGGTGTCCCTACCGCGACCTTTGTCGTCGAACAGATTTTGCAAATGCTCGCTGATGGTCTTCTTCGAGCGATCGTATAGCTCCGCCATCAATGCTTGCGATAGCCACAGCGTCTCGTTTTCAAAGTGACACTCGATGCGCGTCTGGCCGTCTTCGGTGGTATAGAGGATAAACTCGCCGGTGGGCGATTCTTTATGGGTCATCGTTCCCTCGTTTTCTGATGTCTCATTACACCATCCAGTTTTCCATGGCATAACCCACGGCATTTTCCCTGACCTGCATCGCAGCCTGATTCAATCGATCCATGTCCCATTGTGCCGGATTATTGCGAATATATTGGCGGATACGATTCAATTCCGGTTCATCGCGAACGATATGTTCCCAATAATTGCGTTGCCACAATTTCCCAGGAAACGGCGGCCAACCGTTTTGTTTCACCCCATCGACGTACCGTTTTGTGGTCATGGTTTTATACCGATGCACCACATCCGGCAACGACAATCCACCCGCATCATCACCCACCCCGTTACCCGTACCATCACCCGTAGGGGCACCCCCCTGTGGGTGCCCTTGATCCCCCCGAACACCACCGTTCTGAAAACCTGTAAAATCAGGGCAGGCACGGGGGCCTGTAAAATCAGGGCAGGCACGAGGGCCTGCCCCTACGGTTACGATGAAATGGGTGTGTTATGTGAAGTTAGGACTTATGTGAAGTAACGAGGATGCTACCCGATTCCTCTTGGGCTTAGCGTGCAAACACTTAACATAATTCCGTTGTCCAAAATGCCGCAGCACACCTAATTTATAGGGAATTTGCGTCTTTTAGTTGCCATAATGGTGTTTTGATATAAAATGATCAGCCTTAGGCTAATCATCCTAATTGAAATTATGTGAAGTGATCCTATATGAAACATTGATAAATCAATGGCTTATCCTGGGAACTCAACATAATTCGGTACTTCACATGCACGACGTTATGTTGAGCTCAACATAAAATATGTTGGCAAAGACGAAGTCTGTCAGAAGGTGATCAATGCGACCGATGATGCCCTGGAACTGCATGAGTTAATCAAGATCAAGCTGCAAGAGGGTTGCCTGACTGACCGCAAGATCGTTGCGGCTGAACTGGCTGAGCAAACGGGTTCTGCGGTCGCTCAAATTTTGGGGCACACCTTTTTACTTTATCGCCCGGCCCAAGAGCCCACGATCAAATTGCCCAAACAATAAGAACGATCAGGCGCGCTCATAGGGCTCATACAGCCGCTTATATTCATCTTGGGCGTAACGGTCGGTCATGCTGGCTATATAGTCGCAGATGACCCGTTCAGCGCCATGTTCGTCGAAACGGACCTGATGCTCTTGGGGTAAGAGGGTCGGATTTTTCGTATAGTTTTCGAACAGCAGGGTCAGAAACCGCTCAGCTTTGACCCGCATCAGTTCGACCTTGTGATGACGATAGAGGTTTTTAAACAGAAACTTTTTCAGTTCCTGGTTCTGCCGGCGCATCTCACTACTGAAGGCCGCCAGATTTGCCGGTTGGCTGCGCAGGTCGGCGAGTGACCCGATTGCGGCGGCGGCAATATTACTGTTAGTCGTATCGACCAGATCCTGAATCAGATCTCGAATCAGATAGCTGATAGTCTGTAAGATCTGACGCTTTTCGTCGATCAGTGGATATTTTTTGCCGATTTCACAAAATGTCTTTTGCCAGAGTTCAACCTGCGTGAGCGCCTGAAGGCTGATATAACCGGCCTTCAGACCATCATCAATGTCGTGATTATTGTAGGCGATTTCGTCGGCCAGATCGATAATTTGAGCCTCAAGGGTGGCACGCTCTTCCGGCGCAAAATCGTTCATGGCGGCGGGCCCGGCTTGATCGTATTCGGAGGAGTGCTTGATGATCCCCTCCCTGACTTCCCAGCTGAGGTTCAGGCCATTGAACCCCGGGTAGCGTTCTTCGAGCAGGTCAACAATCCGTAATGACTGGCGGTTATGTTCGAAACCGCCATGATCCTGCATCAGACGATTCAAAACCTGCTCGCCGGTATGTCCGAACGGTGTATGCCCCAGGTCGTGGGCGAGGGCGAGGGTTTCAACCAGATCCTGATTCAGATGCAGCGCACGCGCAATGCCCCGCGCGATTTGCGCCACTTCGAGGGAATGGGTCAACCGGGTGCGGTAGTAGTCCCCTTCGTGGTTGACGAAGACCTGAGTCTTGTATTCGAGACGTCGAAAGGCGGCACAGTGGATGATTCGGTCACGATCCCGCTCAAAGGCAAGTCGCTTGTCCTTATAGGGTTCAGGGTAGGCTCGCCCGCGACTCTCTGCGCTGCGGGCGGCATAGCTGGCAAGTTCGGGTTGACGCATAGTTGATCCTGTCTATGATGAATTTCGGTGATGGTTCTATTTTGCCGGAACAGGCTGCATACTGCTATATTAAACAATGGATGTGACAAAATAAGACACATAAAAGCCCGTAGGGAGATCGATGCGAATCATCAGTGGCAGTGCTCGTGGTCGAAAACTGGCCGAATTTGCCGGGAGCGGGATAAGGCCGACCTCGGCCCGGGTGCGTGAAGCAATCTTCAGTATCCTGATCAGTCGGTTCAACAGCTTGCATAATATGCGCGTGCTTGAACTATTTGCCGGAAGCGGTGCCTTGAGTCTAGAAGCCTTAAGCCGCGGAGCTGAGGCTGCCCTGCTGGTCGATTCCGGCCCTCAAGCCGCACGCCTGATCAGTGACAATATCTCCCGGTGTAAAATGGAGGCTCGGGCCGAGCTTATTAAACAACCGGTTCTGGCGGCTTTGTCTTTGGTCGCGCGCAAGGGCCCCTTTGATCTCATCTTCATGGATCCGCCGTACAATCAAGGGCTTATACAGCAAACCCTCAAGCAAATTGCAAGCTTGCAAATCCTGAAACAAAATGGAATAATCTGTGCCGAATCGGCCGCAGATGAGAGCTTTGAACTGCCGGCAGCAATGGTATTGATCGACACGCGGACTTACGCCAGCTCAAAGATCCACCTGATTTGCAACCATCCCGAGAACACTGACGAACCCCCGAGGTCTGTATGAAAAACCGTATCGCCATCTATCCCGGGTCCTTCGATCCGGTTACCAACGGTCACATGGATATCATCCGTCGGGGTCTCGAAATATTCGACCGGGTGATCATCGCCGTGGCACGCAACTCTGAGAAAAACAGCTTGTTTTGTGTGCAGGAGAGGGTCGGATTGATCAATCTGTTGATCGCCGACAATCCGCAACTTGAGGTGGTTACCTTTGACGGCTTACTGGTCGATTATGTTGTGTCACGTCAAGCCGGTGTCATATTGCGTGGATTAAGGGCTGTTTCAGACTTTGAATATGAATTTCAGCTGGCCCAGATGAACCGCTCGATCAGTCAAAAGGTCGAGACCCTGTTTATGATGACCTCAACCCAGAATGGGTATTTGAGCTCTTCGATCGTCAAAGAGGTCGCCTCCTTGGGTGGCGATATCAACAAATTCGTGCCACCACAGGTCGCTGATGCACTGCGCAAGAAGTTTGCCTGAAATTTAGATCCTCTCTTCAAACTGCTCGAGTTGCACCACCAACCGTTCAAGGGCATTAACCACCAGCTCTTCGAGCGCAGCACCCTTCTCGGCACTGGCCTTTTCCGGGTCGCCCCAGACACCGCCCGGCCAATATTTCTGCTTATTTCTGACCAGAATTCCAACCGGAAAATCAGGGAATTCTCGTGGTGCCCGCCCCTTAACCAGATGCGGGTGGATATGCAGGATGCGTGAGGTCTCAATTTCGCCAGCGTGAGAATCCCCCTCGGTTTCGATCAAATGACGCCCTTCCCTGGCCGCCAGCATATACTCGGTCAGCACCGCAATCCGTAGATCGGCAAACTGATTCAGCAGAAATTCACCAGCATCGGTCAGGGTCGCCATGTGTGTGCCACCGGCATGCCCGCTGAGTAAAACAAAGTTGCGCAAGCCTTTGTGATAGAGCGCTGAAACGATATCGATGGTCAACGCCTTGAGAGTTTCAGTCCGGATCGAAACAGTACCGGGATGCTCTGCACTGGAGCGGCACACGCCATAGTGGATCGGGGCGGCAACAAAGATATCGCGCTGTTGCGCGAGCCGCTTACCGACTTCAATCGCATGCAGAGTATCGGTGTCGAGCGGCAGATGGGAACCATGCTCTTCGGTCGAACCGAAGGGAATCAGCACGCTACGAGTCTTCTGCAGGCCGGCGCTGAACTCATCCATGGTTAACTCCGGCATGTAGAGCATCACAGAATTCCCAGAAAATTATGGGTCTGCGGGATGACCCGGGTTTTAGGATGGAGAGCAGCGACCGCCTGTTGAGTATGGAGAAGCAGCTGGGTTGAGATATCGATCCCATTCGGTCCGGTGTAGGGTTGCAGAATGAAATCAATTTCAGGTGCGGTCTCGGCCACCAGTTTTGCGGCCTGAAGGACCTCCTCGAGTGGGGTCAGCTTGTCGATGACAACCTTGACAAAGCATTGCTTCTGCTTGGCAATCTGCAGAAAATCACGATGCTGAGGCCAGAGATCCCCCTGACCCGACATCGAGGGCAGCTTGATATCCATCGAGATAACATCGATCAACGGCAACATCGCGGAGAGCTGCTCAGTCAGGGTACCATTGGTCTCGAGGTAGATCGGCAGGTACCGGCGCAGCTTGGGCAGCCAATCGCTTAAGGCCTCCTGATGGAGCAGCGGTTCACCGCCCGTCAGGCTGAGCGAGTGATGCAGTCCCGGCTGTTGAGTTGTCCAGTCCTTGACTAGCGCTTCGATCTGCTGCGCACTCACCGGGTTCTGCCAGGCGGTGAAGCGTTCACTGCCGGGGGCCGTTTCGACTTGGCACTGCGGCACCGTCTTAAAAGGGGTATCGCAGTAATGGCAGGCCAGATTGCAGCGCGCAAAACGGATAAACAGCTGCCGGTAGCCTATGACTGGGCCTTCTCCCTGAATCGAGGAGAATATTTCGATCAGATCGGCATCAGTCACGGGTGTAGGTCGCGCATGCGTTGTCCGATTCCCAGACGGTTACCTCTTCGATCTCTACCCCTGGGACCCTGAGCTCAAGTTCAAGAGCCTCAAAGATATAACGGCTGATATGCTCAGACGAGGGGCTGATCTCCTGGAAATATTCAATATCGTTCAGATACTTGTGGTCGAGACGATCGAGAACGGCATTGGTGTGGTGCTTGAGGGTTTTAAAGTCGATCCCCAGTCCGGCGGAGTCGAGCTCTTTAGTCGCAACCAGGACCTCAACCTTCCAATTGTGACCATGCAGATTTTCACAGTCTCCCTGATAGTTCAGCAGGTTGTGGGCAGCGGCAAAGCTACTTATGATTTTAAGATGATACATTGCTTCAGGTCTCCTTGTTTAAAACTCTGACTCTTCATCGTCGGCAACCGGCACAGGCTTACCGGCGATCGCGTAATCTTCGTTGGCCCAACGACCGAGATCGACCTGCTGACATTTTTCAGAACAGAAAGGCCGATGCTCATTGTTCTGCCAAACAGTCGATTTACTGCATCTTGGGCAACGGATGATTCTTTCAACACTGCTCATAATAGTCCTAATCGCTGATACATATACAGCCCCAGCCTCTTCCAATATGAAATGAGCCTGAAGCAGCTCTCGTGTTTCTAACATGAGATGAGTCTGAACAACAGGCTTGAAAACGTTCATGATGAAAGGATGAAAATCATCATGAACGTCAAATACCTTCAGACCCTGCAACAAGTCACCGATTTTCTTCATGGCAGCGGTGCCTTTGACCCTGCTCCGGCGTCCAAGTCTGAACGCTACCAGTGGATCGAGCAGACCCTGCGTCATTTTTGCTATACTAGTCGTTCTAAGGTCGAAAAAGGTCTATTGATCAGTTACCTGTGTTGCATCAGCGGATATTCACGCCAGCAAATTACCCGTCTGATCCGTCGCTTCCGTAATCACGGAAGGCTGACGTGGAACGTTTCTCCCGCCAAGGGGTTTGTCTCACGTTACACAGCCGAGGATGCCCGTCTGCTGGCCGAGATTGATGCCCTGCATGTATACCCCCCTCGGGCCAACGGTCAAAAAGCTCTGTGAGCGCGCCTGGGAGCGTTTCGGAGAGCAACGGTTTGAACGGCTGACTACGATTTCCGTTTCCCATCTTTACAATCTGCGTAAACGCTCAGAATATCGCAAGATTCGGATCGTCCACGAGAAAACCCGTCCGACAAAAAACACGATCGGGATTCGACGCAAACCCGACCCACAGGGGCGGCCGGGGTTTATCCGCATCGATACAGTTCATCAAGGCGATCGGGACGGGATCAAGGGCCTCTATCACATTAATGCGGTGGATGAAGTGACCCAGCTCGAGGTGGTATTCACTGTCGAACGGATCTCCGAATAATTCATGATTCCAGCGCTGGCGGCCTTGCTTGACACTTTTCCGATTCAGGTCCTCAGCTTCCACGCCGACAACGGATCTGAGTACATCAACCGCCGGGTCGCAGAACTCCTGGAAAAACTCAGGATTGAGCTGACTAAATCACGCTCCAGGCACTGCAACGACAACGCCCTGGCCGAATCCAAAAATGCTGCCGTCGTAAGAAAAATCCTTGGCTACTGCCATATCCCGCAACGCTTTGCTCCACAGGTTAATCGCTTCAATCAGGATCACCTCGTGCCTTATGTCAATTTCCATCGGCCTTGTTTCTTTCCGGAAACGTCTACCGACGCCAAGGGCAGACAACGCAAACGCTGCCGTTATGCAAGGATGATGACCCCCCCATGAAAAACTCAAATCACTCCCCAACGCCGAGCAGTTTCTCAAGCCCGGTCTCTCTTTCCAACCGCTAGATGACATCGCCTATGCGATCAGCGATAATGAAGCAGCTAAGCGACTGCAAGAGGCCAGACACCAACTCTTTGAATCTATCAATGAACGTTTACTTGCCGGTTGATTCAGACCTACCCTTCAGACTCATCTTCGGATTGGAATAGACTGCCGGGCAAGGGTCTTTTCCCCTCCTGAAAACGAAAACGCAGGTCGAAGAAGATCGCCCGGGAAACCTCAAAGGCAAAAGAAAAATATATATTTTTATTCGGCAAAAAGCCAAGCTATCACAGAACTTAGCCAACCTCTCATGGAGTTCAATGACGTACACGGTTTGACATAAGCTCAGATTCCCCCTATGTTTCTCTCCGTTAGCACGTTCTCCCTCATACGGACAGTCAAACGGATTGATATTTAGTTCGGGAGAATCGAGAAGATTTTTTGGCTGTCCGGCCATTATGCTCCGGTGATTGAAGTTCTAGTCCCTGGTTTCGCCCGAAACCATATTTTTAGTTTCAATGTCATACTGCGCTTCCTGGTTGCACCCGCTACAAACACATGCCGGGCACCCCGGTAAAGTTTGATGTTCGGTCGCAAGCGAGGACGCTGCTGAATCGAAGGCAAAGAGGTCAGCGGTCAATCCGCTGAAGCCGAGCCGGATCAGCGGAGTCGTATTTGCGTAAACCGGATTCCCCCCTCGGAACAGAAGATGCTGCGCAGGAGCAGGCTTTACGGTGATCCGCGAACTATTTAACTTTTGATTTTACGGAGAGTACCAATTTATGCACATTCGTGACCTGATATCTCAAAAAAGTCCTTCCCTGTCTCTGGAGTTTTTCCCTCCCAAGGAAAAAGCGGATCAGGAGGACTTCTTCGCCAAAGTGAAAAAGATGAAAAAGGTCGATCCGAGTTTCGTCTCGATCACCTGCGGTGCGGGCGGCTCGTCCTCCGATCGCACCCTGGAAACCGCTTCGCGATTGCAGAACGGGCTCGGTCTCGAAACCATGGCGCATTTGACCTGCCTGGGCAGCAATCGCAAAGAAGTGGAGTCCTCCCTTTCTCAATTGCAGGAATCCAATATCAACAATGTTCTCGCTCTTCGAGGCGATCCTCCCAAGGATGCCCCTGGATTTTCCGCGGATAACGGCGATTTTCTCTATGCGGCCGACCTTGTTCGATTTGTTCGGGAGCGATTCCCGGAAATGGGGATCGGCGTCGCCGGTTATCCCGAGGTGCATCCGGACTCCCCGACCGTCGGCTCGGACCTGAACTACGTCAAGGAGAAGCTCGACTGCGGAGCCGACTTTCTCGTCACCCAGTTTCTTTTCGATAATCGCATCTATTTTGATTTCGTCGAAAGATTAAAGGCAATGGGAGTAGACAAACCGATCATCCCCGGCGTCCTCCCGGTCCTGAGTCTGCGCTCAGTGCGCCACATCCTCAACATCTCGGGCGCCAGCATCCCCGGACGCTTCTACCTGGAACTGGAAGAAGCCCACGAAAAGGGAGGCGCCGACGATGTACGCAAGCTCGGTGTGGAGTTCGCCCAGAACCAGATTCGGGACCTGCTGAAAGGCGGCGCTACCGGCATCCACCTGTACACCATGAACCAGCCCGGGCCGACGCTTCAGATAGCGGAGGCCATGAAGTAACACTCGATTCCCTGTCCTGCCGATGGAACAGGCAAGGAGGAACGGGCACAGCTACCAAAAACCCAGAACCGGAAAAACCAATAAGGAGGAAAGTAATGAGTAAACTCAATGCAGATCATGTGTTCACTTCCGAATCAGTCTCGGAAGGTCACCCTGACAAAGTGGCCGACCTTATTTCCGACGCCATCGTGGACGCCTGCCTGGCACAAGACAGTGGCAGCCGCGTCGCCTGCGAAACGATGACCACCACCGATTTTGTCGCCAACGCCGGCGAGATCACCTGCGCCGGATGGGACAAGATCGACACCGAAGCCATCGCCCGCCGGGTCGTCAGAGATATCGGTTACGACCGCGAGGAACTGTTTTTCTGTGACAAGACGTTCGAATACCTTTCCAAAATTCATCCTCAGTCTCCGGACATCGCCCAGGGAGTCAACGAGGGCGAAGGCATGTTCACCGAACAGGGCGCCGGCGACCAGGGCATGATGTTTGGATACGCCAGCAAAGCCACCCCGGAGCTGATGCCCGCCCCGATCATGTACAGCCACCGCCTGCTGAGCGTCATGGCCGATGTGCGCAAATCGGGCAAGATCCCCTATCTGCGTCCCGATTCCAAAGCCCAGGTCTCCATCATGCACAAAAACAGGCGTCCCGACCACATCACCAACGTGGTCATCTCTCACCAGACCGACGATGTGCCCGCCGAGCAGATCCGCAAGGATCTCGTCGAAGTGGTTCAGGAGGTTCTCGAACCGACTGGTCTGCTGCGCAAGGAAACAGAGTACTTCATCAATCCCACAGGCAAATTCGTAATCGGTGGTCCCCACGGTGATGCCGGAGTCACCGGTCGCAAGATCATCGTTGACACCTATGGCGGCGTCGGCTGCCACGGCGGCGGCGCATTCTCGGGCAAGGACCCGAGCAAAGTCGACCGTTCAGCAGCTTACTACAGTCGCTATGCCGCCAAGAACATTGTCGCCGCCGGGCTGGCGGAGCGCTGCGAAATTCAGGTGGCCTACGCCATCGGCATCCCCCGTCCTCTGAGCATCAACGTCCACACCTTCGGCCTCGGCGTGGTGGAAGATGATGTCCTGCAGAAAATCCTCGAATCGGGTGAAGTCTTCGACTTCCGTCCGGCCGCTCTTATTAAGGAGTTGGGACTGCGCAATCCCCAGGGATGGTGCTACGAGGAGACCGCCAAGTACGGCCACTTCGGAAACGAGAACTTCCCCTGGGAACGTACCGACAAAGTCCAGATGCTGCGCGAAGCCGCAGGGCTGAGCAAGAGCGCCTGAGTCGAGAGGCGCTCGCACGCGGACTATTTCTTATTCTGAACCTCGAAAAGGAGACAAAACCATGACAAAGAAGCCAGAAAACGATTACAAAGTTCTAGATATTACACAGGCCGGCTGGGGACGTCGCGAGATCGAGGTTGCCGAGCAGGAGATGCCCGGCCTGATGGCCACCCGGGAGAAGTACGGCCCGGAGAAGCCCCTTCAGGGCGTGCGGATCATGGGCAGCCTGCACATGACCATCCAGACTGCCGTTCTCATCGAAACCCTTAAAGAACTCGGCGCCGATGTGCGCTGGGCGTCCTGCAATATCTTTTCTACCCAGGACCATGCTGCTGCGGCCATGGCCGCCAAAGGCACTCCTGTCTTTGCCTGGAAGGGCGAAACCCTTGAAGAGTACTGGTGGTGCACCCGCCAGGCCCTGACCTGGCCCGACGGCAAAGGTCCTCAGTTGATCGTCGACGACGGCGGCGACGCCACCCTGCTCTTCCATCGCGGCTATGAAGCTGAAGACGATAAGAGCATGCTCGACGCTCCGACCGACAACAAGGAAGTCAAGATACAGAATCAACTCCTCAAGGACCTTCAGGCGGAGGACCCCCAGTTCTGGCACAAAGCGGCCAAGGACTGGAAAGGGGTATCCGAAGAGACCACAACCGGCGTCCATCGGCTCTACCAGATGGAGCTTGACGGCAGGCTGCTGGTGCCAGCCATCAATGTCAACGACTCGGTCACCAAGAGCAAATTCGACAACGTTTACGGCTGCCGCGAATCGCTGGTTGACGGCATCAAGCGCGCCACCGACGTAATGATCGCCGGCAAAACCGCCGTGGTCGCCGGCTTCGGCGACGTCGGCAAAGGATGTGCCGAAGGTCTGAGCGCCCTGAAAGCCAATGTCGTGGTCACTGAGATAGATCCCATCTGCGCCCTCCAGGCGCTGATGGCCGGCTACCAGGTCGTCACCATGGAAGATGCCCTTGCCTACGGAGATATCTACGTCACCACCACGGGCAACAAGGATGTCATCACTGCTGTCCATATGTCCGGCATGAAGGACCAGGCCATCGTCTGCAACATCGGGCACTTTGACAATGAAATCCAGGTCGACGCCCTCAACGAGATGCCCGGCGTGGAAAAAGTCACCATCAAGCCCCAGGTCGACAAGTACACCTTCCCCGACGGCCATTCCATCTTCATGCTGGCCGAAGGGCGACTGGTCAACCTCGGTTGCGCCACCGGCCATCCCAGCTTCGTGATGTCCAACAGCTTCACCAACCAGACCCTCGCTCAGATCGACCTGTGGGTCAATCCCAAGGACGTTGGCGTCTATCGTCTGAGCAAGGAACTCGACGAAGAGGTTGCCCGTCTGCATCTTGAAAAACTGGGAGCAAAGCTCACCAGCATGAGTGCTGAGCAGGCCGAATATCTCGGCGTTCCGTTGGAAGGTCCTTACAAGCCGGAACATTATCGGTACTAAACAGCAGAAACGATGAGGGCCTGTCCCCCTTGAAAGAAATTTCAAGAGGGCAGGCCCCACTCTACTGTGTCTTTGAAATCATTTACAAAGGAGATTGTCATGCCAGGTAAAGTCCATCAAGACTTTGGCGAAAACCCCACTGCGGTTCGCGAAACAGATCATTATACAGACGAATACACCATGACCCTGGTGGAAAAATGGGACGAACTCATCGACTGGGAAAGCCGTGCCGAGAGCGAAGGAAGCTTTTTCATCGATAAACTCAAGGAGAACGGCGCGAAAAAGGTCCTCGACGTGGCCACCGGCACCGGATTTCATTCTGTGCGCCTGCTCAAGGCCGGGTTCGACGTCGTCAGTGCCGACGGCAGCCCCGCCATGCTCGCCAAGGCTTTTGATAACGCCAGGCAGCACGGTTTCATCATGCGCACAGTCTGTGCCGACTGGCGTTTTCTGAATCGCGATGTTCACGGAAAATACGACGCCATTATCTGCCTCGGCAACTCGTTCACTCATCTGTTCAACGAGCACGACCGCCGCAGGACCCTGGCGGAATACTACGCCATGCTCAAGCACGACGGGGTGTTGATTCTCGACCAGCGCAATTACGACTCCATTCTCGACCATGGATATTCCAGCAAGCACAAATTCTACTACTGCGGCAACGACGTGGTCGCCGAACCGGAGCACGTCGATGATGGTCTGGCCCGTTTCCGCTACGCCTTTCCCGACAAATCAGTTTACCACCTCAACATGTTTCCTCTGCGCAAGGACTATGTGCGACGCCTGATGGCAGAGGTGGGTTTCCAGAAAATCGAGACCTTTGGAGACTTCAAGGAAACCTATCGCGAGGAAGAGCCGGACTTTTACATCCACATGGCCCAAAAAAAGTACTGTGCTCCTGAAAAAAACACTAAATAAACGAGGAGTAAATATGACGACAGACTATTCAACTGCGGTAAACACCGCGCGCGAATATTACAACAGCGACGACGCCGACAACTTTTATTTCACCATCTGGGGCGGCGAAGACATCCACATCGGTCTCTACAATACTCCCGATGAAGACATTTCCGCTGCCAGCCGTCGGACCGTCGAGCGCATGGCTTCTTTTCTCGATGGACTGGACAAAAACAACCGGGTGCTCGATATCGGTGCCGGATTCGGCGGCGCTGCACGCTATCTGGCCAAAACCTATGGATGCCAGGTGGTGGCCCTCAATCTCAGCGAAAAAGAGAATGAGCGCGACCGGCAGATGAACCGTGAAATGGGCCTCGATCATCTGATCGAAGTGGTCGACGGCAGCTTTGAAGAAGTTCCTTATGCAGATGATTCCTTCGACGTGGTCTGGAGTCAGGACGCCATCCTGCACAGCGGACAACGCGAGAAAGTGCTCGAAGAAGTTGAACGCGTCCTCAAGCCGGGCGGGCAGTTCATCTTCACCGATCCCATGCAGACGGACGACTGCCCTGAAGGAGTACTGCAGCCCATTCTGGATCGCATCCACCTTGAAACTCTGGGCTCACCCGGATTCTACAGGGAGATGGCTGAAAAACTGGGAATGAAAGAGGAGTGCTTTGAAGAGCACAGTGAACAGCTGCCCCGCCACTACGGCCGCGTTCTCAAGGAAACAGAAAGCCGCGAGCAGCAGCTTTCCAACGTGGTCAGCCAGGCGTATATCGACCGCATGAAAAGAGGCCTGCAGCATTGGGTCGACGGCGGCAACAATGGTTACCTGACCTGGGGCATTTTCTTCTTCCGCAATAAATAACACCTTCAAATAGTTCCCCTGCTGTCGGTGGCCGGACTGTCCGGAGCACTTGACGGCAGCGGGAAACCAGACCGGAAACGGTCTGATGCAGAAAAGGAGAGCACACTTTATGCAAGCTCTGATCTGCGGTTCTTTCGCCTTCGACAATATCATGGTGTTCCAGGACCGCTTCAAGAATCATATACTTCCCGACAAGATCCACATCTTGAATGTCTCTTTCCTCGTGCCGGAGATGCGCCGCGAGTTCGGCGGTTGTGCGGGCAACATTGCCTACAATCTCAAGATGCTCGGCGGTTCCCCCTTGCCGATGGGAACCGTAGGTGAGGACTTCGCCCCTTATGGGGTTTGGATGGACGACTGCGGCATCGATCGGCGTCACGTCTCCATTGTGAACGACACTTTCACCGCTCAGGCCTTTGTAACAACCGACCTGGACGACAATCAGATTACAGCTTTTCATCCCGGCGCCATGGGTTTTGCCGACCGCAACCGTGTGGACAGCGCCTCCGATGTCTCCATCGGCATCGTCTCCCCCGACGGCCGTGAGGGAATGATCGAGCATGCCGCCCAATTCGCCGAAGCCGGCATTCCCTTCATCTTCGATCCAGGCCAGGGGCTGCCCATGTTCGACGGGGAAGAACTCAACCGCTTCATCGACCAGGCCACATGGCTGACGGTCAACGACTACGAGTGGCAGCTGGTTCAGGAACGCACCGGCTTGACGGCCGCCGAGGTCGCTTCCAGGTTGCAGGCCCTGATCGTCACTCGCGGCGGGGAAGGTTCCGTCATTTACAATGGTGACAAGGAAATCGCCATTCCGGCCGCTGCGACAAAAGAGCTCAAGGACCCGACAGGCTGCGGCGACGCCTATCGAGCCGGTCTGCTCTTCGGCCTGATGAATGAACTCGACTGGGACATCACCGGTCGTATCGCATCGCTCATGGGGGCGATCAAGATCGAAAGCCACGGGACGCAGAACCATACCTTTTCCCGTGAAGATTTTGCGCGGCGGTTCCAGGAAGAATTCAACCTCACCTTGCCGAAAGTCTGAAAAAAGTCATCTTCATCCGTCCCTCTGCGGATCAAGATGACAGGATGTTTCCCCCGGCTCTGCCGGGGGGATAACTTGTGAACCCCTCGATTTTGTCCGTCTGTTTACACTCCTGCGCTCTCTCCTTCTGCCATACAACCACCGTCTCCGCTTTCCAATTATAGTCCCGGCGTGAATTTTTCCTTTCGCCGTCGGGCTGAGATGCTTATAATGCCGTCCTCATCGCAGCAGTTGAAAATCAGATAATCGAAGGAGTATTTAAACTTGACCCCAAAGATTTGACTCTGTCTCTAGAATCCAGACTGAAAAGAGCGCAGCGGAGGATACTCCGTCCGATGTTGAATCTGTAAATGCTGATGGTGATAAGATGCCAGCTGAAATCGAAAAAAAAGACTTCTCCAACAAGGGCTGAGCATAACGGTTCGGCCTGGTTGCTGAATAAGGAGTGAGCTGATGATCGATCTCTATTATTGGACGACCCCGAATGGCCACAAAATCACGATTTTTCTGGAGGAAGCCGGTCTGGAATATCTGATTCATGCGGTGAATATCGGTGCCGGTGATCAATTTAAACCCGAATTTCTGAAGATTTCGCCCAACAACAAAATCCCAGCCATTGTCGATCAGAGTCCGATCGACAATGGTGCGCCTCTGGCCCTTTTTGAGTCTGGGGCCATCCTCCTCTACCTGGCTGAAAAGTGTCGCAAGTTCCTGCCGGTTGCACCCAGGGCGCGTCATCAGGTGCAGCAATGGCTCTTCTGGCAGATGGGCGGCTTCGGCCCAATGCTTGGCCAGAATCACCACTTCAGTCAGTACGCCCCGGAAAAGATCCCTTACGCTATTGAACGCTATCAGAAAGAGACCGAGCGCCTTTACGGGGTGCTTGACGACCAGCTGGCGCTGAACGATTTCGTTGCCGGAGATTATTCGGTCGCAGATATGGCGATCTTCCCCTGGGTGGTTTCCCATGAAAAGCAGGGGATCAATCTTGAGGAGTTTCCTCAGGTCAAACGCTGGTTTGAATTAATTAGTCAGCGACCCGCGGTGGTCGAGGCCTACCGCAAGGCGAGTGAAATCAATAATACGAAAACTGTCGATGACAAGTCAAAGGCGATCCTTTTTGGCCAGGGAAGGCGTTAATTAGCGTTCCGTTTTTCTTTGCGGACAAAGACTTCTGTTAAACTTGAGCTTTCGGATCGTTCTGGACAGGCCGGAGTGATCGCGATTCAGTCGCGCGTGAATAGCGTGACAACCAAAATAACCGAGTAGGAGATAATTTATGTCTATGACACCAATTAACAGTGAGGTCTCTTCAGGTCACAGAAACAGCTTTTGCTCTGGAATATGGGGTGGGTTGCTGCTGTTGATTGGTCTGGTGATGCTGACCGGATGTGTTTCGAAGGGCAATTTCGAGGCGATGGTTCAAGTTCGGGCGAAGTTTCGCGACAGATCCCTGTTACTCGCCAGCCTTCAGCCTGATAGTGCCGTGCCAGCTCAAGACCAATCCCGCGATTAGCTCCGGTAATCACAACATGCTTCATTGCACACTCCTTGTTTCAAAATTGTTTGTACAACTCGGATAGATTTATTCTCCCTTGCCCGGACCAATCACCTGAAAATCCTCGGTATGCACCAGGGCCGCAAACCTCTCCCCCAATTCTTTGGGTGGTGCCGCGACACGGCGTGTTATCAGGCCAATCCAGGCACCATCCATATCGAGTGTGGCGCAAACGAACTTTGATGTCAGATTTGACATTTTGCCATTCCTAGCCCCTTTGACACTTCACCTTACGCTTCTGCAAGTGTGACAATGGGGTCTCAACATTCAACAGACCATTGACCGATAAAGCAGGCAACGGATTTTCACCCCTGCCCCCCTTCAATCCTTCTCATGATGGTGGCTATAGCGGATCACCGTGGCCTTTTCCAGCGTGATCATGCCGCCGGACATTTTGGCGTCGATCAGTGGCATGATCGCATCGATCTTATCCTGTCCATCGACCACCTCGATAATCACCGGCATGTCCCTCGACAGGCGCAGCAGCTTGTCAGTGTGATAGACGCTGTGGGCGCCGAACCCGCCCGCCCCTTTCAAGATCGTTGCACCGGCGAATCCTTCGCGCTTCAACAACTCGACGAGGGACTCGTAGAGCGGGCGATGGCCGTCCTTGTCGCTCTCGCCGATAAAGATCCGCATCAGCACTTTCTGTCCTTCGAATCTGGTCATGGTCTTTTCTCCTCAGAGCAGATGGCTCTAGCAGCGTTTCGCCGCCTGGGTTTCTAGCCTTCAGGAATGAAATGCCGGGGTCAAACGACCGGTTAGCTTGAGGTCCAGGTCACCTCGGTGCTGACATTTCGCCCGGCAACATCAAAACTGCCCAGGGCGCTCATCTGCAGCGGAATGACAGGGCCGGTGTGAATGTAGGTACTATTCGCCGGCAGGATCTGGATACTCGTGAGATTGCCACCGGTAACCGTCAAGCCGGTGTCGGCACTGACGCCATCCAGACTTGCAGAAATGCTGGTAACACCGGCGGACAGGGTCGAGACCCGGCCTTCAGATCCGGTGCTGTTGCTGATCGCAGCAATAGCCGGGACGCTGGAGGCCCAGAGCACTTGTTCCGTAATAGCCAGAGAGGAAGAATCCGAGAAAGTTCCGGTGGCAGTCATCTGGCCGCTGAACAGATTCAGGATCGCAGGTGTCGCGGGGGAGATAGCGATCGAGGTCAGGTTGGCGGCGGATACCGTCATCAGGGTGCTGGCTGGAGTCGTACCGAATGTCGCCGTGATGTTCGTCGTACCGGCATCAACCGCGTTCGCCAACCCCTTGCTGTCGACCGCGTTACTGATCGTTGCCACCAATGGGTCCAACGAGGACCAGACAACATCAAAAGATAAGTTCCGGGTCGTTGCATCGGAAAAGCTGCCGGTGGCAGTAAATTGGGCGGTCAGGCCTTTAGGAGTCTCCGGTGTCAGTGGGGCAATCACCAGGCTGCTGAGTGTGGCATTACTGACCGTCAACGAGAAAGTCCCCTCGATTCCATCAAGCCAAACAATATTGCGACCAGATAAAATTTCATTTTCCTCTCATTTAAATTCAAAAAAATATATCCATTCACTATTAGCGACATGGATCCAGAATCGAGTCATTACAGGGATCATTCTGTTGGCGAACCATGCCCCACAACGACAAATCCTATATCACGACTTCAGTAACATCAATCACTTCTTATTCATGGTCATAGCTTCCGTGAACAGGCATACGCCTAGCGGCATCCCTTGACTCTGGACGCACCGCTCATCCACGGGAACGATCCGGACAACGCTTCATGGCGCCAATCGCTCTATCACCCTTACGGGGTGACCCAGGAGGCCCGTCAGGGTTTAGGCTTTGCGCCCCTGCATCACCCCGACCCCGTTGACCAGTTCAAGCGGCAAGCGTTCCACCTGCTTCAGTCCGGCCTGCCGCATCAGTTCAGCCAGCTCCGCTTCGCTGTAGGCCTGGCCATCCGGGGTACCGAGCAGCATGTTGAGCGAGAAGAGCGCGGGGAAGACGGGCGCGGCACGATCGGCGCCGAGGATGAACTCCTGCACCAGTAACAGGCCGCCCGGCTCGAGCGCGGCAACCGCCTTTTTGAGCAGCTGGGCGCAGCCGGCCGGACCTTCGCCGTGCAACACCTGCGAGAGCCATGCGACATCGAAGGTGCCGGGGAAGGGATCGGCCAGAAAATCGCCGGCGGCGAAGCGGACCCGCTGGCTCATGTTGAAGTGCTCTAAGGTCTGTTCGGCGAAGGGGCGCGTGGTCGGCAGATCGAAGATCACCGCTTCAAGTTCGGGGTTATGCTGGCAAAAGTGGATAGCGTAGGTGCCGGGACCGCCACCGAGATCGAGCAGTCGCCGCCGACCGGACAGATCAATGCGCGGCGCAACCTTGGGCGCATTGAGCATCGCCAGGTTGAACATGCCGAGCAGAAAGCTTTCGCGTTCTGCATCCGTCGGCTGATGCGAAACCCGGTGGCGCACCGGCTGGCCGTCGCGCACCGCTTCGTCGAGCCGGCTCCAGCTCTCCATCAAATGGTGATGATGCAAAATGATATGGCCGAGGTAGTCGGGCGCGCTACGACTTAAAAAATGCGCGGCGGCCGGGGTTGCGCGGTAGCGCCCATCCTCTTTGATCAACAGCTCCATGGCACTTAGGGCATCGAGCAGCATCGCCAAACCGCGCACGTCGCAGCCGCTTTTGATCGCCAGCTCGGCGGCGGAAAAGTCACGCGCGGAGAGCGGCGTGAAGAGATTGAGTTTGACCCCGGCGTGCAGGGTGCAGGTGCTCCAGTAGCTGCCGGATAATTTAAGCAGCTCAGCGGGATTCCAGTTGATGGGTTCCATACATATCTCCTATGATGACAAAAAAGTAGAACGATCACAAAGCTTAAATGCTCAGCGTTTTATGCCTATTTTCGGGGAACATTGGGAATCTGACCCGCTAAACCCATAAGGAGGAGTTTATCAGTCATTGACGCCGAACAATGGTTGGTTGAATAACGCTGTCTGCTGTTTTAAGTCCGGGATGAGATTACACATGCGGAATCATCCCTGAGAGTCTTTGGGCCAAAGCACATAAAACCGCGGAGTATTTCGCTTCAAATTCGGCCATGGAATGTTTCAAGGTCGTAGAGGTGAAGGTCACCGAACCCATGGCTCGCTGGGTGTTTAGATTTAAAATGGGGGCCGCTATGGCAATCAGGCCTCTAATGTATTCTTCATTATTTATCGCATACCCTCTTTTTCTAACTAAATCCAGGTCGATATATAAACCTTCCTTGTCTGAAATCGTTTGATCCGTCTTTATTTCAAAGCTTTGCCGACTGACCAGTTTTCCCAGTTCTTCTTTTGGCAGGTTGGCAAGGACCGCTTTCCCGGAAGCGGTACAGTACAGAAATACGCTGACGGCTTCCTGATTGTAAGTCAGCGTGGCGATTTCTTCGATGCTGTATATCTGAACCATTAAATTCGACTGCAACAATGAAACCTCAATGCTGACATTGTACTTATGATGAATTTCATCGACGATCGGTTCAATCATCCTGTTTAAATCGAAGCCGCGAAGAATCTGGTGTCCCATAGCTACTGCCATCGGTCCTAGACGCAGTAATTTCGTTTTAGGGTCTTTGTTCAGGTAGCCCAATTCTATAAAAGTGTTCGCCAGTCTATAGGTAGACGTCAGGTTCATGCCCATTTTTCCAGCGATCGCGGTCAAACTCCAGACCGAATGCCCATAATCAAACAGGTTAAGAATCCGCATCCCTTTTTCCAGGGTCTTTGCAAAATAGTCCATTGGTCGTTTTTCCATGAGGGAACCTTTCTTTGGGTCAACTTAGGCATGGAATAGTTTTTTTCCCGCCATCTTCAATCACTGTTTGTCTGCCGCACCGCTGCAGACCTTTCGTTTGGAGTTGAGACAGCTTAACTCTCTGGAAAATAGTCGATTTCAGGATTAGCAACACACGTTCTCAAAAGCCTCACAATTATTCTTGACAACCCTCAAGTAAGGAGAATAAAGTAACAAACGTAAGGTGTTTACGATAAACGTAATATAGGAGATTCGGAAACAAACTGCAACGAAAAAGATCGATTTTTTTTACGGTCAAACAATCTAATCAGCGGGTGAAAAAGATGACAGAAAACGCATTTGAATTACCAATGGAGACCTTGGATACCTATAACTCCGACTTTCTCTTCTATCAATCCCGTAAGAAAATGCCTTTCATCGAATACGCTGAGGGCGTCTACATCTGGGATCACACCGGCAAAAAATATCTTGATGGCAGTTCGGGGGCGATTAACTGCAATATCGGTCATGGCAACAATCGCATTGCTAACCGCCTTGCAGAACAAGCCCGTAAGGCAGTCTTCGCCTACCGCACCCAATTTGAAAACGAACCGGCCCACCGCTACGCGGCCGAACTGATGAAGCATATGGCACCCCATCTGCAGCGGGTCTTTTTTGTCTCCAGCGGCTCCGAGGCGGTGGAGTCGGCGATGAAGCTTTGTCGCCAATATTTCTTCAATCGCGGCGAGAAATCCCGCT
This sequence comes from Geopsychrobacter sp., assembly GCA_041689145.1. Classification (GTDB taxonomy): domain Bacteria; phylum Desulfobacterota; class Desulfuromonadia; order Desulfuromonadales; family Geopsychrobacteraceae; genus Geopsychrobacter. Next base: position 1,782 of record JBDNGT010000428.1, on the reverse strand, counting down.
CGCAGTTCATCTCCCGCACTCCCTCCTATCACGGTTCAACCCTGGGGGCCTTGGCTCTAACCTCCTATGCTCCCCTTGAAATTCCCTTCCGGGCGATGATGAATTCCTACCCAAAGATTCCGGCCCCTTATTGCTACCGCTGTCCATTCAACAAGAAAGCAACCTGCAACTTGGAATGCGCCTGGGCACTCGAAAAGGCCATCTTGGAGCAGGGCCCGGATAGTGTCGCCGCCTTTGTCGCCGAACCGATCGGCGGCGCCAGCACGGGAGCGGTCGTCCCCCCAAAAGGCTACTTCAGGGTGATCGAGGACATCTGTCGCAAATATGGTATTTTTCTCATCCTCGACGAGGTCATGACCGGCTTCGGTCGCACCGGCAAGCTCTTTGCCTACGAACACTGGGACGTCAACGCCGATATCGTGGTGATGTCCAAAGGCATAACCTCGGGCGCCTACCCCCTGGGTGCCATCGCCGCCCGAACCGAATACGTGGACGAGATGATGGATAACGGCGGGTTTTTCCACGGTCATACCCTGGCGGGCAATCCGATGGGTTGCGCTGTCGGCCTTGAGGTGCTCAATGTAATCACCGAAAACCGACTGACTGAAAACGCAGAGGCGATGGGGAAAATCCTGAAGACCGGGTTGGAGCGCCTGAAAAAACGCTTCGAATTCATCGGCCAGGTGCGCGGCATCGGGCTGCTGACGGCCATCGAACTGGTGGCGGATCGCAAAACCCGTGCGCCCTTCCCCGCGGAATGCAACGTGCATTTTCTGCTGACGGATGAGGCCTACGATGAAGGGCTGATTGTCTACCCGCGCCGCCCGATCAATGGCCTCAAGGGGGATCACATCATGGTGGCACCACCGCTGATCTCCACCCGTACCGAAATCCGGGAGCTCCTGGCCCTGCTCGAACGCGCCCTGGAGCGCACCCAGGCCAAACTACCGGCGACGCACAGTCCGACAACCTAGCAAGGAATATGACGCATGATTGATAAGACCCTCTCCGGCGCAAAGGCCTTAAGCCAGGTCCTCGACGGTCAGACCATCATGATCGGCGGCTTCGGCGCACCCGGGACGCCCTTTTCGCTCATCGAGCTGTTGTGCCGACAGGGGACGAAAAACCTCACCCTGATAAAAAACGATGCCAATGAACCGGGCATGGGCATCTCCAAGCTCTTGGAGGCGGGCCAGGTGCAAACCCTGATCGCCTCCCACATCGGTCTAAATCCGACAGCGGTGGCCATGATGAACCGGCGGGAGCTGGAAGTCCTGCTCTACCCGCAGGGGATTCTGGCGGAAAAAATCCGCGCCGGCGGGGCCGGTCTGCTAGGAATCTTGACCGATATCGGCGTCGACACCATTTTGCGCGAAAGCCGCCAGGTGCTACTTGTCGACGGCCGCGAGGCGATCCTGGAAAAGGCCTTGCGCGCAGACGTGACGCTAATCCGCGCGGCGGTGGCCGACCGCGTCGGAAATCTGATCTTTGTCAAGAGCGGGCGCAACTTTTGCCCTCTGATGGCGACCGCCGCCACCACGGTTATCGTTGAAGTCGAAAAGGTCGTCGCGACAGGGACCCTTGATCCAGATCAGATCCATCTGCCGGGCGCCTTTGTCGATCATATCCTGGTACTTGATAAACTCACCCCGGACTATGGAGTATTGGCCCACCATGCCCTTTAAAAAGAAGATAGCCGCGCGGGCGGCCCAGGAGATCCATGCGGGGCAGGTGATCAATCTCGGCATCGGTATCCCGAACCTGATTCTCGATTATCTGCCG
>JBDNGT010000427.1:0-4079 GCA_041689145.1 Geopsychrobacter sp. | reverse complement strand
TTCATTCAGGCTTTTATTAAACCCTGTACGCCGCATCAGAAATCCCCCTTGACGGCGTACAGGTTGTAATCTTCATCAAGGGTAGCGGAGTTAACCCGTACATGGATCTCTTTGTAACTGACCCCGCCACCGGCGTTAAATGTGGTACCAGACAGGCTGACGGAGCTGACTGTGACATATATGGTGTAACCTTCAGTCAGGCCGAAGTCGGTGTCACTGTTATATGGGGCCGTGCGATGATAATCGTCAACGTCGTCGAAATCCTGTATTGATAATTCACCGTCCGGACCGAAGGACGCTGGCAGCGTCGGGGTGGTTGCAGCACCGCCGCCGTTGGGGGTGGTTTCATCCCATCTTTTAGCGGTGATCTCCTCCATAACCGCCTGGGCGACCTGCACCCCACGCAGGCGGATGGTTGAGTTAGAACCGCTGGCCAGAATCTGCGGCATCAGCGACATGATCGCGGTCACGCCGACCGCAAACACCAGGATGTAGATCACCAGTTCAATCAGGGTAAAGCCCTGCTGCCTCATAGGATCCCCCCGGTATTTGGTTCAATGGTGAAGGTCTGGCCGCCGATGATGATAAGGGTTTGGGTGGAAACCTCATTTATGTTGCTGCCGGTAGTATCATTATCGGGGGTACCGAGATAGTCGAAATAGAGGGGACTGCGGGTCGAGGTTATGGCTGTGACGTTGACCGTGCTTCTGCCATCGGGAAAATTCTGTGGCGCGCCAGTTTCGTCGGCTAGGCTGTAGCTGGTGCCGCTAAAGGTGAGGTTCCAGCCGCCGCCGGTAACCATCGCGCGATGCTGGGCGTAGCGCAGATTGCTTAGAAAGAGGCTGGCCTCGGTGTCGTCGCGAAAGCTGGCAAGCTCGAAGCGCGGCGCGATGTAGGCCGAGAGGATCCCGATCAGCAGTATAACCAGGACCAGTTCGACCAGGGTGAATCCCTGGATATCTGAAATATTCCTCTTCATCAGTGCGCCGGTATCTCTTCCCAGCTGATGATCCGGTCGCGTCCGCGATAGATGCCGAAGGTCGCGGTTGCCGTCGGATCGGTGTCGGGCGTCCCCAATTCATCATCCCAGTCGAATTTAAGCCAGTTCGGTACGCCGGGGGTCAGATCGACCGTGCCACCTGGATCGTTGGGATCGGTTGCCGTTGTAAGAGTGATAGGGTCGGATCCGAACGCAAGCGTGAGGGTCGAAATGGTCGGACTGACCGGGGTGCCGCTCTCATCTTCTGTGGTGGTGATATCGTTTTCGACCTTGGTGTAGGTGTAAGCGGAACTACTGTCGATGCTGTTCGTCTGCCACAGACCGCTATCCCAGTATTCGGTGCTCACCGGCAGGTTGATCGGTTCGGTCTCGGGGCCGAAGCTGTTTTCAATGCGCAGCCGCCCGTAACGCAGCTCTGTTCCGCCACTGACCGGAATCGCTTCACTGACCGCCGATGTCGTTTCGCCGTCGCTGATTTGCGTCACAGAGAAATCAAACTGTGGAGTGAGTAGAGGGACAGTCGCGGTGGCTGAACGGGTATAGGTGGTTTTGTCCGCACCGAAATCGTAGGTGGCGGTGCCGTTACTGTTGTCGTTCAGGCTGTCTCCTGCCCTAGTGATGCTGAGTGGTTGCGAGGTGAGAATCTTATCGGTCGTAGGGCTGGTGATGCTGAGGCCTGCCTCTGTCATCTTGAAAAACGCACCCTGGTAGTTGACAGTGCGAGTCAAGCCATCATCTGCCAGAGCCTCAATGGTGAAGGACGGGTTGCTGAGGGCGGCGTAGCCGATAATCTCGTGCCCGAAGTAGCTGAAAGTTCCATCGGCATGGGTGAGTGTGCCGGTTTTCGCAGAAAGTACGCGGAAGCTATCGGGGACGAAGCGGCCGATATTGGCACTGGTGCCGTTGATGGAATATCCCTGATAATCAAGGTCATTGGCGGTGATCGTCATGATTCCGACTTCATCGTAGGTTTGGTCGGTAAGGGTGGCGGTACCGCCAGTCAGGGACACATTGCCGGTGCCAAGGGTGCCGGTAGCGCCACCCGCCGGCCCGACATTGGTTGCACTCAAGATAGGGGTGCCGCTGTAGTTGGGGGTGATATTGCCCAGGGTGTTCAGGGCCTGGATCGTTAATGAAAAATTGGCACCGGCATGCGCCAATATCAAGCTGTTCTCATCGGTTGCCGACCAGAGCTGCCCATCTGCAGTGATACGGAACTCAGCGGGATAAAATATCGCGGTATCGGTGCCCAAGGCGAAAGCCTCACCATCGTCATAGCTGGCGTTAAACGTTAATTTACCAGCGTCTGGATAGCTGACCGTGAAGTCGGTTGCCCCGTTTGTGTCGAAGAAAAGAGTTTCGGTAAGGGCATTGGCGCTGAAATTATTACTGTTGATTACGGCCTGGCTGCTGTTCGGGTTACTGTTGGGGGTGGTGTAGGCAAAGTTGAAATTTATAAGTTTGTTGCCCTGGAAAAGCGGCACACATTTTTGATTAATGTCATTCAGGCGTACCGCCTGCATACTGACGGTTTGGGTCGAGCCGGAGGCCGCATCAAGAACATCAAAAATGAAGCCGCTGTCGTGAAATATCAGGGTACAGGGGGACTCCAGTGTGCCATTTTCGTAACACTGCGTCGCGGCGCTTGGATTGGTGCCGCTTAGACTTATGGTTGCTGGGGCTGTGCTAGTGTTGCGCAGGTTGACACTGGTCGAGCCGGTAAACGAGAGCGGATTACTTTCCAGCCAGTTTCCAATATTGGTACCCAGAGTGAGGGTGCTGGCATTTGTCGATTCAGTGCAAGGGCTCAAGGTGTCGGTACAGGCCTTGATGGTGATAGCTTCCGGTTGGCAGGTCAGGCCATGTCCGTCGTGAAGAATTTCGTAGTGGTCGATGTCGATCTGTGGCGCCAAGTTGCAACTGTCGGTAACGGTATTCGCGATTAAGGTCACCGCGGTCTGGGCCAAGGCTCTTCCGCACAGCACGGCACCGGTATTCATTGAAATCAGTGTTTTGCTCAAGATAATACCTTTGACGTCAGCCGCTGTGCCGAGGGTCGTTTTACCCGAGACCTGCCAGAAAACGTTCTTGGCCTGGGCCCCGCCGACCAGGGTCACCATGGCACTGTTGTTCACCGTCAGGTTGCCGGCGATTTGCAGAATCCAGACATCTTTGTCACCACCAGCGAGAGTAACGCCGGCACTGGTGATTAAGACATCTGTGCTCCATTTGTGGAGACCGGGAAGCAGTGTCTTGCCGCTGATATCTCCGCCGCCGAGTTCAGTGAAATCGGGATTTGTTCTTGCCGCGGCGTCCAGAAATGCAGTTTCCATGTCGCTTATTGCTTTGGTCATGTCTTTCGGGGTCGGTTTAGCATAGTCGGCCGCGTATATTTTCCCGGTCACCAAGGATGAGGTAGAAAATTTTCCCGAGGAATCCGTAATCAAGCCAAATCCCGTCATGGCTGTCGCCGCAATCGGACTCACGCCAATGTCCCCAATAATTGCGGTCGTGCCAGTGGTGGTGATGCCTGCTTTTGTCAGAATGACAAAATCGCCGGCTTTCCCAAGTTTTACTGCTTTGGGACCTGCGGCTTTACCTTTGCCGGCATGAAGAATTGTTGTGCTGAGTAGCACCAGCGTCAAGCTGAAGAATAGAAGTAGCATTTTCGATGGGGTCTGCACCTTCATCCTGGCTCCATATTTATCATAGCAGAGGGTTCTGGCTTGACTGGTAGCGGGCATTTGTCACTTAATTGCACGCAGTTATGTGTCCATCATAACAGAATATAAGGATAGATTCGAGCTTATTGAAATTGTTTCATGTCACCCAGGAAACATTTGCAGTTTGGAGGGAGGTATTTATTTAAGATAGACAGTTAAGGGTTCGACCGACCGAGAACCTGGAATTAATTCAGATCCGTGCCGGGCAGGGAATGACATACAGCAGAATCGCGAAAAAATGCAGGGTGCTGCCAGCCATGACGAACAGGTGCCAGACCATGTGGTTGTAGGGCATGCGCTCCCAGGCATAAAATGCCACCCCGCCGGTGTAGGCCAACCCTCCCGCCAGCAGCAAT
>JBDNGT010000426.1:0-9199 GCA_041689145.1 Geopsychrobacter sp. | reverse complement strand
GATCTGCAAAAACTGGCGCCCTCTGCCCCTGAATTTAAACCCCGCATCGAGGCCATCAAACGTAATCTTGAGCGTGCAGCCAATATTGCCGGTGAACTTTTGTACTTTTCGCACAATCGTGAAACCGAGATGGAACCGCTATGTCTGAACGAGGTGATCCATCAAACCTTCCAGCTTATCGGCAGTCGCCAAAAACATTACGACTTCAGGTTTCATTTGGCAGAGGTTCCTTCGCTGAATGGCATTCCCTGGAAGATTGAAGAGGTGCTGTTGAACCTGTTGATCAATGCGATGGATGCAACACCACAAGGCGGAAGGATTGAGATCGAGACCCGGGTAAAGGGGCGGCAGGTCATCTGTCAGATTCATGACTGGGGCTCTGGGGTGTGTGAAAAGGACCTGAACTCGGTGTTTGATCCCTTTTTTACAACCAAGGAACCCGGCAAGGGGACCGGTCTTGGATTGGCTATCTGTTTTGGGATTATGGAGTTGCACGGCGGTGAAATTCATATGGACAGCACAACAGGTGAGGGGACGCTGGTTCAACTTCTCTTCCCTCTGCCGAAAGGAGCCCTGCAATGAACAACATCCTTATTATCGATGACGACCAGGAGCTGCGCGAAAACATCCAAGAGGTTCTTGTTCGTGAAGGTTACTCAGTTCACTTGGCGAAGAATGGCGCAGAGTCTCTTGAGATGGTAACGCGGCAGGAGTTCGATCTCATTTTGCTCGACCTGATTATGCCCGGCATGAGTGGGATGGAAACTCTCCTGTTACTCAAACGTCAGAAGCCGCAGATCAGGGTCGTGCTCATGACGGCTTTTTCAACCATCGAGAACGCAGTGGAAGCGATGCGTCGAGGGGCTGATGACTATCTGACCAAACCCTTTAAATCGGCCGATCTCTTGATGACAGTCGGGCGAGTCCTTGAGGAGGCAAAGTTCAAGGCGTGCCAGACAACGCTGAATATGGACGGGACATTCAGTTCTCTCGCCAACCCAATCCGCAGGCAGGCCCTGCAGTTGCTGGTCGCCAATACCAGACTCCGTTTCATGGACATAACCCGCGGCCTTGGTATCGAAGATCACACCAAGGTTAATTTCCATTTAAAAGTACTGAAAGAGCATGGATTGATCGGGCAGGATGAGCAGAAATATTACAGCCTCACTCCAGAGGGTGAAAAAATCTCCCAGTGCATGAATGTTGTGATCAATAATTTGACCAGTTGATCCCTATAAAGTAAGGCATAAGAAATGACCAGCAATTAGGAGCTCCATCTGAGCTATCGACCGATAGTCTTTCGTCGATCCGATTTTCTAGCCGGTTTGCGTGGGGTTATAACGCCCATGTAATTATGCGTTTCTTGAAATTCTCACTATGATGTTGATCAAAGGTAACATATAGGGTACTATTTCTATGGTCCACAAAATGGAACAGGGCAATCTGTCCAACGTGAAATGGTTTAGCGGGATCGGCGAATATCGGCTGGATTGGGGTCCGGGCTATCGGGTCTATATTGGTAAAGACGGTGAAAGACTGATCATTCTTCTTGGGGGCGGAACCAAAAAGGGACAACAAAAGGACATTGACCGGGCGGCGCGCTTCTGGAAAGAATACAAAGCACGAAAAGCCAACCAAAAAAAGAGATAACTTTGAGGAGGACATAAATGGCCCTGACAAGAGACTTCAAAGAGACCATAAAAAAACGGATGGAGTCTGACCCTGATTTTGCCAAGGCTTTGCTGGGCGAAGCAATCGATTTGATGCTGGATGGCGATTCAACAACTGCCAAGCTGATTTTACGCGACCTGATCAATGCCACCCTCGACTTCGAAAAATTGGCTGAAGAAGTTCACAAACCAAGCAAAAGCCTGCATCGTATGCTCTCCACTTCCGGCAATCCTACCATGGAGAATCTATCGCTGATCTTTGCCACCATTAAAAAGGCATTGCAGGTCAGAATAGATACGACGATTACGGCTGCTTGAAAGGGGTATTGAGTAGAGCGGGAAAGGTGGCAGCAAGTTTGTGCGATTGATGATCTGAATATGCTGTGATAGGTTATGCCCATATTTTCTGATTATTTGGAGGGTGGGCCATGCAGGAGCAATTAAAACAGATTTAAAAAGACGCTTTCGGTCATTATGACTGGGGCGTCTTTTTTGTTGGACCCTGAGAAACTGAAACATAAGTGGTACATAGATCCGTTCCAATTTTCTTGTATCAGCGACTGAGGTAATGTCTGGTATTTAGTGGGGAATTGCTGAAAAAATGAAGGTGATAAAAATACAAGTTACAACCTTGCAAGCCCCGTTCTTCACGCACCTCCGAGGCGCTCAGATCAAAGTGGCGTCCCGAAAGTTTTATGTGAATTTGTGAACCACCGCCGGGGAGTGTCTGGTCTTGAATGATTCAGTAAATGAGCTTCTTGGAGTTGAAGTAACATAGGATTCTGGTTGGCTTTTCAGGTGATAAGCCATATATTAACATCCTGATTTTTCCGGATTTTAAGCAATTTACATTTTCTAGGGTTTTGTTTTCTCCGATATGAAATATCGCATGTCATTTACGAGTGGTAGCCTTTTTTATGCTGAGTCTTTGACTCTCGTCGAACTATATAGATTGATTAGTTCATGGGAACAAACCAAAACTGAGGCCAACGAACGGAACATACTTCAGTCTCGAACCGTCAAATCAGGCAAAACGACTGTACTAGAAATTTGCGGAAGATTGAGCCTTCTGACCACCCGGCAATTGGATATTTTGATGGAGGGCTCAAGGCAGGATCAAATTCAGATTTTGTGGTTGGCTGCCTGCAAGCACTATCAGTTTGTTAAAGAATTTGCCACTGAAGTAATCCGCGAAAAGTTTTTGAGCTTCGATTACATGGTCACATACAACGACTATGATGCGTTCTTCAACGCCAAGGCTGAGTGGCATGAAGAGTTGGAATCGTTATCTGAGTCAACGACCAAAAAGTTACGCCAGGTTGTGTTCCGTTTAGCTCATGAAGTCGACATCCTATCCGTTAACAACATGATCAACCCTGCGATACTAAGCCCTGAAGTCATCGCCGCAATTGCAACAGAGGATCCCAGCAATCTAATGATATTTCCCGTTTCTGATGCAATTGTCCAGGAGTGGTCTCGATGAGTAACGGGTTTGATGATAGACCGATTGCAGAGAAGTACCAGCATCTCTTCAGCCTGCTCAGTAGCGAACGTTTTTTGAAGATGCAAGGTTTGGGGAATGAAATCCCGTTTTTCATCTGTCCGTACCGGCCTGAAGAGGTGGTGGAAATGGACAAGCTGAGAAAGCAATTGGCCAATAAACTCAGACAGTCAGGTGTGCAGGTCCTCGAAATCGATCTTTATGATTTGTCCATTGAGATTCTCAAAGAGAGCGACGACTGGGATTGGTATGTCGAAAACGAAACCAGTATGACCAAGCAGAATCTTAAAGAAGATCTTCAGGGGATACTGGACGCCAACGATGCACTTGTTCCAGCCATTGCGAAAAAGATGCAAGGCGAGGATTTTGACGTTTTGTTCATTGGTGGCGTCGGTGAGGTGTATCCGTATATTCGTTCACACAGTGTCCTGAACAACCTTCAGAGTAGCGCCAAGGACAAGCCAACCGTCATGTTCTTCCCGGGTTCCTATGCCCACTCCCTGGCTGACGGAGCCTCTCTTGATTTATTCGGGCGGCTCCATGATGACAAGTACTACCGCGCATTTAATATTTTTCTTTGTGAAATTTGAGGAGGAAGTCCCTCGTGAAACTCAATCATATGTTTGAAAAGCAGGTCGATCGGCCCATTGAGGGGGTCATTAAGGCCGATGATGAAACCAGCCTGCGTCTTGAGGTTGAGGAATACGTTGTAACCAATGAGGTTGCAAAACGCCTGGAAAGCTTTCTTGAGGTCTACAATAATTACGAAGGAGCTAACGGTGTCTGGGTCTCAGGTTTCTTCGGCTCCGGTAAGTCTCATTTGCTGAAATTGCTGGCTCTTTTGCTGGAGAATCGCAGCATCGATGGTGCGAGTTCTCTCGACCTGTTCCTTGAGAAGCAGGAAATCAAAGGCAACGAGATCCTTAGAGGCGATTTAAGCCGAGCCGTCTCCATCCCTTCCAAGAGTATCCTGTTCAACATTGACCAGAAAGCCGATGTCATCAGCAAGACGGAAATCGATGCCTTGCTGGCGGTGTTTGTCAAAGTCTTTGATGAGATGTGTGGCTACTACGGGAAGCAAGGGCATATCGCTCAGTTTGAGCGCGAACTTGATGAAGATGGAAAGTTGCAAGGGTTCGAGGAGACTTTCAAAAAACTTGCGGGTCAAGATTGGGATTTCGGCCGCAGACGTTCGCAACGTTTTGCCCAGATTATTGATCAAGCATATGGCGAAATTACCAGGCAAACAGTGAACGGCATCATTGATAAGTACAAAGCCGACTACAGAGTCTCCATCGAAGATTTTGCTGAGCAGATCAATGACTATGTTGAAAGTCAGGAAGCCGGGTTTCGCCTGAACTTTTTTGTCGATGAGGTCGGCCAGTATGTTGCTGACAACGTCAAACTTATGACCAACCTGCAGACGATTGCCGAGAGCCTGGCGACCAAATGTCGCGGTAGGGCCTGGGTTATTGTCACGGCGCAGGAGGATATGAGCGACGTTATTGGCGAAATGACAACTAAGCAGAGCAATGACTTCTCTAAAATCATGGCGCGTTTCAACAACAAGATGAAGCTGACCAGCGCTAACGTCGATGAAGTGATCCAGAAACGTCTGCTCTTGAAGAATGTATCAGGCGTTGCACAACTGTCCGACATCTACCACGATCATTCGAACAACTTTAAAACGCTCTTTAACTTTGCTGATGGCTCCAAGATCTATAAGAATTTCCGGGATCGGGACCATTTTATTCACTGCTATCCGTTTATTCCGTATCAATTCACATTGTTTCAGACCGCCATCCAGAGTCTGTCCTCGCATAACGCATTTGAAGGAAAGCACAGCTCGGTTGGTGAGCGTTCCATGCTGGGGGTTTTTCAGCAAGTAGCGATTCATATTGCCAATCATGAGATTGGCCAGCTTGCGACCTTTGATCTGATGTTTGAAGGCTTGAGATCTTCTATCAAGGCCCAAATCCAAAGGGCCGTATCGATTGCCGAGAAAAACCTTGACAATGCTTTTGCCATTCGTGTTTTGAAGGCTCTTTTCCTCGTCAAGTACGTTAAAGATTTCAGGGCGACGGTCCGCAACCTCTGCGTCCTGATGACCGACCGGTTTGACCAGGATCTCCCGGCACTGCGCAAGCAGGTTGAAGAAGCTCTCAACCTGCTGGAACTGCAGACGTATGTCCAGCGTAACGGTGAGGAATACGAGTTCCTGACAGATGAAGAAAAGGATATCGAGCAGGAGATTAAAAATACCGACATTGAAACGACAGATGTTGCGGCTGAACTCGCCAAGGTTATCTTCGATCTGGTCCTGAAGACCCGCAAAATCAGATATGACGACAACGGCCAGGACTATGCCTTCTCTCGAAAACTGGATGATCAATTCCATGGCCGTGATCATGAACTTGGTATCCATGTCATCAGTTCGTTTCACGAGAATGCTGGGAAAGAAGAACTCTTGCGAATGCAGTCAATGGGCCGCGATGAACTGCTGGTTCTGATGGAACCTGATGAGCGACTGGTTCGTGATTTGCTCATGTACAAACGGACGGAAAAGTATATCCGTCAGAACACTTCAGTGACGCAACAAGAGAGTGTGCAGCATATCCTGGCTGGTAAAGGCTTCCAGAACCGTGAACGCTATGCAGACCTTCAACAACGTATCAGCACACAGCTTGGTAAGGCTAAGCTGTTGCTCAATGGAGAGACTCTCGATTTGAGTGGAGAGGAACCGATTTCCCGTATCACCCGTGGTTTCTACCGGCTCATCCAATTGGTTTATTCCAACCTGCGTATGCTGCGTGGCGTCAACTATTCAGAGAGTGATATCGCGGGGTTTTTAGGCCAAGGCGAGGCAGGTCTGTTTGGTAACGACAGCACGACCATCACTGAGGCTGAGCAGGAAATCCTTGCTTTTATCCAAAACAACAGCCGAGGTGGAGTGCGCACAACGTTTAAGTCGGTCGTTGAGCGATTTGAGCGCAAGCCTTATGGCTGGTACCTGGCTGCTATCCAGTGCAATCTGGCAAAGCTGTGTGCCCGTGGCAAGGTCGAGGTACGTACAGACAGTAACGTCCTTGAAAACAATGCACTTGAGCGAGCGCTGAAAAACACCCATGGTTTCCCCAATGTAGTGATTGACCCTCAAGTCGATTTTACCGCCTCTCAACTGCGGCAATTGAAAGAGTTCTATGCGGATTTCTTCGACACACCACCTTCTTCGGGTGAAGCAAAAGCTCTAGGTAAAGAAACGGCTGAAGCGTTTCAGTCGCTGCATCAAGAATTATCTGTACTCGCAGGCCAGGCTGCTCTGTACCCGTTCCTGACGTCGCTATCAGAGCCAATCCAGCGGCTTAAAGAGGTTTGTGGCAAAAATTACACTTTTTACCTGATCGATTTCGCCAAGCTCAGTGGGTCTTTCCTGGATCTTAAAGAGGACACCCTCGATCCGATCCGTCGCTTTATGAGCGGTCCGCAAAAAGAGCTCTATGATGATGCCCGCAAATTTGTTCAGAATCAGGAGGGTAACTTCCCATATGTCTCTGGAGAAGAATCCGTGCAGATTCAGGATCTCCTGGCACATCCCAAGTGTTTTACTGGTGGTCGGACCCAGCAGATGAAGACTTTGGTGGAATCACTTGGGCAGATGATTTTCGTGCAACTGCAGGATGTGAAAGAAAAGGCCTCCCAGACAGTAATGGCCCGCAATCAACAGTTGGTCAGCCAAGAAGCCTTTGCCAAGTTATTGCCAGAGCAGCAGAACCAGTTGACGCAAGACTTCGATCGATTCCTTCAGGGTCTCGAAAACCAACGCCTGATCGCCGTGGTGCGTGATACAGCGCGACGATTTGACGAAGAGGATTATCCGCGTCTTGTAGACTTGATGGTCGCGATGGCCGAGCCAGGGCCAGAACCACAAACTTATCCTGATGGATCGCCAGAAGAGCGACCCAAAATTAAGGAACAGCAGTTTCAAACAGTAGATGTCCGTTCTGTCCCTGTTGTTTTCGACAAGCTTTGGCTGGAAAACGAGCAAGAGGTTGATCGTTATCTTGATATGTTGAGACAGGCCTTACTACAGGAAATAAAGAGCGGTAAACGACTGAGAGCGTAATCATCACGTTAGGAGGTGGCAATGATTCAGAAGCTGATTTTGAATAACTTTACTGTATTTGACAGTCTTGAAATAGATCTCTCGCCCAAGATCAACGTGATCATTGGTGAAAACGGCACCGGTAAAACCCATCTTCTCAAGGCTGCCTATGCCCTTTGCGTCGGTGCACCCCTGTTTAAAAACAAGCCCGACACCAGCGAGGATGAGCTTGAAGCGGCACTGACCGCCAAGCTGCTCCGCCTCTTTATGCCGCTGGACGACAAGCTCGGCAAGATGCATCGTCAGGGCGCGACCGAGCAAGCCTATCTGTCTGCCCGGTTCACGCAAGGGCAGAAGATCACTGCGACCTTTTTCAACAACTCGAAGGCGCTGGCCGTCCAGGATCGCGCCAAATACGAGCAGTATCAGGCCGAGGCGGTTTTCATCCCGACCAAAGAAGTCCTCTCGTTTATGAAGGGGTTCAATAGCCTGTACGAGAAATACGGGCTCTCCTTCGATCAGACCTATCAAGACATTTGCCTGTTACTTGACCTTCCTGAAGTACGCCCGGAAACCCTGCCCGAAAAATCAAAGTGGGCCATGGCAGAGATCGAGGGAATCTGCGGGGGCCGTTTTGTCTTCTACGGTGGCGGTAAGGTTACCTTCAAAACTGAGCATACCGAATATTCAGCTAACTCCATGGCAGAAGGTTTCCGCAAGGCGGGTATGCTTTCACGCCTGCTGGAAACCGGCGCGATCCAGCCCGGTGTCAGCGGTCCGCTGTTCTGGGACGAGCCCGAATCCAACCTGAATCCCAAGCTGATGAAGCTGCTTGTGCAGATCCTGCTGGAGCTGTCGCGCAACGGGCAGCAGATTATTCTGGCGACCCACGACTACTTTCTACTCAAATGGCTTGATCTAGAAATGGGAAAGGTAGACCACGTGCTTTATCACGCGCTCTACCGTGGTGAAGGAGGTGAGATACGTGTGGAAAGCGCTGAGGACTACCGCTCTATTTCCCCGAACGCTATCGCTGACACTTTCAACGACCTGACCAAAGAACAGGTGAACAAGAAGATGGGGGGGGGTAGGTAAGTGAAGTTGAGGGAGCGTGATATCGAGATTGATTTCACAGATGCCATCGATGCCATCGTGTTCGATCAGATGAATTCAGATCAACCTAATTACCGCGGCATTGGTGAGATGCACCGTGTCGATTTTGTCGTCGAATTTAATGAAGTAGTTATCTTTGTAGAAGTGAAAGACCCAGGCAATCCCCGCGCTCAGGCAAAGGGGTTGGAAAAGTTTCAGAACGAGTTGAACAATGGCATCCTAAGCTCGACGTTCGCCTCGAAATTCATCGACAGCTTCTTTTATCGTTGGGCAGAAGACAAGTTGTTCAAGACAATCCACTACCTGAACTTGGTGACTCTCGAAGGCGAATTGTTGCCGAATTTATCAGACGAAATCGCGGGGAAACTCTCTCCAGCCGGCAAGAATTCGCCTCGGTGGCAAAGACACCCCGTTCAGAATTGCCAAGTCTTTAATATCGAAACATGGAACGAAAACTTCCCGAAGTGGCCAATCACTCGCATAGCCGCTGCTGCAGCCGGAGGAGCCTAAATAGATGGCAACAGCAAAACTCAAAAAATTCGCCCAGTTCGCCCGGCGCAGCTTGTTGGAGCAAGTCTCCGCCAAAATGAAACTTGCACTGGCCGAGAACAGCGCTGCCCGGCGTGAACGTGCTGAGGCTGTCAAGAAGCTCGAAGAGGCGATCAAGGGCCACGGCAAAGAACAGGTCATCGAGCGGGTGGCCTACATCTGGTTCAACCGCTTCTGCGCGCTGCGTTTTATGGATGCGAATCGCTACAATCGCGTCAACATTGTCTCTCCAGCCGATCCGGGGCAGTTTCAGCCCGAAATTTT
>JBDNGT010000425.1:0-2305 GCA_041689145.1 Geopsychrobacter sp. | reverse complement strand
TTGATGATCTTCATTGCGCTGGTTCCCTTGATTGTTCCAGTACCGATGATGCTGATGGGGATACTGATCGCCTTTATCCAGACCTTTGTTTTTACCCTGCTGGCGATGATCTATATCGCCGGTGCGCTGGAAGAATCACACTAAAGTCATTTTTCTCTTCGCAGGGGCGAAGAGCAGTCCTATACGATATAGGAACAATACAAACGCTAGACAGAGGAGAACAAAATGGAATTTTTCGCATGGTGTGTAATGGCAGCAGGGCTCGGAATGGGTCTTGGTTCTTTCGGTACCGGTATCGGTCAGGGTCTGGCCATCAAATCGGCGGTTGAAGGTGTTGCGCGCAATCCGGGCGCTTCGGGTAAAATCCTCACCACCATGATGATCGGTCTGGCGATGATCGAGTCACTGGCAATCTACGTTTTTGTTGTTGCCATGATCATCCTCTTTGCCAACCCGTTTGTGGATACCACCACAAAATTGACCATTGCACAAATGGTTGCCAAGTAAGTTGATTTGACAGTTAAAGAAAAAAGGGTGTCCCGTTGGGGCACCCTTTTTTCTGGTTTGTCGCACAATACCTCTTGATGAACAACCACATGAATGATGTTTTATTTTCTACAACATATGTTAGTATTATCTGTCAAATATGAGGATTAATAATTAACGATCGTTCAGTCTAGAGGAGCTTGTCTTTATTATCCCCTGAAGTGGGTATATACTCGCTCATGGACAGCCGCCGACTTCTAGCTGGGGCGGAGAACTATGCATATGCCGGATTATGGCAGTGTCTCAAATTTGGATTCTTGCCGGTCAGGAGAAAACTGATGCCGAGTCGTTACCTGAACCTAGACCAGTTAATCAGCCTGAGTATTGATGCGCCTGATTCAGAGCAGTTGTTGAATCATCAACTGCTGGATAGTGTTTCTGACGGAATCTTTGCCGTTAACAGTGAAATGCGGATTATTTCGTTTAACCGCGCTGTTGAGCAGATGACGGGCTATGCGCGCGAAGAGGTTATTGGCCAATATTGTAAGGATATATTTAAAAGCGAAGTCTGCCGCCAGGATTGCACCGTTCATAAAACAATATGTTCTGGCGGTTTAATCTTAGGCCGGGAACTGGATATTCTCGATAAGCGTAATCAGCCAGTCCATGTTTCTTTAAGTGCTTCGCCGATTCGTAATGAACTAGGAGAAATCGTCGGGACTGTTGAGACGCTGCGCAACCTTTCAGCCGCAGTGCCGAAGAAACCATATCAGGGCAAATATGTCTTCGAAGAAATCTACAGCCGCAGCGAAGGGATGCATGGACTCTTTGATGTCATGCCTGACATCGCTGCCAGTAACGCCACGGTCTTGATTCAGGGGGATAGTGGTACAGGGAAAGAACTCTTTGCTCGTGCTATTCACAGGCTAAGCCCGCGCTCAAAGGGACCTTTGGTGGTTGTGAACTGTGGCGCATTGCCGGAACCTCTGCTGGAGGCTGAAATCTTTGGGGCGCGGCGCGGCGCCTATACGGGTTCGGTTGAAAACCGTCCCGGGCGGTTAGAGATGGCGGAAGGCGGGACCCTGTTTCTTGATGAGATCGGTGATTTGCCCCTTGCTCTGCAGGTGAAGCTCTTACGCGTCCTGGAAAATCACGAGTACCAACCGCTAGGGGCTAAATCACCTATGAAAGCGGATGTGCGGTTTGTTACGGCAACCCATCGAGATCTCGACAAGATGGTTGCCGAAGGTAGCTTCAGGCGGGATCTCTATTTTCGGCTTAATGTCATTGGCTTTACGATTCCGGCTCTCCATGAACGCCACGAGGATATTCCCTTGCTGATCGACATGGCACTCGACCGCTTCAATCGGGAATATTCAAAGTCAGTACGCGGGTTTTCTCCCGCCGCGATGAGTCTGTTGATGGATCATGAGTTTCCGGGGAACGTCAGAGAGTTGTTGAATATTGTCGAGCAGTCAATTATTTTCTGCCGGAGTGGGGAGATCGGCGTTGAGCTCTTGCCTCAAAGCGTGCGAATCTCGGACCATGATAGTACCAAGCGTCGTCGAGGCTGCCCGGATGAAGTTGAATTGCGCTCGGTTCTGGAGCGATTCGACGGATGTCGGAATCGCTCCGCACATGAGTTCGGTGTAGATCGTACGACCCTGTGGCGTTGGATGCGCAGATACAAGTTCTGTTAACCTACCTGACGCTGATAAAGACCTTTCCTTTGCCCCGTCCAGCACCATAATCGTCCGGGTCGTAACGAAAGACATCCTTCCCCTCATAAAAATCTCCCTGCCGGGCAGATTTTCCCTTT
>JBDNGT010000424.1:0-8963 GCA_041689145.1 Geopsychrobacter sp. | reverse complement strand
GGCAGCCTGGCCAACGCCGCCCGATCGGTCAGTCCGGCCGCATCGATCCCGGCGAGGGTCTCGGCGAAAGCGGGTGCACTCTGCTGGGCGTGGGCGACCTGTACCCTTAGCTGGGCGAAGAGGTCGGCTTCGCGCTCTGCGGTGGAGCGGGTTTCGAGGCTGTTGTAGTGGTCAGACATGGTTACTCCGTCAAAAAAAGGTATTGCCACCCGCTCGTTTTTCTCGCTCAAGACACCAAAGCCACCAAGTGAGACGAAATCTTAAAGCCCAGGGTTAAAACTAAAATTCACAAGGTTTTCTTGGTGCGCTTGGTGTCTTGGTGGCTATTCATAAGTTTTACATCCAGCGCTTGCGCCGCTTATACGATTTTAGATTCTTGAACGATTTGCGCTCCTTGTCGCCACCGGCCAGGTAGAACTCCTTCATGTCCTCATTGTTGAGCAGGTCTTCGGCTGGTCCGTCGAGTACGATTTTGCCCGATTCCATGACGAAGCCGTAGGTCGCGCTGTGCAGGGCCATGTTGGCGTTCTGCTCGACCAGCAGCATGGTGATCCCCTGTTCCTTGTTGATGCTGCGGATGATCTCGAAGACCTCCTTGACCAGCAGCGGCGAGAGCCCCATCGAGGGTTCGTCGAGCAGAATCATCTCAGGGCGGGCCATGATCGCGCGGCCGATGGCGAGCATCTGCTGTTCGCCGCCGGACAGATAACCCGACATGCCGGTCCGTTCCTTCAGGCGCGGAAAGTAATGTAAAACCTTCTCGATATCATCTTTGACCCCGCGGTCCTTGCGCGTAAAGGCGCCGAGGCGCAGGTTTTCGATGACGGTCATATCCTCGATAATCCGCCGCCCCTCCATGACCTGAAAGATCCCCTTGCGTACGATCTCGTCGGGGGCGCTGTTGGCGATGCTCTCCCCCTTGAAGGTGATCGAGCCGCGCGTGACTTCTCCGTCCTCAGTCTTGAGTAGTCCAGAGATCGCCTTCAAGGTCGTCGATTTGCCAGCGCCGTTCGGGCCGAGCAGGGTGACCAGCTCCCCCTTGGGCACGTCGAGGCTGATTCCGCGCAGCACCAGAATGACCTCGTCATAGACGACCTCGATATTGTTGACCGAGAGGAGGATCTCTTTCTCGATCGGTTCCACTGCATTTTTTACGCCTGGTTCGGCCATGGGAAATGCTCCAGAAATGAAGGTTCGATGTCCGATGTTCGAGGTTCCAGGTCTTAACGTTGAACCCCGCACATCGAACTTCGAACGATGCGGGGGGATGATCCCCCCGCACCGGGATTTCAACTTACCAGCCGAGCCACTCCGGGCGGCGCGGAACCTCGATGGTTGCCTGCTTGTTCAACTGGAAGTCGCCACCGTTATAGAGACTGGTGTAAACGCCCACAGAGGTCGTGCCGCGGTGATCCTCGTTGGTCCAGGTTGAGGGGGTGCAGACCCCTTCGAGGCCGGCCGGGACATGATTCACCATGGTCTCCATGGCGTTCTTGATCGCCTCGCCGGTGATCGCGCCCCTTTTGTCGGCGATCTCCATCGCATCTTTCATGAAGTAGGCCGAGCAGACCCCGCGCATGTAATGCAGGTTGCGGTAGGTTGTGCCGGTAGGATCTGACATTTTTGAGATCTCACGTACGGTCTTCATCCCTGGTGCTTCGGTATCTTTCCAGGTCGGGGCGCCGACAAAGACGGCCACGCCGTCACCGGCTTCCTTGGCGGCCTTGATCGAGTTCTCATCCCAGCCCCAGACGTTGGCCAGAAACTGGGGGTTGGCGCTGACGGTGCGGCAGGAGTTGAGCAGCGAGATGTTCGAGCCGGCGGTGTTGCCCAGGTAAGCGTAGTTGGCACCGGAATCCTTGAGGGTCAGGCACTGCGCCTTGGCATCGGCCGGCTTGAGCGAATAAACGATCGGGTTTAAGACCTCGAAGCCCAACTCTTTAGCATAGGCGGCACAGGCCGCTTTCGGTGCGTTGGGATAGGGGTGGTTGGCTCCCATGTGGATAAATTTAGGCTGGCCTTTTTTGCCTTTGGCCTTCCAGTCGTCCGCCGCCCACTGTACCAGTCCGCGGCAGGTGTCGGAGTAAGAAGGTCCGTAGAAGAAGTTGTAAGGGGCCGGCGATTTGGTCCTTGGGGACTTACCGGTCGGATCGGTCAGGTGCCCGGAGTAAGAGGCCGAAAAGTAGGGGACTTTGTCCTTGGCGATGAACTGCACCAGTGCTTCGGTGTCAGCGGTACCCCAGCCCTGGATCGCGACCGGTTTGAGATTCGACAACCAACCTTTGTAAATAGCGACAGCCTGCGGCGCCTTATAGGAGTAGTCGACGGTATCGTAGTCGAGCATTTTACCGTTCACGCCGCCCGTTTTGTTGATGTAGTTCATGGCATCGGCGACGCCATTGCCATAGGGGCCACCAACATCTGAAGTCGGTCCGGTGTAGCAGGCCAGGTGGCCAACCGGAATTTTGTCTGCGGCGAACGCGCTGCCGGCAAAAGCTAATGAAACAACCAATAAACTCCCCAATATGATCGATTTGCGCATTTTCTTCCTCCCTTGGGTTAACTGCGAGCCTGTCTTGCAGGCCTTGCCATGAAGCTGCCGTGTGTATTATCTCTTTAATAAGAGAATGGGTAGAGCTTCCAGTAAGCCTTGATCATCTTCCAGCGATGAGCCAGACCGTCCGGTTCGAAAATCAGAAACAGGATGATGGCCAGACCGATGGCCATCTCGCGGATGTAAGCCAGAGACTGGGTCAGGCCCGGCAGGCTGTCGCCGACCAGACCGACGCCACCCGCCATCACTTCGGGCAACAGGACCATGAAGGCGGTCCCCAGCAGGGTCCCTATCACCGAGCCCAGACCGCCGATGATGATCATCCCCAGAAATTGGATCGAGAGCCCGATGGTGAAGCCCTCGGCCGAGACGAACCCGAGATAATGGGCGAAGATGGCGCCACCGACCCCGGCGTAGAGTGAGGCGATGCCGAAGGAGAGGATGCGGTACTTGGTCAGGTTGATCCCCATGATTTCAGCGGAGAGGTAATGATCGCGGACCGCGACAAACGCTCGGCCGTCTCGGCTGCGCATCAGGTTGGTGCCGAAGAGGAACATGATCACCACATAGAACAGCACCACGTAGAAATAGCGCTGATCGTTGTTGAATTCAAAGCCGAAGATCGAGAAGGGGGTGGCCATCGCGCCGTAGGACCCGCCGGTAAACCAGTCGGCGCGCGCGAAGAAGTCTTCGAGGATGTACTGCGAGGCGAGGGTCGCAATCGCCAGGTAGAGACCCTTGATCCGCCCGGCCGGGATGCCGACGATCAGGCCCAGCGCCATGGTCATCATCCCGGCGAGTGGGATACAGAAGAAGACCGGCAGGCCGGTGGTGTTGTTCAGCCAGGTCGAAGCGAAGGCACCGAAGCCGAAGAAGGCCGCGTGGCCGAGGGAGATCTGGCCGGTGAAGCCGACCACGATGTTTAAGCCGAGCGCGGCGATGCCGTAGTAACCGATCTGGATGCCGAGATTAAGGTAGTAGGGGTTGAGGAAATAGGGGGCCACCAGCAGGAAGATGACCGACAGGACCGCGATCCGGCGCGCCAGCGGGGTCGGAAAGATCGTGGTGTCCTGCTGGTAGTTGGTGCGGAACTCGCCGCAGTTCATGCGAGAATGGGCCGATGCCATAATTTCAGATCCTCTCGATGTTCTTGGTGCCGAACAGGCCGTAGGGTTTGATCATCAGGATCACAACCAGCGCGTAGAAGGGCGCGATCGAGTACATGTTGCCGAGTTGCAACCATTGACTGTCTACAAATTCGGCGACATTCTCCAGCACGCCGATAATCAGGCCGCCTACGATCGCGCCGACGATCGAATCAAGACCGCCGAGGATTACGACCGGAAAGACCTTGATCCCGAAAAAGGAGAGGGCGGAGGAGACGCCGTTGACCATGCCGACCACCACACCGGCCATTGCCGAAACTACCGCCGAGATTGCCCAGGAGGCGGCAAAGACCTTCTTGACCGAGATCCCCAGGCTCTGGGCGACCTGCTGATCGAAGGCGGTTGCGCGCATCGCCAACCCCATCTTCGAATATTTGAAGAAGTAGTAAAAGCCGATCATGATCACGACCGAAATGACCAGACTCATGACGTAGGCGGTCTGCACCTGCAGCCCGAGGATATTGACCGATTCGGTCTCGAACACCTGGGGGAAGGCTTTGGTGTAGCCGCCGAACATCCAGGCCATCAGGGATTTGAAGAACATCGATAGGCCGATGGTGACCATGAGCACCGAGATCACCGGTTCCCCGATCAGCGGCCGCAGCACCACCACCTGCAACAGGATGCCGAATATGACCATGAAGACCAGGGTGAGAGGAAACCCGACATAGAAGGGGAGCTCGAATTTGACCAGAAACGCCCAGCAGGTCCAGGCACCGATCAGCAGGAATTCGCCCTGGGCGAAGTTAACGATCTGAGTCGACTTGTAGATCAGCACGAAACACATGGCGACCACCCCGTAGAGGGTGCCGACGATCAGGCCGTTGACCACCAGTTGCGACAGCAGTTCGTAATTCATAACGTCTCCTTGATAAACCCAAGGTTAAAGTCAATATCCCATCGCCCTCGAGGGAAATGGTGGCCACAGGCCGGATGAGGGGGGCGACGATGGTCCGGCTGACCTTTCCCCCTCACCCTGGCCCTCTCCCTCAAAAGAGAGGGAATTCCCCGCAGCTAAACCGCGGATTGCATGCGGGCTTCTGTTTCGCCCGCGTTTCCGGTACCGCTCTGTAGATCAACGATCCGCACATTGGTCTGGACCCGTGAGGTGTTGCCGTCTTGAAAGGTGATCAGCGTATCGATATGCACGGTCTTCTGCTCTGAATAGATAGTGTCGATGATCTCGGCGTATTTCTCCTTGATCACCCCGCGGCGCACCTTGCGCGTGCGGGTCAGTTCGCCGTCATCGGCATCGAGCTGCTTGTAGAGCAGCAAAAATTTGCGGATCCGCTGTGCCGCTGGCAGGCTTAGGTTGACCTGTTCGACCTCGGACCGGACCAGGGCGTAAATCTCCGGCTGGGCCGAAAGGTTGATGTAGTTGGTAAAGGCAAGGCCGCGCTGCTCGGCCCACTTGGCGACGATCTCGTAGCGGATACACAGGATTGCGGCGAGGTAGGGACGCTGGTCCCCCTGGATGACCGCTTCGGCGATAAACGGTGAGAATTTCAGCTTGTTCTCGATAAACTGGGGGGAGAAGCGCGAGCCGGTTGAGGTCTCGGCTAGATCGGAGATCCGATCGATCACCACCAGGTGACCGTTCTCTTTTTTGAAGTAGCCGGCATCGCCGGTCAGCATCCAGCCGTCGCTGAGCGCTTCGGCGGTGGCCTGTTCATTGTTGTAGTAACCGAGGAACATCCCTTTCGAACGCGCGACCACCTGGCCGACACCGTTAGTATCCGGGTTGTCGATGCGGACCTCGGCGTTGTCAAAGGGGATGCCGACGCTGTCGAAGTCGACGTCGTCTGCCTGGTGGATGGTGTAGGCCCCACCCATTTCGGTCTGGCCGTAGAGCTGGCGCAGCGGCACGCCCATGGCGAGGAAGAACTTGAAGGTGTCAGGGCCTAAAGCCGCCCCGCCGGTCGCGGCCGAGCGCAGGTTGGTGAAGCCGAGGCGATCCTTGAGCGCGCGGAAGAGCAGCCAATAGGCCAGTTTCGATTGCTGCTTCTCCTGTCGCGCGGCTTTTTCGGCGAGTTTCATGCCGATCTTGAACATCTTCTGTTTGAAGCGGGTCGCGTCCATCATCTTGGCCTTGACTTCGGCGGCGACCGATTCCCAGACCCGTGGTGCCAGGAGCACGAAGTTCGGACCGATCTCACGCAGGTCCTCCATCATCGTTTCCTGCTCTTCGACGAAATTGACGATCTGGCGGCTGATCAACGCCTGGGAGACGGCGTAAACCTGTTCCATTATCCAGGGGAGCGGCAATACCGAGACGTAATTGTCGCTCGGGTACTTGGGGTCGGCGTGGAGATAGGCGAGGCTGTGCTCTAACATCGGGCCGCATTGCAGCATGGCCAGTTTGGGATTTGAGGTGGTGCCCGAGGTCGGGCAGAGGATGGAAACATCGGCCGCTTGGCCGGCGGCGAGCAGCTGCGCGTAGAGCTGCGGCTGATCGGCATCCCGCGCGGCACCGGATTTCATCAGCTCGAGGTGGCTGAGCAGGCGCGGATCATCATATTTGCGCATGCCGCGCGGGTCGCAATAGATAATGTGTTCGACGCAGGGGCACTCGGCGGTGATCTCGAGGACCTTGTCGACCTGCTCTTCGTCCTCGGCGATGATGATCTTCGCTCCGGCGTAGTTGATCAGGTAGGCGACCTCTTCGTTGAGCGAATCCTGGTAGATGCCGAAGATCA
Source organism: Geopsychrobacter sp. (assembly GCA_041689145.1). Lineage (GTDB taxonomy): Bacteria > Desulfobacterota > Desulfuromonadia > Desulfuromonadales > Geopsychrobacteraceae > Geopsychrobacter. The sequence goes on along the minus strand of JBDNGT010000424.1, from coordinate 2,547 downwards.
TTGAGCGCAGGGCGTGGGAGGCGATTTCGCCGGCCACCCATTCCGGGCGGTTGTCACCGATGATGCCGACCGAATCCCCTTCGCCGATCCCCAGCTTGTGCATCCCCATGGCCAGGTTTCTGACCATGGTCTGATACTCGGACCAGCTGTAGGCGTTCCAGACGCCGAACTCCTTCTCGCGCATGGCGGTTTCCTGCGGCCAGTTCTCGGCGTTGTAGGCGAGCAGTTTGGGAAAGGTATCGTAGCGGGCGATGTCGGCATATTCGGCTTGCATCAGGCCACCTCCCCACTTATGTGAGCTGCTGCCGGGGCGGCAACCGGTTCGTCATCCTCCCCCAGGTAGGCCTTTTTGACCTGCGGGTTGGCCATCACCTCGTCGGGCAGGCCGCTTGCTATCTTCCTGCCGAAGTCGAGCACCATCACCTGGTGGGAGATATCCATGACCACACCCATATCATGTTCGATCATCACCACCGTCATCCCCCACTCTTCGTTGAGATCAATGATGTAGCGCGCCATGTCCTCCTTCTCTTCCAGGTTCATCCCGGCCATCGGTTCGTCGAGTAGGATCAGGTCAGGTTTCAGTGCGACCGCACGTGCCAGTTCGACCCTTTTGCGCAGGCCGTAGGAGAGGGTGCCGGCAATCGACTTGCGGATTTGCGCGATCTCGAGAAAGTCTATGATGTCCTCGACGACTGCGCGATGCGCCAACTCCTCTTTACGCGCGCCGCCGAGCCAGTAGAGAGCGCCGCTGAGAAAATTATTTTTGAGTAGGTGATGGCGACCGACCATGATGTTATCGAGCACAGTCATGTGGGCGAAAAGCGCGAGGTTCTGAAAGGTCCGGCCGATACCGAGGGTGCAGCGGTCATTGGGTCGCAGACCGATCATCTCTTTCTGTTTGAAGGTGATCGAGCCTTTATTCGGCTGGTAGCGGCCGGAGATGCAGTTAATCATCGAAGTCTTGCCGGCGCCGTTGGGGCCTATGATCGAAAAGAGCTCCCCCTGTTTGACCTCGAAACTGACATCGGTCAGGGCGTGGACCCCGCCGAACGAGAGGGAAATATCGCTGACTTGAAGTAGAGGGGGTGTTTCAGCCATCGGGTTTGATCCTCCTCGAACAGATAAAGACAGAATCGCTGTGCATCTATAACGTCGTGGCGCGACGCAAAGAATGCATCATAGTAAAGAAGGTTGCAAGCAGGATACCAAACTGCGTTTTATGTATTATTAATCGGGAATTTGTATGTAATAACCTGAGTTTAAAGGGTTTTTTGTGATGCCGTCTGGTGTAAGATGTTACCTAGCCCGCCGGTAGGGAATGTCCTTTTTGTTAACACTGTCATGGCTTATTTACAATCGCGGTGCGGGGTGTCCCGAAGCTCACTGCAGATTGTATTTGTGAAGCTTCTTGTAGAGGCCGGGTCGTGAGATGCCGAGAACCTGCGCCGCGTTGAGTTTGTTGCCGCCAGACTGCTCGAGGGAGGCCTCTATCAGCCGCCGTTCCATCTCTTCCATAATCTCCTGAAGCGGCCGCTGGTCGATGTCCGCGATCAAACTCTCCTGCTCATCACTCTGGATCAGCGGTGGCGGCGGGGTGCCAACCGCCTGACGGATATGCGGCGGCAGGTCCTCGGCGAGGATGGTGGTTCCGGTAGCCATATTGAACGCGCTTTCGATCGCATTGCGCAGTTCGCGGATGTTGCCGGGGAAGTCATAGCTCTTCAGCAGCTGCCAGGCTTCTTCTTCTAATCCCTGAATGGCCAGATCAAACTCTGAGTTAAAATCGTCGATCAGATGTTTGGTGATGAAATAGATATCATCGCGGCGTTCGCGCAGGGGCGGGATCGGCAGGGCGATGACATTGAGGCGGTAATAGAGGTCGGTGCGGAAACTCCCCTCGCGCACCTTTTCATCGAGATTGACGTTGGTCGCGGCCACCACCCGGATATCGATCCGTTTGGTTATGGGGCTGCCAAGTGGCGTCACTTCTCGTTCCTGCAGGACGCGCAACAGCTTGGCCTGCATGATCATCGGCATGTCGCTGATCTCATCGAGAAAGATCGTGCCGCCGTCGGCCTGTTCAAACTTGCCGATCTGCCCGCCCTTTTTTGCACCGGTAAAGGCGCCGTCGGTGTAGCCGAAGAGTTCCGATTCGAGCAGGTGCTCGGGGATCGCCGCGCAATTGACTCGCACGAAGGGTTCGTAGCGCCGTTTGCTGGCGGCATGGATCGCGTGGGCGAAGAGCTCCTTACCGGTGCCGCTCTCACCCATGAGCAGAATAGTGGACGGCCGCTCGGCGATGCGCAGCAGCTTCTCCTTGAGGGTTTTCATGATTTTGCTGTGGCCGATTATACTGTTGCAGTCGTATTTGAAGTCGAGTCCAGCGGGCTGGGTGCGCGGTTTGCGCGTGCAGGTCGGGATGAGGTAGTCCTGAAACTTGTCGGCCAGACGCGAGATCTCGCGCACATCGTTGAACAGCACCTTGCCCCAGGCACCGATCATCTGACCGTTTTTGAACAGCGGATAGCGGCTGACCACGGTCTG
>JBDNGT010000423.1:0-6527 GCA_041689145.1 Geopsychrobacter sp. | reverse complement strand
TTAAACTGCCGCGTTGAAGATCTGCCCCCGGACAGAAAATTCCCGGTTATAACGGCACGCGCTTTTGCACCAATCGATAAAATACTTGAGCTTGTACAGCCGTTGCTCACCGGCGAGGGGGAGTTGCTCTTACTGCGCGGATCACAGGATGAAATCTGTCTAGAACGGACTGAGAATGCAATGCAAAAATACGGCTTTAGGGTGAAAAAGCAGCGCACATATCGCTTACCTTATAGTGATTCTCAGCGTCAAATTTTAAAAATTTCACGCAATTGAAAGATAATGTTTCTGTTTTTATTGGATAGAAGGCTATTTAACAAAATATGGATGCTTTTGCCGCTTGGGCTGTGCTAGTCTTTGGCTTCTTTTTGCCACAAGGAGCATTCTATGGCGCGTATTATAACCGTTGCGAATCAGAAGGGCGGGGTCGGTAAGACGACGACCGCAGTGAATCTGGCCGCGTCATTGGCTGCCGCAGAAAGACGGACGTTGTTGGTCGATATGGATCCACAAGCAAATGCCTGTAGCGGCCTTGGAGTTGATAAAACAGCTGTTATTTCAACTATCTATAATGCTTTAATCGATGATGAAGAAATCCGTTCGATTGTCGTCAGGAGTGATCTCGAATATCTCCATATCCTCCCATCGAATACGAACCTCACCGGCGCCGAAATTGAACTGATTGATAAACCGGAGCGTGAGACAAGGTTAAAGGAAGTCCTCGCACCACTGGTTTGTGAGTATGATTACATTATTATCGATTGCCCCCCTTCTCTTTCGCTTTTGACCCTCAATGCCTTAACCGCTGCAGATTCCGTCTTGGTACCATTGCAATGTGAGTTTTATGCAATGGAGGGGTTGGGCCAACTGATGCAAACTATTCGTCTGGTCCAGGGCGAGCTCAATCCAAAGCTTAAGGTCGGTGGAATTTTGTTGACGATGTACGATGGTCGCAACAACCTCTGTCGTCAGGTCAGCGAAGAGATTCGCAACCATTTTGGAGACAAGGTCTTTGCCGCGGTCATTCCACGCAACGTACGCTTATCTGAAGCGCCAAGTTTTGGTCAGCCGGCGTTACTCTATGATATTGCGTCGACCGGCGCACGAGCCTATCTGGAGTTGACCAAAGAGATTATGGCGCAGGAGGTTGTCCATGGCAAAACGACCCGCTCTTGGTAGGGGGATTGGTGCTCTGTTGAATACGGCGGCCCAAGAGGGGGGAAAAAAATATTTTCATTGCCCGATTGAGGATTTACGCCCGCACGGCAACCAGCCCCGCAAAACCTTCAATGATGAAAAGTTGGAAGAACTTGCAGCTTCAGTTCGTGAGAAAGGGATCATCCAGCCGCTCGTTGTGCGCAGAGTGTCCGATTATTATCAAATAATAGCCGGCGAACGACGCTGGCGCGCCGCTCAGAAGGCTGGTCTGGATAAGATCCCCGTTGTTATTCAGGATGTGAGTGAGGATTGGGCCCTGGAGATGGCGTTGATTGAAAATATTCAACGTGAGGATCTCACCGCGCTTGAAGAGGCTGAGGCTTATCAATATTTAATCAATGCCTTTGATTTGTCACAGGAAGAGGTGGCTAAAAGGGTCGGCAAGGAGCGTCCAACGGTGGCCAATGCGCTGCGCCTTCTGAAGTTGCCCGGTAGGATCCGCAATGATCTAAATGAGGGCCGACTTAGTATGGGGCACGCCCGTGCTTTACTGGCACTAGTCGAAGAAGAAGATATGGTCGAGGCCGCACAACAGATAATCAATAAAAAACTTTCCGTGCGTGATACGGAAAAATTAATTAAAAAAATCAAAAGCTTTGGTATTACGCCACCTAAGTTAGTGAAAAGTGAAATTGATCCTAATCTTGAGACCTTGGCCAACGCGATCACCCAGCGTCTTGGTGCTAAATCACGCGTCCTGCCAAAAGGGGAGGGTGGTAAGATTGAGGTTGGGTATCAGAATCTCGACGATCTGGATCGCCTGCTCGAACTCTTGGGGGTTTCTCTTTAGGGAAATTCTGTTTTTATCACTCTTGCAATTTTAAACGGAATCAGCAATGAAGAAAAAGGTTTTTAGTATGGAAAAAGCTGATATCAAGGCGTTCCTTGGACCGGGTAGTCAATTCGAGGGGAAGCTCAGTTTCGATGAGATGGTGCGTCTGGATGGCCGTTTTATTGGCGAGATCCGTTCTTCTGACACTCTGGTCGTTGGAGATACCGCTGAGATTGAGGGGGATATCCACGTTGGTTGTTTGGTCTTGAGCGGTCGATTTAATGGCAACATTGTGGCCTCCCAACGGGTTGAACTGCTTGAACCTGCCCGAGTTGAAGGCATTATAGAGACGCCCCTAATTAAGATTGATGAAAGAGTCGTCTTTGATGGTGAAATAAGGATGACAAATCAAGAATCAAAGGGTGCTGAGGTTAAAAACTGACGGGTGCGAACCGATTTTATCGGGTTAAGGTGCAGTTCTAAATTGATCTGAAACCAAGATTTTTCAGGGAAAATCTTGACACTACCGGTGTCACATGGTAGCAATCCTCTGCTTTTGATTCCGCTTAAAAAATTTGGCAACAAGTTCTGTATACAGTATACCGGTGATAAGCCGAACCGTTATTCGATACGAGGTGAAATAGTGATCAGTCTCGACTGGACTCTGCTACTACAGTTTTTCAATTTTTTTGTTCTGCTTTTTGTCCTGAACAAACTTCTTTATCGCCCGCTGCTCGACATAATGAATCAGCGTCGCGAAAAGATTGAGGGTAGCAAAACACGAGCCCTCGAACTAGAAAATGCGGTTGATGAAAAGATGCAGCGTTATCAGCAACAATTGCAGGTAGCCAGGTCTGATGCAGCTGAAGAGCGCGCTGTGTTGCGCAAGGCGGGACATCAACATGAAACTCAGATTACTGGTGATGCTCAGCAGCGCGCCGTCGTCCGGATCAAGGGTATACGCGAGCAGGTCGGGAAAGAAGCTGCAGCGGCAAGGCTGGTGCTGAATACTGAAGCCAAGGCCTTGGCTGGACAGATTGCTGCGAAGGTTCTTGGCCGAGAACTGGCCTGAAAAGACTAAGAAGGGATATCGATGCGCGCAACAAGAACAATACTGCTGACACTAGCTCTGATGGCCCTGATGACTGGGCTGCTCTACGCTTCGGGTGGCGAAGGCCACGCAGAGAGCGGAGTCCTGCTTAAAGATTTTCTCTATCGGGTCTTCAACTTTGCCATTGTCGTCGGCATCCTTGTCTATTTTCTAGCCAAGCCGCTTAAAAAAGGGCTGTCCGGGCGACGTGACGAGATCGAAAAGGCATTAGCTGAGGCTGAACAGGTCAAGCTGGATGCCGAGGTAAAATTTGCGGAGTATGACCAAAAACTTGCAACGGCAAATGCTGAAATTGCCGAACTTAGTGCTGCAATTAAACGGGAAGGCGAGTTGGAGAAAGAGAAGATCATCTCCAGCGCGCGTGTAATGGCAACCAAGATCGAGCAAGAGGCCGAAAAAGCTGCTGCTCTCGAGATTGCCAAGGCGCGTAAAGAACTTCAAACCGAAGCCGTGCGTCTCGCAGTTGAATTAGCTGAGGACCTATTGAAGAAGAACTTTACCAGCGAAGATGATACTCGTCTGATCGGCGAGTATATGCAGAAGGTGGGAGAGTTACATTGAGTAACAGTGCGATTTCAGTAAGATACGCCAAGGCTTTGCTCGCAATCGGCAAGGAAAAAGGGCAGGTTGAGCCTTACGCCGACGAGCTCACGTCCGTTGCCAAAGTCATGAGTGAACAGGATTTATTGCGTCTTCTTCTCGATAGCCCGACCTTTCCGGTTGAGAAGAAGAGTGCCATCATGAGCGATATTGCAACAGCCATGAAGCTAACTGATGGAATGAAAACTTTTCTTGGTTTGTTGATCAAGAAGGGGCGGATTGCGCAACTTCCGCAGATTTCTGAAAATTATCGTAGTTTCGCAGATGACCTTTCGGGGATTATCCGCACAACGCTGACCTCGGCTCATTTACTTGACGACAAGACAAATGAGGCGATCCGTAGCGGCCTTGAGAAGCAGATCGGCAAAAAGGTTGTCCTCAACCTGTCGGTCGACTCAGAACTGATCGGCGGAGTCAAGGCCGAGATGGGCGGGAAACTTTTCGACGGAAGCGTGAAAACCCAGCTTAAGCAGATTGCAGATACCTTAGCAAAGGGGTGACCTAATATCATGGAAATCAGAGCAGAAGAAATTAGTGCAATTATCAAGAAGCAGATCGAAGGGTTCGGCCGGGAGGTTGAAGTCAGCGAGACTGGCACCATTATTTCCGTAGGTGACGGTATTGCCCGAATTCACGGTCTTGATAAGGCTATGGCCGGCGAACTGCTTGAGTTTCCCGGTGGTACTATGGGCATGGTCCTTAACCTCGAAGCCGACAATGTCGGTTCCGCTATACTTGGTGATTCGGAGCATATCAAGGAAGGCGATCTGGTTAAGCGGACCGAGCAGATCGTCCGTGTTCCGGTTGGCGATGCGCTGATCGGGCGGGTTGTCAATGGAATTGGAATTGCGATTGACGGCAAGGGTGACATCGAAACTGAGACCTACAGCCAGGTTGAGCTCAAGGCACCCGGTATCGTGGCACGTAAGTCGGTTCACGAGCCGCTGCAAACCGGGCTTAAAGCGATTGATGCCATGGTTCCGATCGGCCGTGGCCAGCGTGAGTTGATCATCGGTGATCGTCAGACCGGTAAGACTGCGGTCGCTATCGATACCATCATTAACCAGAAGGGCCAAGACGTCGTTTGTATCTACGTCGCTATCGGTCAGAAACGCTCGACGGTTGCCCAGGTTGTTGAAAGGCTGCGGCAGCACAGTGCGATGGACTACACCATTGTTGTTGCGGCGACCGCCTCTGACCCGGCTCCGCTGCAGTTTATCAGCCCCTACACCGGTGTTACCATGGGTGAGTTCTTCCGGGATAATGGTAGGCACGCCCTGATCATTTATGATGATCTCTCCAAGCAGGCGGTTGCTTATCGTCAGCTCTCCCTGTTGCTGCGTCGTCCGCCAGGACGTGAAGCATTCCCGGGGGATGTTTTCTATCTGCACAGTCGCCTGCTCGAGCGGGCCTGTAAGGTCAATGACAAACTCGGTGCGGGGAGCTTGACCGCTTTACCGATTATTGAGACCCAGGCCGGTGACGTTTCAGCGTATATTCCGACCAACGTTATCTCGATCACCGATGGTCAGATCTTCCTTGAGACCGACCTTTTCTATTCGGGTGTACGTCCGGCGATCAATGTCGGTTTGTCGGTTTCGCGGGTCGGTGGTTCGGCTCAGGTCAAGGCGATGAAACAGGTTGCCGGTACCCTGCGCCTGGCCCTGGCGCAGTATCGTGAGATGGCGGCATTTGCCCAGTTCGGTTCTGACCTTGATGCCGAAACCCAGAAACAGTTGGCGCGCGGCGAGCGTTTGGTAGAAATCCTCAAGCAGGGCCAATACAAGCCTCTGCCTGTCGCCAAGCAGGTTCTGGCGATCTACGCCGTCAATAATGGTTTCACGGATGACATCCCTGCTACCGCTGTTCAGCGTTACGAACAGGAGATGATCTTCTTTATGGATAGCCAGAAATCTGATGTGATCAACGATCTGACCGAGAAGAAGGCGATTGACGATGACCTCAAAGCTCGAATCGAGAAGGCTCTTGTCGAATTTAAAGGTCAGTTCAGCGCCTGATTTAAACTGCAGACAGAAGGTTTGAACGCATGGCTAATCTTAAAGACATAAAAAAACGGATCGGCTCGGTTAAAAATACCCAGCAGATCACCAAAGCGATGAAGATGGTCTCGGCGGCAAAGTTGCGCAGAGCCCAGGATGCCGCTGTTTCTGCTCGCCCCTACGCTGAAAAGCTGCAGCAGGTTCTCGGCAATCTGTCCCGGCGTGAAGAGGCCGATGCCCATCCTCTGCTGGTTCAGCGTGGCAAGGGGCGTGCTTTGGTCTTGCTGATGACAGCAGACCGTGGTTTGTGTGGCGGATTTACCGCCAATGTTTCGAAAGCCGCCGAACGATTTATCCGGGATAATGAGCAGGGTTTTGAAGCGTTCGACCTGATGATTACCGGACGCAAAGGGAAAGAATTCCTGCGCAGCCGTCTTGGCGACAGCATTGTCAAGGTTCATGAAAACATTGGCGCAACTCTGAGTTATAAGACAGCTTCACTGCTCGGCCAGGAGGTCGTCACCTCTTTTGAGGACGAGACCTACGACGCGGTTTACCTGTTTTACAATGCCTTTGAAAGTGCCATCAGCCAGGTGGTAACCCTTGAGCAGTTACTGCCGATCAAAGCCGTGGATGAAGATGACGTCGCCGACGACACCACGGATTATATCTACGAACCGGAACGGCTTGGAGTCCTGTCTCAGATTCTGCCGAAGATGGTGGAAGTTCAGATTTTCCGTGGTCTGCTTGAATCGAACGCCTCCGAACATGGTGCGCGGATGGCTGCTATGGATAGTGCCAGCCGTAATGCCACAGAAATGATCGA
>JBDNGT010000422.1:0-9068 GCA_041689145.1 Geopsychrobacter sp. | reverse complement strand
TTGTCCTTCAGCAGATCGCGAATATATTCTATGCTTGGTGGACTCGAGAGCGTTCGTTTAATCTGATTTTGTCTATACATCCTTGAATCATGCGCTGATCAAAGATTTCTGTCCAGTAAAATATTATGGGTAATGGGCAGTACTAGCAAGCAACAATATTCTGAAGCTAGCTCGCCCTCTCATGAGGGAATTGGCGGAGTATTCCCAGGCATCGGTCTCCGCGGGAGCACGTGATCGCCTCAATATGTCCTACCTCTAAACTTGCCGTAGCAGCAGTATGGTAACGCTGCGCTTAGAGGCCGGATCGCAACTCCCACTGGCGACCACCGCCATGGGACGAGCCTTTCTTTGTGGCCTTTCCGAAGAAGAACGCAACAACCTGATGGATATTCTTCGCATATACTTTGGGTCTGACTGGGCAGAGATTGAAAGGGGTCTTGATCAGGCCATGCAAGAGTATCAAAAGCATGGATTCTGTACTGCCATTGGCAGCTGGCGTCATGATGTCAATGCCGTAGCGGTTCCAATGCAGCCAGTCGGTGGCAACAACGGGCTGGCCTTCAATTGTGGCGGGCCAGCCTTTCTGGTCAGTCCACATATGCTCAGGGAGGATATTGGACCACGGCTACTCAACTTGGTTCACGCGGTGGAAAATGAAGCTGAACATAGTTGATGTATTTGCAAAAACGAATTAAGGGCGGAAATCGCATAATGCTTCACTCATAACTCAGTTGCGCTCCAGGGGTAGCCGCAGTCCTGCGAACCTCGGCGGTTCTGTCGCTGCGAGGAGCCTACTGACCGAGTGGCTGCCGCGATATCTGAAATATGATCCGCCTGACGACAACCTAAAACACGGAGCCACCAACCATGCCATCCTTAGCCCAATCCGCACAAGAAAGCGCTTTTCTTCAGTTTATTGGTTTGGAACTCATTGACTGGAAGGGAGATTGCGCGATCCTTGAACTGACCATTGCCCCTCAGCACTTGAATCGACACGGGATTCTCCACGGGGGTGTCTTAACGACCATGATCGATACCGCTGGGGGGTTTGCGGGTTGTTATATGTCGGATCAACTGCCCCGCAGGGCCGTCACCCTGTCCATGACGACAAGCTTTACGGGCCAGGCCCGCAGCGGAACCCTCCGCGTCGTCGGCCACAAACGGAAGGGTAGCCGCAAGATTTTCTTTTCCACGGCCGAGGTGGTTGACGAAAACGGCATTACCATCGCCTTCGGCGAAGGAACCTACAGTTACCTCGGTAGCGGAGGCGCAGAGGGATAACCCTTATGACCACAGCGGTCGCCGGCACCGTTTCCGCATGAGATTCACTGCTTCGGCAGTCCTGCAAAACTAGATTGCGGTATCTGCGCCGACAGGGTATTAATAACAGGAAATTAGACAGATAGCGGATCGGAGGAAACAACTAATGGAAAAGATGATCAAGATTAAGGCCCGAGAAACCGTGATGGTTACCGGTTATGCCCCCGCCCCACGCGGAACCGCAATGCATCATCAGTTCGGTCACGTGGGGGTTATTTTTGAGATTGATCTGTCAAATGACACCATTGTCGATGGTGAATTCACTTTTGTCACCAATCTGGCAAAAGATTTTTATGCCCGTTTAGTCCAGGGGCATGACCTTAAGGACGGCCCTGAAGCCCTTTGCAATAAGATCAGATCAAAGTGCTGGACTCCTTCCACGGAGGCAATTGTTGCTTGTGTAAAAATTGCAGTACAGCGATACTTTGATACCAAGGGCAATATGTAGGTAGAGCTGGTCAGTTTCCAGAAATATCTTTTAAAATATTTTACATGATGCTTTTTCCCTTAGGGGGAAGTCCCCTTGGTAAAAAATTGACAAAAAAAGAACGCTGTTGTACATATTGTTTAGTTTACTTAGTTGGCCTTTCCTTTGTGGGATTCTCCGATCGACCAATCGGATATAAACTCCGGGGAAATTAAGTCAATTGTATTGTATTAGTCGGCGGTCCCGCGAGCTATCGGAGACCGCTTTATGTTTTTTTGTAGCAAGACCTATCATGAAATCCATATTTATGGTGATGCCCAATTTGTCCTGTTTGGGTCGGGCTCGCCTTATCTGTTGCTCTCCGAATCTGTTCAACCCTTCTCGCCGAAAAGACAACCTCCCTCCCAGCGCGCATACGTTTGTTTGTAAGATTGCTACCCGTTTTGATGACGATGGCAGCTCGGAGGGAGCTTCCATTGTTACACCCTTACAAGGAAAGCGCAGAGCAGTTTCCGGCATTTTATATTGACAAGACAAAAAAGGAGAAGACGATGGCAACTAACGAAGCGTGGATTATTGATGCAGTAAGAACGCCTGTAGGTAAGCATGGTGGGGGGCTTTCTGCTATCCGGCCTGACGACCTTGCCGCTCATGTATTAAGGGCATTGATTGAGCGTACAAAAATTCCCGTCGAAGATGTTGAAGACGTCTATATGGGCTGTGTAAATCAGGCTGGGGAAGATAACCGTAATGTTGCGCGCATGAGTCTGCTGCTGGCTGGATTTCCCGAGCCGGTTGGCGGCTGCACCGTGAATCGGCTATGCGGTTCCGGTCTGGAAGCTGTGGCGTCTGCGGCGCGGGCGATTTTGTCTGGCGAAAGTCATGTCTATATTGGTGCCGGGGTGGAATCGATGAGTCGCTCCCCTTGGATCCTGTCGAAATCGAGCAAAGGTTTTCAAATCGGCCATCAGACCATGTACGACTCAACCATCGGCTGGCGTTTTATTAATCCTGCTATGGACAAAAGGGGACATACGGATGCGATGGGGGTGACCGCCGAAAATCTAGCGGAACAGTATGCTATTACACGCGAGGCGCAGGATCTTTTTGCGCTCCATAGTCAACAAAAGGCGGCAGTCGCTCTGAATTCCAGTGTTTTTGCCGACGAAATTACCGCAGTGCCGACCAAGTCTGGCGATATCAGCGTGGATGAAGGACCACGAGCCGGGACGACCCTGGAAAAACTCTCATCGCTTAAGCCCGCGTTTAAAAAAGGCGGTACGGTTACTGCCGGGAACTCTAGCATGATCAACGACGGGGCTGCGGCGCTACTGGTTGTTTCCAAAGAATATGCTCAGGCTCATGGCCTTACCCCTCTGGCCCGAATCAAAAGTGTCGCGATTGCCGGAACCGCTCCCCGGATCATGGGGATTGGGCCGGTCCCCGCCACGGAAAAAGCCCTCAAACGGGCAGGTGTAAAGCTTGGTGATCTTGGATTGATTGAATTAAACGAAGCGTTTGCGGCCCAGTCTTTAGCGGTTCTCCAAGAGTGGGACCTAGATTATCAGGATCCTCGGATCAACCCGCATGGCGGTGGCATCGCGTTGGGTCATCCACTGGGCTGTACCGGGGCCAAGTTGTTAACGACATTGGTTCACGATATGAAAAGGAATTCCGCTGTAAACTTGGGACTTGTGTCCATGTGTATTGGTGTTGGTCAAGGAATCTCAATGGTGGTGGAAAAAATCTGAGCTAACTCTTAAGAATATCGGCATAAGGAATAATTATGATCCACGATCAAGAAACCCTAAATGTAATATTGGATACGGTGTCCCAGTTCGTCAGAGAGAAGCTGATCCCCATTGAGGAAGAAGTTACAGAGTCCGATAGTATCCCTGCCGAGGTGGTGGATGAGATGCGCGAACTTGGTCTGTTTGGCCTCTCGATTCCCGAGGAGTACGGTGGCTTGGGGCTGACTCTGGAGGAGGAGGTAAACGTCATATTCGAACTATGTCACGCCTCTCCGGTTTTTCGTTCGGTGATCGGCACCAACGTCGGAATCGGCTCTCAGGGGATCGTCATCGACGGGACCGAGGAACAGAAGCAGAAATACTTGCCCAGATTGGCATCAGGTGAGCTGATCGCTTCTTTTGCTCTGACCGAACCGGATGCCGGTTCCGATGCTGGCTCCCTACGAACCACGGCGCGGCGTGATGGCGATGATTTCGTCATCAACGGAACCAAAAGATTTATTACCAACGCACCTGAAGCGGGTCTGTTCACTGTGTTTGCCCGTACCAATCAGGAAGAAAAGGGTGCGCGTGGGGTTTCCGCCTTCTTGGTAGAGACGGGAACGCCAGGGCTGTCACTTGGCAAGAATGAAAAAAAGATGGGGCAGCAGGGGGGTCATGTCTGCGATGTTGTTTTTGACGATTGCCGGGTTCCGGCAGCGGCCCTGATCGGTGGGCTGGAAGGGACAGGATTCAAGACCGCAATGAAGGCTCTGGACAAGTCAAGGACGCATATTGCCGCTGTTTGCGTCGGTGCAGCTGAGCGGATCATTAAGGAATCGGTTAAATACGCAGTCGAAAGGAAACAGTTCGGGAAACCAATCAGTGAACTTCAGCTGATTCAAGGCATGTTGGCTGACTGTAAGGCGGAAGCCTATGCTGCCCGCTGTATGGTTGTTGATACTGCGCAGAAATACGATGCGGGCAAGAAAACTACCACGGAAGCGTCATGCTGCAAGCTCTTTGCCTCCGAAATGGTCTGTCGAGTAGCGGATCACGGCGTACAGATTCATGGTGGCTACGGTTATATACGCGAATATGCCGTGGAACGTTTCTATCGCGACATGCGCCTGTTTCGTGTCTTTGAAGGAACGAGTCAGATTCAGCAATTAATCATTGCCCGAAATATGATCGGTGATGAAAAGGCCGGTTGAGTGAAGTAACGGCAAACGGGTTTGTCCCTTGGACTGCAGAGGGCCACTGGTATTTTGGGCTAAACGCCGTCAAGGTCACTAGACAGTTTTATTATGCAAAATTCTAGGTGTCAAATGGACGGTCTATGATTGACAAACGGATGGGATCCATTTCTGAAACTCTTCAGGGTTTATTGCAGGATGGGTCGACCTTGATGGTCGGGGGGTTTGGCGATGCCGGAGTACCCTTTGAATTGCTACACGGCATCCTGGATGCAGGGGCCCGGAATCTGACCATTATTTCAAACAATGCCGGGACTGGTAATCGTGGAATTTCTGCGTTGCTGAACGCCGGACGGGTAAAAAAGATTATTTGTTCCTATCCGCGTAGTCGCGGGGCAATTGTTATCGACCGGATTTTCAAGGCCAATGAAATTGAATTGGAGGTGATCCCACAAGGGACGCCGATAGAACGCATTCGCTGTGCCGGAGCAGGGTTGGGAGGCTTTTATACTCCCACCGGTGCCGGGACGCCATTGGCTGAAGGGAAAGAGGTTCGCCTAATCAACGGGCGGGAGCATCTGTTTGAGGAACCTCTACGCTGCGATCTTTCCTTGCTCAAAGCGGATCGGGCTGATCGTTGGGGTAACTTAGTTTATTCTAAGGCCGCCAGAAACTTTTCTCCCATAATGGCAACGGCCGCAGAGCATACCTTGGTTCAAGTCAGGGAGTTTGTCGCGCTGGGGGAACTCCACCCGGAAAGCATTGTGACGCCAGGGATTTTTGTTGATCGACTTGTCGTCATTGGAGAAGCGTCGTGAGTATTACTGAAATCCTGACAAACATTAAGCCTCTCTCCCGGAAGCAGATCGCCTGGAGAGCGGCGCAGGACGTTGTTGATGGCAGCTATGTCAACCTGGGAATTGGTATACCTACACTGATTGCCAATTATGTTGTGCCGGACAAAGAGGTCGTTTACCACAGTGAAAATGGCCTGCTCGGTGTGGGTCCACCACCCAAACCAGGCAAGGAAGCTCTTGATCTGGTCAACGCCAGTAAGCAACTGGTTACCTTACGGGCCGGTGGTTCGTATTTTAACACGGCAGAATCCTTTGCAATGATGCGTGGCAAACATTTGACCTCGGTTTTCATGGGAGCATTCCAGGTTTCGGAACATGGCGACCTTGCCAATTGGGCAACCAATGACAAGGGACTGATGCCTTCAATTGGAGGAGCCATGGACCTTTCTGTTGGTTGTAAGAAAGTTGGTGTGTTGATGAATCAACTCACTCAAGATGGTCAACTACGGATACTAAAGGAGTGCAGCTATCCTTTGACCGCAAAAGGCGTTGTCAAACGGCTCTATACCGACCTTGCGGTTATCGATGTGACCCCTGCTGGACTTGTGGTCCGGGAAAAGATTGTCAACCTTGAGTTCGCCGTGTTGCAGCAATTATCCGAAGCTAAGTTGCGATTGGCTGATGATTGGTGTGAGCTGGTTCCCCCTGAGATATTGTAGGAGAAAATGATGTGTGAAATTTTGGTTGAAAAATATGAAAATGGCGTGGCTCTGGTCAGAGTGAATCGCCCGGAAGCATTAAATGCACTGAATATGGCAACCCGGCAAAAATTAGCCGAAGCATTTAAAGACCTTAGCTCTGATGAGAAAATTCTCAGTATTGTTATAACCGGTGACCGCAAGGCATTTGCTGCCGGTGCCGACCTCAAGGAAATGGCCCAAGTCGGTCCCATAGAGATGATGTTGCGAAACATGGATTTGCTCTGGAAGCCGGTTGCCGATTGTCCGAAACCCCTGATCGCTGCCGTTAACGGATATGCGCTCGGAGGAGGGTGCGAGCTGGCGATGCACGCAGATATCATTATTGCCGGTCACTCCGCCCAGTTCGGGCAGCCAGAAATCAAGGTCGGGATCATGCCCGGCGCCGGGGGGACCCAACGTCTAACCCGGGCGGTCGGTAAATACAAGGCTATGAAGCTGTTAATGACCGGCGGTCTACTTAACGCAGCTGATGCTTTTGATATGGGCCTCGTCAGTGAGGTTGTCGCCGACGAAGAGGTTCTGAGTAGCGCACTGAAGCTGGCGGGTGAGATTGCCGGAATGCCGCCGCTGGCATTAAAACAAATCAAGGAAGTAGTCCTTGCCGGTCAGGATTCCTCACTCAGTACAGCACTGATGCTGGAACGAAAAGCTCTGCAATTGTTATTCGATTCAGAGGACCAGAAAGAGGGCATGAATGCCTTTATAGAAAAGCGTAAACCAGTTTACAAGGGGAGGTAAGTAATGAGCTTGATTCAAACCATCGGGATTGTTGGTGCTGGCGCCATGGGACGTGGCATTGCCCAGATTGCGGCACTGGCAGGAGTCAAGGTCGTTCTTTTTGACATTGATCCTCATGCGGTCGCTGAAGGCGACGCGTTTGTAAAAAAGATGATTAATCGTCTTGCTGAAAAAGGGAAAATCAACAGTGGGGCAGCTCAAAAGGCTGTTGCGTTACTCAGCCGGGCGACAAGCTTGGAAGATCTCGCTGCCTCCCAGGTGATTGTCGAAGCGGTGGTCGAAAAGCTTGAAGTCAAACAACAACTGTTCAACGCGCTGGAAGGGATTGTCTCTGACGATTGCATTTTGGCAACTAACACCTCCTCCCTGTCGGTTACAGCAATTGCCTCGACCTGCCGGATTTCGTCACGCGTGGCGGGGCTTCACTTCTTTAATCCCGTGCCGCTGATGAAGGTTGTCGAGGTAATTCAGGGACTGTTAACAGATTCCAGTATTTGCGACGATCTTAGCGCCATGGCAAAACGAATGGGACATCAACCGGTTCGCGCTAAAGATACTCCCGGATTTATCGTTAATCATGCGGGCCGGGCTTACGGCACTGAAGCGATGGCGATTCTTGAAGAAGGGATTGCTGAACCGCTAGCTATCGACAGAATCTTGCGTGATGGCAGTGGATTCCGTATGGGGCCTTTTGAACTTTACGATCTTACTGCGTTGGACGTTTCTCATCCAGCAACCGTGGCTATTTTTGAACAGTTTTATCAGGATCAACGCTATCGCCCATCTTACCTTCTCGGTCAGCGTTTGACCGCTGGTTTACTTGGCCGCAAGAGCAAGCGTGGGTTTTACAGCTATGATTCATGTTTGAGCGCGGATCGACAAGCTTGTGCTGAAACCGTTGACACTGCACTTGTTAGTCCACCTGTATGGGTTAGTAGAGTTAATGCCGCCGGTTATAAAAAAGTTGCGACGTTGTTGGGAACTCTTGGAATTGAGCATGATCAAGGTGATCTCCCTGCGGAAGAGTCTCTTTGTTTGGTGACCCCCTTAGGGCGGGATAACACTAGCTCTTCACTTGATCAGACCCTGCAACCGCAGCGGACGTTAGCAATCGATACCCTGTTCGAATTGGATGGTTGCCGCACTCTGATGAAAAATCCGCTGACCCCCCCTGAAGTAGTCGCTTCTGCTCGTCGCCTCTTCGGCCAGGATGGGGTGCCGGTTGAAATCATCAAAGACAGTCCCGGATTTGTCGCACAGCGGGTTCTTGCCATGGTAGTGAACACCGCCTGCACTATTGCCCAGAAAGGGATTGCCTCTCCGGAAGATCTCGACTTAGCTGCCACCAAGGGGCTGGGGTATCCTTTAGGACCTCTGGCGTGGGGAGATCTCCTTGGTCCTTCAAGAATTTTACAAATTTTGCAATCGATGCAAGAATTCTACGGGGATCCTCGATATCGTGCCAGCCCTTGGTTGATCCGACGAGCTCATCTGGGCGTCTCATTACTGACGCCTGAACTATAAAATAGAATGTAAGTAAATGACCTAAATCGCCCAAATGGATAATCTAAGGAATTCACAAGAGCAATTTACTGGAACGTCGGTCATGGGTTAACTATTCTTTTGCCGATGTACCTGCTGTCCATTGCTGCCATCGCGATTCTGGTCAACGGTTTCATGAAGCGCCTCAAGGACTACAAGCAGGGGCAGCCAGCGCTGCGGACCGATCAGTTGCCGCGCCGCATCGCCGGTGCTCTCAGAAGACTGTTGCTTCAGGACAAGGTTCGAAATGTCGCCGGTCCTGGGTGGGTTCATGCGTTGTTTTTCTGGGGTTTCTTCCTGCTGTTTCTCGGCACCTGCCTGATCGTACTGCAGGCCGATTTTACCGACCTGCTGTTCGGCATCAAGTTCCTGAAGGGGAACTTCTATCTGCTCTTCTCGCTGGTGCTCGACATCGCCGGTCTGGTGGCTATTGTCATGCTCGGCGGACTGCTGGTGCGGCGCTACATCGTGCGCCCCGAGGGGTTGGATACCAATCCGTGGAAATGAGGGACGTTCTTGACAAATCCCTAGGCACTGCTATACTTCACCCATGCCAC
>JBDNGT010000421.1:0-1428 GCA_041689145.1 Geopsychrobacter sp. | reverse complement strand
GTTTTTTTGGTTCTGGTAGATCTCACCTGCTGAAAATGCTTTCGTTGATACTGGATGATCATCCGCTACCCGGCGGGGAAAATGCCGCTGATATTTTTCTCCCCAAGGTTGAAGATGAAATTCTTCGGGGTGCTTTGAACCGGGCGGCCAAGATCCCCTCCCGCAGTATCCTCTTCAACATTGACCAGAAGTCTGACTCCATAGGTGGCGACCAGGGTTCGCCGATCCTTGAAGTTTTCATAAAAGTCCTCAACGAACTCCAGGGTTACTTTGCCAATCAAGGGCACATCGCCCGGTTCGAGTACGACCTCGATTCACGTGGCGAGCTTGATGGTTTCCGTGAAGCCTATGCTCAGCACAGTGAGCGGACCTGGCAGCACGACCTGCCAGTCATCGAGACTCTGGAAAACGAAACCTTCGCCGAGGTCTATGCCAAGCATTTCGATAAGGCGTATGACGAAGGGCTGCGGCTGTTCGATCGGCTGCGGGCCAATTACCGCGTCTCCATTGAGGACTTCGGCAACCGGGTCAAGGCGTATATTGATACCCAGGGACCAGATTTTCGGCTGAACTTTTTTGTCGATGAAGTCGGACAGTTTATCGGCGAGGACACCCAGCTGATGCTGAATCTGCAGACCGTCGCTGAAACGCTCTCGACAAAATGCAACGGGCGGGCATGGGTCATCGTAACTTCTCAGGGAGATTTGAGAAGTGTTCTTGGCCAATTGAAGAAAAACGATGGGGATGATTTTACTAAGATTCAAGGTCGGTTCAAAACGCGCCTCACTCTGACTGGTGCGGATGTCCGCGAAGTTATCCAGAAGCGCCTTCTGGCCAAGAAGGAAGCCGAACCGGAAGTCCTGACAGCCGAGTACGACCGGGAAAAAGACAATTTCAAGACCCTCTACCGGTTTGCGGATGGCTCTGTCGAATACAAAGGCTGGCGCGGCAGCGATGAGTTCTGCGACTACTACCCCTTCCATCCCTACCAGTTTGACCTGTTCCAGCGGGCGATAGAGCAACTCTCCCGCCACGACGCGTTCACGGGTAAGCACACCTCGGTCGGTGAGCGTTCGATGCTGGCCGTCTTCCAAGAGGTGGCAAAGGAGATCCACAACCAGGAGATCGGCCGACTGGCAACCTTTGATCTGATGTTTGAAGGTGTTGCCGCATCCCTGCGTGGTGACATTCAGACTTCGGTCAAGCAGGCAGCACGGCAGCTCGAAGATCCTGTTGCTGTACAGGTGATCAAGGCGCTTTTTTTGCTCAAATGGGTCCGTGAATTTAAAGCGACCCCGCGCAACGTTGCCATCCTGCTCATCGATCGGGCCGACATCGATATCCAGAAGCACGAAAAGGCGGTCCGTGAGGCACTCAATCTGCTGGAGGCCCAGTCTTACCTGCAGCGTAACGGCGAATGCTACGAGT
>JBDNGT010000420.1:0-3385 GCA_041689145.1 Geopsychrobacter sp. | reverse complement strand
TCTCGGACGAAGCAATGATCCGCCTCCCGGGCATCAACTGCTATGGCAAGGGTATACTGAATTTCAATTTATGTGTGTTGGCTTCTCACTGTGGGAAAGTGGTTGAGGTTGTATGAGATGACTTATGGGTAATGGGCAGGGCTAGGCCCCTTCCTGCATTACCTAGCTAGTGTAAGCAAGCCGTGCATCTAGAACCAATTCATCACAGGCTCACAACGCTACTCATCCTTATTTTCCTCGTAATACCTAACACATACACCTTCGCGCATGGTGGCGGGCTCGATTCTAGCGGCGGGCATCTCAACCGTAAGACGGGAATTTAACACAGCCACCGAGACAAGGGGCCCACCCTTGGCCCTAAGACCTACGACACGCCCGCCAGGGCCCTAACATCAACCGAAAGATCAAGCAGGATCACCAAGTATTTCCGCCAGGCCAATGAAAACGTTGGGGTCTTCGACTGCGGCCTTGTCAAATATGATCGTGATGTGTCGGGCAGCATGAAAAGAAAGATCCGAGCCAGGGACGAAAACCGCTGCATCATCTGTGGCAGCACTAAACAGCTTGAGGTTGACCATATTTGGGCGCTTATGTACGGCGGGAGTACCTCAACAAGCAACCTTGCCACGCTCTGTGACGACTGCCACACGATCAAGACCCGTATGGATAGTAGCCTTCGAAGGAAAAGAGAGTAGGTTTGCTGGTAGGGGGTCGCGTGTTGAATGAAAAAACCCGGAGGGCCGTTTCCTGGAAGGGGGTGATGGGGAAGGTTTGATGAAAGGCCCCAGGCATTATTTATACCCTTACACGACAAGTGCATTACACCTCTCAATTTGTGTAACTTACGTTACCGCTATAATTTGCAAGGCGTTTGACAGGTTCGGTTGACTGGGATACTTTTTCACTAATGTGACACACGAGCATCAGGGGGGCGCAAATATGCTTTCAAAGTCTATAGCCACAACGATCATCCTATTTAACATCCTTTTAATGACTCCCAATGCTTCAATAGCTAACGAGAACTCGGACTACCTGAATGGTGTCGTCGGAACCTGTAGGGAAGAGTGCGAGGGCGAGAGGGGCGCGGACCTCCTAAATTGCTGGGCCGATTATTCCCCAGAGAAATGCAAAGGGCTTATTTATGACGTAAATAAAACAGCGTGGAAGCGCTGTGTTTACTCCTGCGGAACCGCAAACATATACAGCAAGACATTTGGTGATTGCTCTGATTGAAAATCATAATTTGTCAACGTCAGGCATTTATAAACAGACTTATTTTAAATTCTTTACCAAGGAGGAAATACTATGGATTTAGATAGTATACTTTTTAAAGCTGTAAAAACAGCAACAAAGCAGCGAGAATTAATACACAAAAAATCAGATAAATTAATTATTAAATCAGGAGTTAAAATAAAATCTGTACACCCAGAAGTAAGAAAAGAAATGGATAAAGAGGTAGACAACTACTATCTCAATTATTCAGACGGTACCCTTATAACCATATACGAAGCAGCTCTGTTGAAATTATGTATACTTTATCCCTATGCGGTGCATTGTGAGAAAATCATTTTCATGGAATCAATCAAGGGGGCTGCTTTAATAATTCTCAAAACTGGTAAAGAGGACATTAATCAAACAATTTCAAACAAAACCTATATTGATTGTGATTGTTTTATGGAATCTCTTGACGAGTAATGAAAACCCTGCAGCGTATGACTGTAACTACAGCTAATAGCCCATCCATAGATTTATTTTTTTGTTTTTGGAGTTTACCTAAATATAGTTGCAACGTAAAAGGGGGTAGGTGTGGGTTTTTTGGGAAATATTTTTTTTGGTGGTGGAACAGGAATTGAAGCTGCGCAAAATGCTTACTTAGCAGAGATAATAATCGGGGGATTGTCTGACCTTGAGAAGGTATCTGTTGCTAGGGAGATTATTGGAATGGGGATGAGAGCATCTAAGTCCGGTGTCTCATCAGACAGGTTTATTGATCTATTCAACAGTAAAGACAGATTATGCCAATTAAATATTGTGGCTTTGGCCTTAGGTCGGATGGAGTTCGCGCCACCAGGCAAGGCGCGCTGGACAGGGGTAAAGAATCCTTTTGTGATAACCGTATCCAGTGAGTCCCTAGAAGTTGCAAAAATCTTTTTACAAAAAAAATACAATATAACAGCTTCTTTAAAAAACGAAAAAATTGATTTGCGTCAATGGGTGTGAGCTTTTCTTTGTTTCCAAACAAATTACTTTTAGGATTAGCGATTGTAACAATTCTGAGATGCTTTATTTATAGCTGCGTTTGCCCCCTCTAGGGGGAACTTAAAAGATGTTCCACCTTCCGAAATGCTTATTGTCGCTGATTTAGAATCTTTTATTTTGTTCAAAATTTCAGGTGTACCGTGCATTATAATCTCAAAAGCATTTGTATATGAAAATAAGTAAGTTTTACCTGAGTATTTTACCCCATCTAAGTCTAAGACCATATTCTCTGTAGGTTTACTACCAACGAAATCACCAAGATCAGTATCATGGTCAGCATCATGGCTCTTGAAAATAATTAATCCTACTTTACTTTGGCACTTGCTGTTGCTGAATAAGGCTACAACAAAATCACACAAAACCAATTCTTTTTCCCCTTTTATTGTAAAGGGCATTTGTGCCGTTGCTTCTTGTACTTTCCAGTAGGTTGCAGCGAAAGATGTTGTTACACCTAAAAGAAGCATTGCTAGCAGACTGATCGTTGATATTAGAATTCTCATTTTCATAACCTTGTCATAGTTGAGTGGTCTCTTTTTTATGACTCTCAAGGCCGGGGTCTGGCCCGATCAGCGTTTTCTTCTTGGTATCCTTGCGGCCTGTCCGTAGTCTACAGATTCCAGTTCAAGGCCATCCTTGAGCCTCTTGTGAACGTCCGGAGTGTTCAGCCTTACCCACTCTGCTGCTTCGGCTCTTGTGAGGAATGTCCCTGCAGACGTAACCCACCCTAGCTCGACCTCTGATCCAAACAGATTATTGCGTCCGAAAACCTCAGAGTGCATTTCCGTAGCATCGCCGGGGTAAAGCTGCCCCTCACTCTGGATGGCAACTCTAAGAATCTTCAGCCTTTCAAGATCAACGAGAGATAGGCCCCGGAAATCATCCAGGGTACAAAGAGTTTCTGTGCCGGAGCCCGTGAGTAGTGATTCCATAATCTGGACCTTTGCTGGGGGGACTGAAAACCACCCGCTATAGACCCCGACCCCCCTCCGTGATAGGGGTCTTTTTATTCCGATTCCTGAAAACTCAACTATAAATATAAAGATCTGATAGAGAATTCTCTTCCCCATATACAAGAATTTTGCGTTATTCTATGGTTGTCTTAAACTACACTGGAACATTCGTTTTC
>JBDNGT010000419.1:0-3502 GCA_041689145.1 Geopsychrobacter sp. | reverse complement strand
TCCTGCCATTTCAGCTCAAGCTGGGCTTGCTGCTCTTCGAGCGTTGTCGATTCATCTTGGTATCGCTGCTGCTGTTCTTCAAACTTTTCAGCTTCGGCCAACAGGCTTGCATAGTGATGAACCCGGTCGGCTGCTGAACGCAAATGATCCGAAAGCTCATCTGCTATACGCAGGCCATCCTCAAAGGCTTCCGGCAGGTCTTGGGTATTATCGAAAGCGCTAATTTCACCAGGAATCGATTCACCATCGAGCCAAACCCGTTTAACCAACTGCCAGCCTTGGTCTCTGCGCTCTCGGGCCTGAACCAAATCATCTTCAGTCGCTACGGTACCGGTCTTTTCGATCACTTTGAGATCACACCTGACTCGGTCCAACTCTTCTTTCACGTCCTTCTGGTCCTGTTGATTCTTACGACGCTCATCCGCGCAATTTCGAAAGCTGTCAACGAAAGTCTCGATAGTATCGGTCGAAACCAAAGGGAGGGTTGAGAATCCTTCCGAGCTTCCGGTCCAGATGCCAATAGTTTTCAGGTCGTCTTCAGCATTAGAAAGCAAAAGACGGGAATCTCGTTCGCTGTTACGCAGAACGGTATCGATCTCCCCCACCTTCTGTGCTGAAGTGACTGCGGCGGCCAACCCCCGCAAATCACCAACTGCTGGCAAAGTTTCAAGTTGATCTTTAACCTTTTTAAAATCAATGGATAAGGCCGCGAGGTTCTCTTTCGCTTGAATCAGCCCATGATCAAGACCAGCGAATCGGTTCCCCTGAGTAAGAATCTGCTGTCTTTTTGCAAGCAGGGCTTTGATCTTTTCGGTTTGAAACAGATCAAGGGACGGCGCCGCCTGGTTAAGCAAAGTTTCCGCTTTAGTGCGACATTGCAAAAGGTCATCATGAATCGTGGGCCGGTCGTTTTGGGCCTGCCGCTGTACACCCAAGCGCTGATGAAGAGCGTCAATGGACTCGGATTGATCGAGGAAGTCCTGGCGAGGGCTGACGTCACTATACTTTTGACCCAACATCTCTTTACGTGATCTGGCATCTATCAGAGTCTGCTCAACACTTTTCCGATCAGCAAGAACAGACTGAAGCCGATCCGGAAATTCAGTCGACAAATAACCCAGATCGCCCAGCTCTGTCAGTTTCACTTTTAGAGTGCCCCGTTTTACCAGATTCGGAATAGCACGTTGCAAGCGTCTCAATCGCTCAAGTTCGGAACCTATTGTCTGCCTAGCCGTCTCAACCTTTTCTAAATCACTGGTCGCTGACTCAACAATATCCTGCTGCTCTTTCCAGGCACTGCTTGAAAGGGTCAGGTTGCGGATCTCCTTTTTAATATTCTGATAATCCCTGATCGCCTGATTCAATTCAGGCCTACTCCCACCAGATTTAAAAAGGCTCTCACACTCCTTATCCAAGGTCTCAATTATGCCGTGCAGAGAAGACAGCCCAGCACCTGCCGAGAAAAGGGCCTGACCTATATCCCCTCTCTGCTTGAGAATATCATCTCCACCGGTAACAAGCGTTTCGTGGTCAATGCCAAATAAGGAACTAAAAAGAGGCGCCTCTATCCCATGAAGGAATTCCGCCAAGACGCTTTGATCAATCGTGTTCTGATCTGCATCGAGCAGGTCACCATGATTCTTCTTCAGGCGCCAGAAAGATAATTCTCGACCGTCAGAGTTTTCCAGGTGGCCGCCGATACGGAGTTTTTTGTAATCGTGCAGGAAATTATCTGGCGTCCGCGCTTGAATGCCGTAAAGAAGACCTTGCAGCGCTCTGAGAGAGGTGCTCTTACCTGCCTCATTCGGACCATAGATGATATGCAAACCAGGTGTGTCGGATTGAAAGTCGATGGCAAAATCGGTGAAGTGACCATAAGCCTTAAGGTCCAGGCGTTTGATTTTCATTTGGCACCTCCCGATTCCAGAAGTTGAGCAATCAGGAGGTCTTTGACCTCTGAGCGGATCTCTTCCCACTGTTCAGTGGCCAAGGGATCGAAGGGATCGTCGCCGCCACGAAGTTCTGCTGGCAGCTTGTTGATGAAGGTATCGAACTCGGGGTCAATCTCGCGTATCTTGTCTGAATCAATTTCAAGGGCAAGAAGATTTTGCACCAGACTTCCAAGCGCATCATCTCCCTGGATAACAGCTTCAATATCCCTCTTTTCTTTGGTCTTGAAGCGCACCTTTTCAAGCCAGAGTCCTTGCCCTCCAAGATTAAGAGCCAGGTTGCGATATTCTTCTGCTAAATATGCTGAATGGGCCTGGAGGTTTTGGTGAGCTTCGGTGAGCCCGTGCAATTCCAGCCGCGCGATAACCGGACGACCATCACCTGCGGCAAGGGCTTTTTCAAGTTCGACCTGAGTTCGTTCATAAACTTCGTCTTCATTGCGGCAATCGGAGACATCAACCCGGCAAAGCTGCCAGCGTAGAACATCAAGATCCACATGCCTGACGTCAACCTCTTGCGATTCGACTGTGACGAGAGAGCAGCCTTTAGGACCGACTTCCCGGATGTGACGGCCTTGAATATTGCCGGGGAAAACAATCCAAGGGTCCTGATGAACGACCTCACGATTATGGACATGCCCCAAAGCCCAATATTGGTATCCCTTGGACTTCAAACCATCGACAGTACAAGGAGCGTAAGGTTCATGCCCCTCTCTACCGCTCAAAGCAGTATGCAGCAGGCCGATATTAAAATATTTGTCTGTCGACTGCGGATACTGGCTACTTAAATCATCAGTTACGGATCGACTGGCAAAGCTTTGGCCATGGATAGCAACCTCGATGTCTTCAAGGAGTTGTGTTTCAGGTTTGCGGGTCGAAAAAATATAAACGTTATCCGGCAATCGGAGGCTTTTACTGATTTGGCTGGCAGCATCATGGTTGCCCGAAACAATGAAGACTTTGATGCCTGCGTCTTTTAGTTTCAGCATGCGCTTATTGAAAAATAGACCGGTGTTGAAATCCTTCCAGTCCCCGTCATAGATATCACCCGCCAACAGAACGAAGGCCACCTGTTCCTGAATCGCTAGATCTACCAGGTTGTCAAAGGCCTTTCTGGCAGCGCCTCTGATCTGATCGAGTGGTGCATCTTCTGGAAGTTCAAGCCCTCGTAGCGGACTGTCGAGATGAATGTCAGCAGCATGAATGAAACGAAACATAATCCCCCCTCAAATTATTTAATTCGGATACGAACACCTAAGCTTAGCGCAGCTTGCAACTGCGACCTCAAGTCACCCAGAAACTCCTCAATGTCCTGCTCAGATTCGATATAGACCTTTTTCTGAGCGCTGGTCGGCGAGAAATCCTTGATCGGCTTGGACTTTTTGTCGTCACTGCCTTTTTCTTGTTCGATCAGACCGATCGAATTATCAATGGCATCGTTGAGTTGGTTAAGTCCATAAGCTATGGCTGGGATGCTTTTTTCTTCATCGATATGCTTTCGAATATCCTGCAAAGGCTTCAGGCTTTTATTGCTGAGAGTCGAGTCCGCCTTA
>JBDNGT010000418.1:0-3582 GCA_041689145.1 Geopsychrobacter sp. | reverse complement strand
TGGTGCCGAAGGCGAGACTCGAACTCGCACGTCCTTACGAACACACGCCCCTCAAGCGTGCGTGTCTACCAATTCCACCACTTCGGCGAAGGCCTGTATATATACAGAACCGATTTGCAGACTGTCAACTGAATTTTACTGCGAATTTATTTTTTCTCTTCAGCCGGGGTTGATACCGGTGCGGCTTGCTCTGCCGGTACCGCAGTCTTACCTGTAAATCCGCCGGTATCAGACTGAACAGGGGCGTTAACTGAAGCTGGCATTATCGTTTGGGAATCAGGGCTGCCGTAGAAATAAGCCAGGGAGAGGCTGGTGAGCATAAAAATAACTGCTGCCGCTGCAGTTACTTTACCCATGAAGCTGGCGCCACCAGCTGCTCCTAAAATCGTTTGACTTCCACCAGCGCCAAAAGATGCGCCAACTTCAGCGCCTTTGCCCATTTGTAGCAGGACAATGATGATCAGGGCCAGGCTAACAGTTACATGTAGTCCAATCAGCAGATTAGTCATCTGTGTATATCTCCTTGTTGTGGGGCAGTCTTTCGAACCGCGGCAAGTTATCACAGATTTGACCCGGAAGGAAGTATTTTTTAATCCTCTAGTGAATGTAGGCCTCGGTCACATAGCGTCTCATCATGACATGTGTATTGAAATAGTAGGCGTTCTTGCCAATGGCATTTTTCATGACCTTGATCCATCCGCTGCGGTCATTATAGTAGAGAGGGATGATCACCTCAGACAATTTGAGGTACATATCATCAAGGTCCTCGTTTGCTCGTCCAACTTCTTGATCTATTTCGCTTGGGGGTGGTCCAATTGACCACCCTGTTACCCCCTCGATATGTCCTTCAATCCACCAGCCATCGAGCACACTGAAGTTGGGAACGCCGTTCAGTGCGGCCTTCATCCCGCTGGTTCCAGAAGCCTCAAGTGGTCGCATCGGGTTATTTAGCCATATATCGACGCCCGGGATAAAGCGCGAAGCGACATCCATATTGTAGTTTTCCAGATAAACCAGTTCAATTTTTCCTTTCATTTTTTCGGCCATCTGGATGATCCGCTGAATAACTTTTTTACCCCCTTCGTCTTTTGGATGAGCTTTTCCTCCGAAGATGAACTGTAGCTTCCCAGAGCCGATCTCTAGAAGCTTTTCCAGGTTGTTGAAAATGAGGTCGCCACGTTTATAGGTTGCTGCACGGCGCGCAAAACCGATGGTTAATATTTCTGGATTGAGATCAATTCCGGTTTTTTCTGAGACATATTGAAAAAAAAGAGCTTTAGCTCCAAGGTGAGTCTCCCAGATTTCCTCATCAGGAATATTGTCGACACGCACAAGGAGCTCAGGTTCGTTCGCCCAGCCTGGCAGGTAGCGATCAAAAAGTTCCATGAAGTAGGGTGAGCACCAAGTGAAAGGGTGTATTCCGTTCGTGATGGCGTGTATCTTAAAACCTGGGAACATGTTTTGCGATACTTCTCCATGGCGCTTGGCAACGCCGTTGATATAGCGACTCAGGTTCATCGCCAGCATGGTCATATTTAATTCATCCTTCCCTGCGAGTTCTTTGATGAGCCCAATAGAAACCTCTTCTGGCATCAGCTTTTCAACCAGTGAGTAGGGAAAACGATCATGTCCGGCCGGGACAGGTGTGTGGGTTGTGAAGACACACTGTTTAGCAACATGTTTCGTGTTCCAGGAATTTCGCTCATCCCAGGTCTCTTCAAGCGGAGGCTTCGTATCATTGAGCAACTCAAGAGTCAACAGTGCGGCATGTCCCTCGTTCAGGTGGTAGCGCTTGACGTTAAAGCCAAGGGCCTTGAGGATGCGTGCGCCGCCTATGCCTAGAACGATCTCCTGTTTCAGTCGATATTCAAGCTCGCCACCGTAGAGCTGATTGGTAATGTCGCGGTCGTCATCGTGGTTGCCGGGGATATCCGTATCGAGAAACAGGATTGGCACGACGCCACCGGTTGGACTTTTCACCCGATAGAGCCAAGCCTGGACCTTGACGTCCCGCTTGCCGATCGTAACCAGGATTTTCGTCGGGAGGAGCTCCATGAATCTTTCTGGTTGCCAATGGGTCTCCGCTTCTTGCTGCCAGCCGTCGGCGTTAAAGTGTTGTTCGAAATAACCGCCACGATAGAGCAGGGTGACCGCGACCATCGGTACCTTCAGATCTGCCGCACTCTTAATGGTGTCGCCGGCAAGAACTCCGAGTCCACCACTATAGGTTGGAATTTCGGCTTTGACTCCGATCTCCATAGAAAAATAAGCGATTCGTGAGTCATGAGTATATTTCTTCCAGTTCTCCATTTTCGGCCTCCGTCTATGTCTCAAATAAGTTGCGACATTGAGAGAAAAGCATAGCAAACAGCCTTGGTTCGTCCAGTGATTTTCTGTGTAAACAGTGCTATAAACTATATGTTTCTTTTTTGAACTTCCTTATTTAAATGACAGGACAGCGTCGATGTATTTGAAGATGTTTGGTTTCCAAGAAAAACCATTTCATATCACACCTAATCCCCGGTTTATTTTTTTGAGTAAAAAGCATAAAGAGGCTTTTGCTCATCTTCTTTATGGGGTGCAGCAACGTGTCGGATTTTTGTCGTTGATTGGTGAGGTTGGTACTGGCAAAACCACGGTATTGCGCACCCTACTGAGACAGCTTGAGCAGGCGGATTACCAGATCGCATTGATTTTCAATCCCTGTGTTTCAGCCTTGGAACTATTGCAATCCATCCATCGTGAATTTGGGATTCCCTACCGAGATAGGGAGAGCAACTTCGCAAGCCTTCATGAGTCACTCAACCGCTTTTTGCTTGAGGAGCGACAGCATGGGAAAACGGTTATTCTTGTCATTGATGAGGCCCAAAACTTAGACCCTGCTGTGCTTGAACAACTCCGTCTGCTGTCTAATTTTGAGACTGAAACCGATAAGTTGCTTCAATTGATTATTGTCGGTCAGCCTGAACTGGATGAGGTCCTCGGCCGCCACGAATTACGCCAACTGGAACAGCGATTGATTGTGCGCTATCGCCTCACGAATATGGATGCGGAAGATACGGCTTCCTATGTCAATCATCGGTTGAAGGTAGCCGGCTACAAGGGGGGCGGTCTTTTTACCGAGAAGGCGCTGAGGCAGATCTATCGCTTGGTCGGTCTTGAAATGCCGCAACTGACAGAGGTGGTCACACCATGAGCTCAATCCTGAAAGCGCTACGCAAGCTCGAGGAAGAGAAGGCTGCTCTTGGTGGGGGCGGAGTCGATATCTCCCGTGACATCCTGAAGCACACAGCTCGTAAAGAAAATAACAATATTTTTTGGCCACTACTGTCAGTTGTCCTTTTTCTGTTGCTTATCGGCTTCGGGATATTTTTTTGGTCGAACTCGCGCACCCCTACAGTTGTTTTACCCAATGAAACCGCGAATCATCCCAGCGTGAATCGCCCTATAGTCGCGATTATTCAACCGCCGATAAAAGAGCTTGAGTCGGAAAGCGCTGAAAAAACGACAATGGAGAAGAATTATCCGGTTTCTATACCTGTCCCTGTAGTACTTGCGCCTCACAAATCTGCTTTACCTCAG
>JBDNGT010000417.1:0-4238 GCA_041689145.1 Geopsychrobacter sp. | reverse complement strand
TGAAGATTCTCAGTGAAGAGCTTGGCTTGCCGCTGGTCTTTAAGGCCAGTTTCGATAAGGCGAATCGGACATCGGTCTCCTCTTTCCGCGGACCGGGACTTGAAGAGGGGTTGCGTATCTTGCAACGGGTCAAGCAGGAGTTTGAACTGCCGGTTATCTCCGATATCCACGAAATCTCACAAATTAAACCAGCTGCCGAAGTCCTTGATGTGCTGCAAATACCGGCTTTTTTGAGCCGTCAAACCGATCTTTTGGTGGCTGCCGGCGAGACCGGCAAGCCGATCAACTTGAAAAAAGGGCAGTTCTCAGCGCCCTGGGATATTCAACACGGGATCGGCAAACTTGCCTCGACCGGCAATCAGCAGATCCTCTTGACTGAGCGGGGAGCCTGCTTCGGTTATAACAATCTGGTCACCGATATGCGCTCGCTGGTGATCATGCGCGAAACCGGCTACCCGGTTGTTTTCGATGCGACCCATTCGGTCCAATTGCCCGGCGGTGCAGGAGCTTCCTCGGGCGGACAGCGGCAGTTTGTCGGTGCTTTGTCGCGTGCCGCGGTTGCGACCGGGGTGGATGCACTCTTTTGGGAGGTCCATGAAGATCCTGATAATGCGCTGTGTGATGGTCCGAATTCGTTGCCGCTACAGGATTTGAAGCCGATGTTGCAGCAGATGATGGCCATCGATTCTCTGGTCAAGACGCAGGGGTAAGGGATAATGGATATGCTCGAGACGGCCCGTCGGGTCCTACAGATAGAAGCTGATGCGGTTTTGGCCCTGATGCCGCGTCTAAACGGCGACTTTACTAAGGCGGTCAAGGCGATCCTTGCTTGCCAGGGCCGCTTGGTCGTGACCGGAATGGGAAAGTCAGGCCTGATCTGTCAGAAGATCGCGGCAACCATGGCCTCGACCGGCACACCGGCGCTATTCCTTCATCCGGCTGAAGGGATTCATGGTGATCTTGGCATGATGACCAAGACAGATCTGGTACTGGCGGTCTCAAACTCAGGAGAAACCGAGGAGATCTGCCGGATTTTGCCGGTCATCAAGCGGATGGGGCTGCCGTTGATCTGTATGGCGGGAAATCCGAAGAGCACCCTCGCGCAGGCATCGGATATCTTTCTTGATATCAGTGTGGTTGAAGAGGCCTGCCCACTCGGTTTGGCACCGACGGCGAGTACCACCGCAACCTTGGCGATGGGCGACGCGCTCGCGGTTGTACTGCTTCAGGAGCGGGGTTTCCGCGCCGAGGACTTTGCGCTGTTTCACCCCGGCGGTGCGCTTGGTAAGAAGCTTCTGCTGCGGGTTGAGGATCTGATGCACACCGCGAGTGAAATCCCTCTGGTTGCCGGCGGTACCCTGCTGCGCGAAGCTCTGTTCGAAATCACCAGCAAGCAACTCGGGGTTACCGGCGTTAGCAACGCGGCCGGCGAACTGCTTGGGGTCTTCACTGATGGGGATCTCCGGCGGGTCATGGAGATCGGCCTTGATAACCTGCAGAAGCCGATCGACGAGATGATGATCAAAACGCCTAAGCGGATTCTCCAGCGAAATCTGGCCGCCAAGGCACTGCAGATCATGGAGGCGCATACGATCACCTCCCTTTTTGTATTTTCTGATGAAACGGCCAAGGTGCCAGTCGGTATTCTTCATCTTCACGATCTGCTGCGGGCAGGGGTGGTCTGATGCAGCAGAAAGCGGCAAAAATTAAATTGCTCCTGCTCGATGTCGATGGGGTACTGACCAATGGTCAGATCATCTACGATGGTGCGGGTAATGAGCTAAAGATGTTCAATGTGCGCGATGGTCACGGACTTAAGTTGATTCAGCGAGCTGGGATCCGGGTCGGCATTATAACAGGCCGCGAGTCGGAGGTTGTTGTGCGGCGCGCCGCTGAGTTGGACATTGAAATTCTCTATCAAGGGTCTCTCGATAAAATGGAACCCTACCGGGAAATTTTGACGCAAACGGGATTGAATGAAGAGCAGATCGCTTATGTTGGCGATGATCTTGTTGATCTGCCCATCCTGTCCCGGATTGGTTTTTCTGCGACTGTTTCTGATGCAGACGCGGAGGTTCGCAGGCGGGTCGATTATGTAGCCAGTCTCGCTGGCGGGTGCGGTGCGGTGCGCGAGATCTGTGACTTGCTACTTAAGGCGGGTGGTCATTGGGAACAAGTTACGGCACGCTATTTCAGTGAAAATCGGTAGGAGCTTTACTTTTGGCTGTTGAGGGAAGAGATCGGTATAAAGCTCAGCGGATGGTCGGCGTTGCCCTCCTCTTGGTGATGATTATTTTGGGTGGGATGCTTTTATCTAACCATTTTGAAGATGCGTTGTTACCCGGAATTATTGAAAAACTTCCAGAAAACGTCGATCTCGGCCTGGATAGGGTTCACTATAGTCAGAACGAAGACGGAATCGAAAGCTGGGTGCTTGATGCCGACCGCGCTGCTTATCAGCGCAAGGAGGAAGAGCTGGCTTTGACCGGAGTCGAGCTGACTTTTTTTAATGCTGGAAGCTTTGGGGATGTTCAATTGAACGCGGCCAACGGAATCTTGCGTCAGCAGCAGAAGCAGATCGACCTGCAGGGGGATGTACGAATTGTGACGACCTCTGGCGATCGATATCAGTCTGAGACATTACACTATGACTACGCCAGACGTCTGGCCACAACCGATGATCCGATCCGAATGCAGGGACGGCAACTCACATTGACCGGGACAGGGATGACTCTCGATTTAGCACAGGGGAAACTGCAGGTTTTTGGCGACGTTCATGCGCTGTTTGATGAGCGCCTAGCGAATGGAGGGCAGTAGTGAACCATTCAGGCTGGCTGTTGTTTTTTTTATTAATATCAAGCCCAGTGGTGGCTGCCAAAGAAAAATCGCTGGCTGCGCCGGACGTCCCGATCGAGGTGACCTCGCAACAGATGGAGGCCGATCAGCAGATGGGCCAAATTCTCTTTAACGGCAAGGTAGTCGGTAAGCGCGGCGCTATGACCATTTACGCCGATCAGTTGACCCTTTTTTTTGTTGAGATTGGGGGTACTCGAAAAATTGATCGACTGGAGGCCGAAGGCAACGTCCGTGTGGTTGACGGAGATCGGGTTGCTACGTCCCAAAGACTTAAATATGTACAGGCGACAGAGGTGATGACATTGAATGGGAAGGCCGAGGTTCATCAGGGTCGTAATTTGGTCGCCGGAGACGAGATTGTCCTCTTTATTCGTGAGGATCGTTCATTGGTCACCAGTGGTAAAGATGGACGGGTTAAAGCCGTCTTTCTGCCGGCACAGGTGAAACCGTGAAAACGCTCCAGGCCAAAGGGCTTGAAAAGAGTTATGCCGGACGCAAGGTGGTTGGCGGGGTCGATCTAGAAGTCAGTTCAGGGCAGGTTATTGGACTGTTGGGTCCCAATGGCGCAGGCAAGACCACAAGTTTTTATATGGTTGTAGGCCTTGCCCGCCCGGATGTCGGCCGGGTATTTCTCGATACGACAGATTTGACCGAGATGCCGATGTATCAGCGTGCGCGCTTGGGCATCTCTTACTTACCCCAAGAGGCCTCGGTCTTTCGAAAGATGACTGTGGCTGAAAACCTGCTGGCGATTCTCGAGACGCTCGATTTGAGCCCAGCGAATCAGCAGGAACGTCTAGAACAATTGCTCGCTGACTTTCGTATTGGGCATATCCGTGATTCAAAAGGCTATGCCCTGTCAGGCGGGGAGCGCAGGCGGGTCGAAATAGCCAGGTCGCTGGTTCTTGAACCCTCATTTTTACTCCTCGATGAACCATTTGCCGGGATCGATCCTTTGGCAGTTCACGATATTCAGGGGGTCATCGGTCAACTTAAAGATAGGGGAATCGGCATTTTGATTTCGGATCACAATGTGCGAGAGACTCTGGGCGTCTGTGATCGGGCCTATATCCTCAATCAAGGAGAAGTGCTTGAATTCGGGACTCCTCAGCAGATTGCCGTCAGCGACAAGGCTCGCACCCTCTATCTAGGTGAAAAGTTTAAACTTTAGGAACTATTCAGTTCAGGAGAGGCCCCTCACCCCAGCCCTCTCCCACAGAGGGGAGAGGGAGCAAAGCTTGTCCCCCTCCCTTCATGGGAGGGGCTAGGGGAGGGTGCTTTCTCGATTGCCCGTCTAAAACATACATCTGCTGAATAGGTGCAAACTTTGAGCACGCACTAGCTGCAATACTGGTCAAGTCAAATGGCCAAGAATTTGCTGA
>JBDNGT010000416.1:0-3899 GCA_041689145.1 Geopsychrobacter sp. | reverse complement strand
TGATTTTGTTCATGTTTTGTGTTATATTGTAACCGCATTCAAATTCACCCAAGGAGGTTTTTCTGTGACTTTTCCGCGGTTCAAAATTGAGCAATCCGACACCGAATTCTACACCTCACAGTCCGGCATGGCGCTGGTTGGGGTGGCCATCAACCGTTACACGACACTGGCCACACGTCTGGCTAAAGCGGCACCCTGTCAGGGGATTGCAACGGCCGATGTCCTGCGCTCTTATCTCGGTTTGCTCTGTCAGGGCAAGAGCGACTTTGCGGCGATCCATCCCTTTTGGGAAGATGATGAGTTTTTCTCTGCCGCGCTGGGTGTGCAGAAGGTGCCTTCCCCTGAAACTTTGCGCCAGCGTATGGATATGGTCGCTGAGGCGACACGCTGGATTGTCAACTTCTGCACAGTCGAGTTCCTCAAGAAAGCCAAAGCTACGATGTCGACTCTGTCCACGGGGCATATGCCTCTGGATATGGATGTCTTCACACAAGATAATTCGAATACCAAAAAAGAGGGTGTCTCCTGGACTTACTGCAAGTTTAACGGTTTTGCGCCCATCGCGGCCTGGTTGGGCCTGGAGGGCTGGTGTCTCGAGATCGAACAACGGCCTGGTTCGCAGCATTCGCAAGTGGGTTTTGTGCCTTTTCTGCTCCGAACAATCTACAAGGCCCGGCAGCTGACCAAGGCCCCGTTGCTGGTGCGGCTGGACAGCGCTCATGATGCGATCGCCACCCTGACGACCCTGATCGACGAGAAGGTCGATTTCATCGTCAAGTGGAATCCCCGGCGAGCCGACGTCCCGGCCCGGGCGTCCGAGGTCTTTGCCCATGGCAAGATGGTGAAGCAGGACAAAAAAGGTCGGATTGCCATCATGATCGAAACTGTCGAGCGCACCTACCAAGACGAAAATGATGAAAAAAAGACCATCAAGGTGCGCCGCGTACTGCGGGCCACACAACGTAACTTCGAGAAAGATGGCACCCCGCTACTTTTTCCCGATGTCGAGATTGAAGGCTGGTGGACCAACCTCACTGTCTCGAAGGATAAGGTGATTGAACTCTACAAAGGGCACGCCCTCTGCGAGCAGTATCACTCTGAAATCAAGACCGATATGGATCTAGAGCGGTTGCCATCAGGCAAGTTTGCCACGAATGACCTGGTCATGTGCTGTGCCGGGTTGGCCTATAATATTTTGCGGGCCATAGGCCAGATCGGTTTAATGGGAAAGAAACAGGCACGACGTGCAAAGCAGCGTCGCCGGATTAAGACGGTGATGCAAGAGTTGGTCTATTTTGCCGGACGTTTTATCCGCCATGCCCACGGTCTGACCTTGCGTTTCAGTTGTCATGCTCACGATCAGGCCCAGGCTTTCGCTAAAACCTACGAGCAGTTTGCCTATGGCTGAGCCAGAACCAGCGCAGTATTGCCCTGATAAAAGTCGCAACCGAGGGTGCGACCGCCTTCGTACGCTCAAAAACAGGAGATCGTTACAAACATGTAAGAAAATCAGCTAAATTATCAAAGAACGAGTCCGTCTAGCGGTAAAAGCGGCGCCGGATGTCAGATTCAAGCGGCAAACTTCTCGCGAAAGTGACTTGGCGAGACAAAGAGGAGAGGTGTGAAGAGCCCCTTCACTGATTCAGGAGGTAGTCATAAATCTATACGGTTCAAGGGGCTTCTTCAGAATGCAGAATTTGTGGAACTAAATTTTGAAGTTTACACGACAACTAACCAAATACTGGGGGTGGGTAGGTGTATAATTGATGGAAGAGAAATATTTATTAAAGGAGGAAGGAACCATGATGATCCAAATAAAGTATACTGACGGACAGAAACGGCTGGTACGCCCCCACGAGTTAAAGAAGTTGATAACTAGCAAGGCGATCGACTTCTTTAAGCGCTCAGAGGAGTGGGTAAAGCTCGATACCGGGATTTTGAGGAACCCTGGTGGAAATGCTGATTACTCAGGGTTCGATCGACGCACTCCATCTTGACGAACATTTTCGGAGGAGGAACAGGCGAGCCTGCCATATATGCGGTGAGAAAGCGATATGCCGAAACAAGAGCCTGACTTCTTTATCAGATCCGCAACACGGGCCCGCCCGATCGCATTACTAACGATAACCAAACATAAGAACGGCCGCCTCAGAAATGGGGTGGCCGTTCTTGCTTTTCAGTGGTTTCTGGGACAGAAAGGTGTGAGTTATGAGTATTATGACTGAAATGCGAGATATGGCCTTGGGGCTCGCCTCATGCTTTGAAATTCCGAGGATTGCCGGAATAGCGTTCCCGCCCTTTTTTGCAGGAGGTCAGCCTAAGGACTGCGAGTTTATGGCAGTGGCGCTAGAGGGAGGTGCTGGGGGCATAAGCTATGTTTTGTTGCCCGATAGCAGTGCCGGGGACTACCGGGCCTTAAAGTCACAATCGTTTATTGGGATCCGCCCTGAGCATTATGCAGGCGCTTTCGGGGGGACAGACCCTGTCCAAAACATGCTTGGACTTGCGTCCATTAACGCCATTTGTCAGCATGTAATGCGTATATCCAGGTACACGCCAGGACTCGCTGATGATTCCCTTGGGCTGATGAGTATTGAGAATGGTGACCGGGTGGGAATGGTTGGGTTTTTCCCGCCGCTGCTTAAATATCTACATAGCAGAAATGCTGAACTCGTCATCGTAGAAAAAAATGAACAATTGGTCGGCCGTTATCCGAATTTGCATGTGACTCTGGACGTGACCGAATTAAACAGCTGCAATAAAGTGCTCTGTACCGGAACGACACTGTTGAACGACACCCTTGACAACGTGCTTTTGCAGTGCACAGCTGCCGACCATATCTCAGTGCTGGGTCCTACCGCCGGCTATTTTCCCGACCCACTGTTCGCGCTGGGCGTTCACGTACTGGGCGGTCGTCTGGTCAATGACGGCATGCTTCTTCTGCAGCTGATTGCGGAGAGAAAAAGATGGGGGGCGGCAACTCAAAAACTATGTTTTCAGGTCTCTAGTTATGAGGGACTCGGGAACCTGACGCACGTCTAATAAATCACGACATGTAAATGTAAATGGTTACCTTAAAAATTGGTGTAGCCATTCTTGATGGCGTCGCAAAAACTCACCAACTGCTGCGTTGCTGCAATTTCTCTCGCTGCTTCGACGTACGTAAGTACGCCTCATTGCTCGAAAATTTCGCGCCTTGCATTTGGCGATTTTTGCTTAGCCATCGGATATTTTGCTTTCTTACGACAGCATCATTCTTGCTTTGCAGGAATTCCAGTAATCCCCTATCTGGCCCTTGTCACGATTACAGATTTTCAATAACGCAACCATTAAGACGCCAAAGGTCTTTACTAGAAAAGGTTCCCCCTGTACATTGTCTCATCCAATCTGTCGTGCTTTAGGAAGGGGGATTACACGCTAGGGGTGCTATGGGTGGGGGCAAGCCTGATTTTGGCCCGATTAACTTCCTTCGTCAGACCACTGGCGCTAACGATCCTACGCAGCTTTAAACTCTCTCGTATTTCACCGAATAACTCCGGTGTGAGCTTATACTTTACTTTGCTCATTTACCTATTAGGTAAATTGGTATAGAATGGTGTCCTCACTTGAAAATTAATTTTAAGAATAAAAAGCTTCGTGACCTTTGCGAGAAAAGCGCTGTAGCTCAGAGAAAACTTGGGACAGCCTGTGCTCGCAAGCTCAGAACTCGCATGGATGATCTTGAGGCCGCTTTAAACGTCACGGATTTGGTGGCGGGGAACCCCCATCCATTGAAAGGTGATCGGGCTGGGGAGTTCGCGGTTGACCTTTTAGGCGGTTGGCGTCTTACGTTTTCACCAGATAGCGAACCCTACCCATACCATGATGATGGCTCGATTGATTGGTCAGAAGTGACCATC
>JBDNGT010000415.1:0-21927 GCA_041689145.1 Geopsychrobacter sp. | reverse complement strand
GTGAGGAGTGAGGAGTGAGGAGTGAAAGCATAAGATGAAAAATTTACAAACTATTGTCCTTTCAAATCAGGAGATATCGCCCGGCTATTTCCGGATGCGGATCCTGGCCCCCGGATACAAAGGGATCGCACAGCCCGGTCAGTTTGTTATGTTCCGTGTTCGGCGCTCTTTGCCGCCACTGCTGCGGCGACCTTTCGGGATCTTTCAGATCGGCACCTTACCGGCGGATTGTGAGGGGATGCCCGAAAAAGAATTTATTGAATTAATCTATAAGGTCGTCGGCTCGGGGACCGAGGTGATGCGTGAATTGCACAGTGGCGACCGGATCGAATTGCTCGGGCCGCTGGGCCGTGGTTTTGAGATTGATGACGCAGTTGGTGACAAAATCCTGGTCGGGGGCGGCATTGGACTG
The DNA here is from genome assembly GCA_041689145.1 of Geopsychrobacter sp. GTDB lineage: Bacteria > Desulfobacterota > Desulfuromonadia > Desulfuromonadales > Geopsychrobacteraceae > Geopsychrobacter. Next base: position 21,515 of record JBDNGT010000415.1, on the reverse strand, counting down.
GTTCCGCTCTACATGTTGGCGGGTTCGCTGGCCGACCGCTCAAAAACCCGGCTGCTCATCGGCGGGCGCAGTCGCGAAGATATCATCACCGTTACCGAGTTTGAGCGTCTGGGTGTTTCTTCGCATGTCACGACGGAAGACGGGAGCCTTGGCGAAGCAGGATTAATTACCCGGATTCTCGAACGTAAGCTCGATAAATACCCAAAGGCCAAGGTTTACTCCTGTGGTCCGATGCCGATGTTACGCGCCGTTGAAGCGATCTGCAGTGAGCGCGAGGTGCCGTTGCAGGTCTCGCTCGAAGCACTCATGGCCTGCGGGGTCGGCGCCTGCCTCGGCTGTGTCGTCAAGGGGCGTGAGCATTCTGAACAGAATCCGCAGTATCTCTGCACCTGCCGTCAGGGCCCGGTCTTTCACAGCCATGAGCTCGACTGGGAGCGTATGCACAAGAATGCTGAACAGAAGGAATTGATATGAGTCCTATCATGAGCCCGATGGTTGCGACGGCCCCTAAGCCCCGTCTGGCGGTTGAATTTGCCGGGCTGAAGCTGAAAAACCCGGTGATGCCCGCCTCGGGAACCTTCGGTTACGGTCAGGAATTTGCCCCTTATCTCGATCTCAATCAGCTGGGGGCTATCGTCACCAAGGGGTTATCCTTAAATCCCAAGGCCGGGAATCCGACGCCCAGAATTGCAGAAACCGTCAGCGGCATGCTCAATGCGATCGGGCTGCAGAACGTCGGGGTGGACGTCTTTATCCGGGACAAAATGCCATTCCTAGCGCAGTTCGATAGCCCGGTGATCGTCAATTTCTTCGGAAATACCCAGGAAGAGTACGGTGAAGTCGCGGCGCGCCTCAATGAGGTTTCTGGGGTTGCGGCGCTTGAGATGAATATCTCCTGCCCCAACGTCAAGCACGGCGGGATTGTCTTCGGAACCGACCCCAGGGCCGCCTTCGATGTGATTACGACGGTGCGCAAGCGGACCACTAAACCCTTGATTGTTAAATTAACCCCGAATGTCACCGATATCCGGATTACGGCCAAGGCGGCCGAGGATGCCGGGGCCGACGCGATCAGCCTGATCAATACCATCACCGGGATGTCGGTCGATGTGCGGACCCGCAAACCGCGGATCGCCAATGTCATCGGCGGGCTTTCCGGCCCTGGTATTCGGCCGATTGCCGTGCGCATGACTCATCAGGTGGTGCAGACCGTCAAAATCCCGGTGATCGGCATCGGCGGTATCATGCGGGCCGAGGACGCCCTCGAGTTTTTGATTGTTGGGGCCAAGGCGGTGCAGGTTGGAACGGCCAACTTTGTCGATCCCAATGCCATGCAAACAATTCTTGCCGATCTCGAAGCCTTCTGCATTGCCCAGGGGGTCGAGGATATCAACGAGCTGATCGGTTCTTTGGAGTTGTAGCTCTCAAAAGAGCCGACGTTCTGGGTTCTGGGTTCTTTAAGTTTTTCAACATCGAACATGGAACGCTTTTATGGATGTCATCACCACACATTTGAACGCTGATTTTGATTGTCTCGGGGCGATGATCGCCGCGCGCCGCCTCTACCCTGAGGCGGTTTTGGTTTTCCCTGGTTCACAAGAGCGCGGGCTGCGTGATTTCCTGCTTCACTCCACTCTTTATGCCTATAATTTCAAGCGTCTTAAAGAGATTGATCTGCGCCAGATCAGGCGCTTGATTCTGGTTGATGTCCGTCAGGCCTCACGGATTGGCCCTTTCGCCGCCGTGGCTCGCGACCCGCAGGTCGAACTGCACATTTACGATCATCACCTCTCGGCAGAGGAGAGCCTCAAGGGAAGTTTTGAGCGGATTGAGGCCGTTGGTGCGACGACCACGGTGATGGCGCGCATCTTTATCGAGCGCGGCATCGTCCCGACCCCTGATGAGGCGACCATGATGATGCTCGGTCTCTATGAAGATACCGGGAACCTGCTTTTCGGCTCGACCAGTGCGGAAGATTTCACGGCCGCCCGGTTTCTGCTGGTACATGGTGCCAGCCTCGCGACCGTTGCCGATTTTCTGGTGCGAGAAATGACCCCTGAGCAGGTTGATCTGCTGGACTCCCTGCTGAAGTCCTGCCGGCGTATTCTGGTCCAGGGGCTCGAAATCGGGATCGCTCAGGCCTCCCTCGATTATTATGTGACCGATATCGCGTCATTGGCGCACAAGATCATCGATATCGAAAATCTGTCGGTGCTGATTGTTGCTGTGCGTATGGATGATCGGGTTTTTCTGGTGGCGCGTTCCCGTCTACCTGAGGTTGATGTCGGCGAGTTGTTTCGGACCTTTGGTGGCGGCGGGCACCCGTTTGCGGCTTCAGCCACGGTGCGTGACCTGCCCCTTGAGCAATTGCTTGATCAACTCGAAGAGGGCCTCAGAGGACAGATTGCTCCAAAAATGACAGCCGTGTCGTTGATGAGCGCACCGGTTAAATCTTTACCGCTTACCGCGACCATTCGTCAGGCGGGAGAGCTTCTGACGCGCTTTAATTTTAATGCGGCCCCGGTTCTTAATGGCAGGCAATTAGTCGGTGTCGTCGCACGGCAACTGGTTGAGAAGGCGCTTCACCATCAGATGGCGACGGCGGAAATCAGCGAGATCATGTCGAGTGACTATGCTCAGACCAAGCCGGACACCGACCTTGCTGAACTCCAGGAGATGATTTTTGAGCGGCGCCAAAGATTTATTCCGGTGGTGGATGAGGGCCAGCTGGTCGGTGTCATCACGCGGACCGATCTGTTGCAGTACCTGGTCAGCCGAAACGCCTCTGTGGGTGCTGTAAATTCACGACTGAAGCGCAAAAATTTTGGCCGCCTGCTGCCCGAGATTGTTCCTGCGAATCTGCTGCAACTTTTAAAAAAGATCGGCGTGTTGGCTGAGGAGTTAGGTTTGAAGTCCTATCTGGTGGGTGGCTTTGTCCGCGACCTGCTCCTGCGTAAGGCGAACTTTGACATCGATATCGTGGTTGAAGGTGAGGGGATTGCATTCGCCGAAAACCTTGCGGCCCAACTCGGCGGGCGCGTGAAGGCTCATCATAAATTCGGCACCGCAGTAGTCATTTGTCCCAACGGCCTGAAGATCGATGTTGCCACCGCCCGGATCGAATATTACGCCGCACCGGCAGCCCTGCCGGAGATCGAATATGCTTCGATCCGCCACGATCTTTACCGCCGCGATTTTTCGATCAATACCTTGGCGATGATTCTGAACCGATCAGAGTTTGGACAGGTCTTGGATTTTTTTAACGGTCAGCGCGACCTGAAGGATCGTTCCATTCGGGTGCTGCATAACCTTAGTTTTGTCGAGGACCCGACGCGTGCTTTTCGTGCCGTACGGTTTGAACAACGGCTGGGCTTTACCATCGGCGGGCAGACTGAGCGATTGTTGAAGAACGCCGTCGCAATGCGGGTTGTCGGGCGTGTTGGTGGTCGCCGCATCCTCAATGAGCTACGCCACATCCTTGGTGAGACGCAGGTTGTTTCGGCACTCAAGCGGCTCAACGGTCTTGGCCTGCTCCCCTTTGTTTCGTCCAGCTTGAAATTTGACGCTGAAGCTGAAAGCCTTTTTCATGCAGCAGCGCGCGCGCTTAACTGGTTTGAACTGCTTTATACCGGTGAGAAGCTCGATCCGTTTCTGGTTGGACTCCTCTGTCTTTTCCACGGTCTCCCGCGCCGGGAGCTGAAGAAGACCGTCGTCCGATTGGAGATGAAGGTTGTCTGGCAAAAACTGTTGGTGGAGGAGGTTGTGCCGGCGCGGAAGGCCCTGGCCTTTCTGGAGAGGACCTGTGGCCGCTCAACCCAACCGGCACCCAGTAAAATTTATTTCTGGCTCAAACCCCTGTCACTTGAAACGCTGATTTATCTTTTGGCGCGAGCCAAGGTCGAGGAGGTGCGCAGAGCCATTTCGATTTATGTGACCAAGTTACGGCACCAACGGGTCGAGCTTGATGGCCATGACCTCGCGGCGATGGGGCTGACCCCCGGCGCCGAATTTGGGCAAATTCTCAAATGCCTGCTGGATGCCCGCCTCGACGGTAAGATTTCGTCCCGCCAGGAAGAGGTTGCCCTGGTGAGAAAGCTCTCTCTTTGATCGATCGCCAAGCCCTGTGTCACAGAGTCATCGGCAGCGCAATTGGTTGACTCCCTTAGGCTGTTCTGCCAGAATCTGGACGAGGAAACTAGCCAGATTCTGGCAGAACAGCCTAAGGGACCGGCGCTTTTTGTTTATACTTGTTTTGTAGGGAGTGGGATGGACGCAATTTTGTTGAAATTGTCGGTTATGCTGGTGCCGGCTCTGCTCGCGATCATCCTGCATGAAGTCGCGCATGGTTATGTGGCTGACCGTCTCGGGGATCCGACCGCTCGCTTGCTCGGGCGTTTGACCCTGAACCCCTTCCGTCATCTGGACCCGATCGGCACCGTTGCCATCTTTGTCTTTGGCTTTGGTTGGGCCCGTCCCGTGCCGGTCAACGCCGGTAATCTGCGCAACCCCCGCCGGGACATGATCTGGGTTTCCTTGGCCGGACCCCTGACCAACCTTGCTTTGGCTGGGGCATCAGTCCTTGTATTGCGCGGGATCAGTCTTCTCGAAACCACCCCGCTGGCGAGCGGAGAACTTTTTCTTGAGGTGATTCATCCGCTGCGGATCATGGCAGCCTTCAGCCTCTATATTAACGTCCTGCTGGGTGTTTTTAATTTACTGCCCATCCCGCCGCTTGATGGCGGGCGCGTGCTGGTCGGTATCCTTCCGGGGAAGCACGCCCTCTGGCTTAATCGTCTGGAGCCCTTCGGCTTTGTTCTGTTGCTGATGTTGATTTTTTTTACCGATGTCTGGAGTCGCTTGCTTTCACCGCTCATCAGTTTGATTATCCAAACATCAGCCGGGAATGAATACATCTATGTAGAGAAGGCGATGAGCTTTCTATTGAGTGGCCAATGAGTGGCCAATGAGTGGCTAATCCATGTCGATAGAAATCAGCCTGCATAATTTTGATGGTCCGCTCGATCTGTTGCTCCATCTGATCAAGACCAACGCGATGGATATCTCGGATATCCAGATGGTCGAAATCACCGCGCAATATCTTGCGGTCATCGAACAGATGCAGCAGCTTAATCTGGATGTCGCCGGAGAGTTCCTGTTGATGGCGGCCACCCTGATCCATATCAAATCCAGATTACTGCTGCCTGTGGTTGAAGAGATTTATGGTGATGAGGAAGAGCTCGACCCCCGCGCTGAACTGGTCAAGCGCTTGCTGGAATACCAGCGCTATAAGGATGCGGCTAACAGTCTTGATCTTTTGCCCTGCTTGAGGCGCGAGGTTTTTCTCCGCCAGTTTTTTGAGGCCGATGCCGATGGGGGTAGTAGCGGTGATGGGGGAGAGGTAGGGGGATCTGTCAGCGTTGGACTCTACCAGTTGGCTGCTGCCTTTCATCAGCTACTTAGACAATCACGAGTTGAGTTTGTGCATGATATTGTCCGTGAGCAGTTATCCGTTGCAGATTTTGTGCATAAAATACTCGATCAGCTGGGTCGTTGCGGCCAGCAGTCGTTTGCCGATCTTTTCTCCATTGACGCTACGCGTCAAGAGATGGTCGTTACTTTTCTGGCGATGCTTGAATTGGTTAAGATGCGGATGGTTAAAATTTCACAGAACCTCGAGTTTCAGCCGATATGGCTCAGTTTAGCGGTCTCTTCTGCTGTAATAGAACCTGCCATAATTGACGAAGAGGCTCTTGGCTATGGATGAACATTGCAGGGCCGTGGCGGCGTTGATATTTGCGGCCGATGGCCCATTAAGTCTTGACCGTCTTTGTCAGTTTTTTGATTGCTCCCGTTCTGACCTGCGGCCCGTTATTGGACAATTACAAGAGCTCTATGCAATACAACGGGGCGGGTTTTATTTGGCTGAGATTGCCGGCGGTTATCAGTTTCGAACCGATCCAGATCTCGCCCCCTGGTTAAGCAAATTGAATCGGGAACGACCCTTTCGTTTTTCTCAAGCGGCCCTGGAAACACTGGCGATGGTCGCCTATAGGCAACCGGTTACGCGTGGAGAAGTTGAATATCTGCGGGGTGTTGATTCAGGTGGTGTGATGAAAACCCTGCTTGACAAGGGCTTCTTGCGGATCTTGGGGAAAAAGGACGTCCCCGGTCGGCCGTTGATGTACGGCACCAGCAGACATTTTCTTGAATTCTTTGGTTTAAAGGACCTTGGTGCCCTGCCGACGCTCAAAGAATTTTCGGCCCTGGATCCAATGCTTGAACCACTACTTGAGCCATCGCAAGATCCTCCAGCGGGTGCGACGCTAATTTAAAAGTTGTCTGCGCCTCTCAACCCCTTATCCATAGAGCAGAATCGACCAAAGTAATGAAAGAACGTCTGCAGAAATTAATCTCGCGATCTGGTTTGATGTCTCGCCGACGGGCTGAAGAGAAAATTCGTCAAGGCCTTGTCATTGTTGATGGACGGGTTGCTCAGTTGGGTGAAAGCGCCGATCCTGCGCAGGAGCAGATCCGGGTTGACGGTGAGCTGCTTAGCTTCGCGACCAAGACTTTAACCCTGATGTTGAATAAGCCGACCGGCTACATTTGCAGCATGAACGACCCCCGGGGACGTCGCTTGGCTATCGAGCTGCTCCCCCCTGATTTTGGCCGCCTTTATACGGTTGGACGACTCGATTATAACACCGAGGGGCTCCTTTTGCTGACAAACGACGGCGCCCTTGCGCAGCACCTGACCCACCCGAGTCACCATGTCTCTAAAACTTATCTGGTCAAGGTGAGGGGGGTATTGAGCGAGGCAAGCCGCAAGAAAATGGAGTCTGGTGTTAAGCTCGATGATGGGATGACTGCCCCCGCACGCATCTCGGCACTGCGCCGTTCAGGGCAAAACTGCTGGTTTGAACTCGCCCTGCATGAGGGCCGTAACCGTCAGGTGCGCAGGATGTGTGAGGCGGTCGGTTTGCCGGTTGTTCGTCTGAAACGGATTGCGCTGGGGGGGCTGTATCTGGCCGACCTTAAGTCGGGGATATATCGTGTTTTAAACGATGACGAGCTGACCGACTTGCAAAAAATGACAGGTCTGTAATACTTCCAGATACGAGGAGGATTGGCTTTGTTGATTCTCGCGCGCATGATTTCAAACTGGCTGTTTTTTCTACGGAAATAGGGCCCTTATCTTGACAATCCCGGGTGCAATCGCTTACCCTTGACGGATAGATTAGGTGATAGTTTAAGAGTATGGAGTGTGTCTCTTGTCAAACAAGCAAAAATATCTCGAATCTGCTAAGAAAAATATCATAAAAAAGCAGTTGCCGCGGGCGATTAAAGACTACCAAAAGGTGGTTGAAATTGACCCACGCGATATCCGTTCTCGCCAACATCTGGCAGAACTTTATGCCAAAATCAACAAGGCCGGTGAGGCCTTTGAGCAATACGAAGCGGTGGCCAAGTATTTTGCCGGTAACGGCTTCTACCTCAAGGCTATTGCAATCTATAAGCAGATGCAACGCCTTGATCCCAGTCAGATCAGTATCTTCAATCGTCTCGCTGAGTTGAATGAAAAACAGGGCCTCGTCGGTAACGCCCTTGCCGAATTGCGACACCTTGTCGGCTACTATGAAAAGAACGATATGGTTGCTGATGCCATTAAAACCCTTGAGAAAATGCGAGATATCGATGGCAGCAACATCAATGTGCAGGTGAAGCTGGCCGAAGTCTATGTCAAAAACGACCGGATCGAAGACGGTTTGGTGGAGTTTCGGGAGGTTTTGAAGCAGCTTGAAGAGAAGCGTGATTATGACAAAATTTTGCGCCTTTATCAGATGTTCCTGCCTCTTTTTCCGCAACAGGATGATCTCCAGAAAGGCTTGGCTCTGATTCTGCTTGAAAAAGGAGAATCAGCCAAAGGGATCGGCATTCTGCAGACCTTGTTACGCAAACGGTCGAACGATACGGAGCTTTTGGCAAAGCTCGGTGCGGCATACGAAACTTTGGGAGATAGCAAAAAAGCTCGACTGACCTATCTGCAGCTACTGAAACTTGAACCGACAGATCTGGAGTTTCGTGAAAGCCTCGTTCAGTGCTATCTCAATGAGAAAAAATACACCAAAGCCCTTGCTGAACTCGAGGATTGGAAAGATGCTTTCCTTAAGATTAATCGACTGGAGCGCCTTCAGGAATTGTATGAAGCCTTACGCGCCGTCTTGCCCGATAATCAGCAAGTTATGGGTACTCTTGACTCCATCCATGAAATAACTGGAGATGGAGACAGGCTGCTGGATATCGCTTCTAGTGCAAGTAGCTCCGCAATGAATGGGTCTGCTGCCGGATATACCAGCGAAGAAATGCATTCGGATTCTCTCCTTGGCGCGATGGACTCCGATGATGATGTCTTTTCTTTTGGCGACAGCGATCTGCTGGGTGATTCCCTGATCTCGGAAGTCCCGCTTGAGGAGGATGACAGCGAACTGGAGCTTGAACTTCTGGTCGAAGAGCCAGCAGAGGAAGAGGAGTTTGTTGAGCTCAATCTTTCGAGTGCGCCTGCTGTCGGCAGCGTCGATTTATCCGATGAAATGAGCCTCGATTTTGACCTTGGTGACGATGATGACGTCTCTGTTCGAGATATCTCTGCCGATCTCGAGGAGGCTGAGTTTTACTTTCAGCAGGGTCTGTTTGATGATGCAGAGAAGGTCTGTTCCGGAATTCTGGAACAGTGCCCGAATAACGCTGAAGTCAAAGCTAAGCTCGATGAGATACATTCAAGGCGTGATACGCGGGGTGTTCGGGGTGAAGCATCGTCCGAGCTGCAGGATCTGGCGGCTGAACTTCTTGAAGATGGTTTTCCGGAACTTGATGTTGATGCGACGCTTGAAATCGATGAACTGGTTGACGGTTTTACGGTACTCGACGATCCTCCAAGATCAGAAGCCACCAGAACAGGGGCCCTCAAGGTTTTCCGGACTGATGTTGATGAGCAGATTGCTGCTGACGATATGGAATCCCATTATAATTTGGGGATTGCTTATCGTGAGATGGGCCTGCTTGATGACGCGGTCGCTGAATTCAGCAAGGCGGAGCGAGATCCATTCCGTTTTGTTGACTGTCAGACCTTAAAGGGGCTTTGTTGTGTCGATAAGGGTGATTTTGAGAAGGGCGAAGAATCCTTCCGGGCTGCTCTTGAGGGAGACTCATTGGCCGAGGGGCAAAAGCTGAGTCTTTACTACGAACTCGGTGCTCTTTATGAGAACTGGGAACGTCCTCTCGATGCCCTCGATAGCTTTCAATTTGTTGCTGATACTGATCTGTTCTTCCGCGATGTCGCTGTTCGAATCGATAACCTGCGCAAAGTCCTCGGTCTGTCTGCTGAGACTGGAGCGAACGGGAAAGATATCGCTGACCAGGAGCCTGAGGAAAGCAAGGATCGGGTCTCTTTTTTGTGATATCTCAACGTGAAGAACAGCCTCTGTTACCACTTGCTGTAAGCCGTTATCTTTTTAACCTACACTCAACTTTGACCCGGGGGGTTCATGGGGTACGCTGAGCAGTTTAACCTTGAGCGTGAGCCGTTTTCCAACGCGCCCAATGATAAATTCTTCTTTAACAGTGATCATCACAATCAGGCTCTTTTGCGTCTGATGTATTCGGTCGATTCCAATAAGGGGCTGGCTGTATTGGTCGGAGGAGTCGGCACCGGCAAGACGACACTTGCACGGCGTATGCTCGATACCCTAACCGTTGATAAGTATGAGTCATCTCTCCTGGTCATGATCCATTCCGGGATTACTCCCGAGTGGCTTTTGTCACGGATCGCGTTGCAACTTGGGGTAAAATCTCCCGACACAGATCCGTTGAAAATTCTCAAGCAGCTCTATGATCGACTTTTGCAAATTCATCAAGAAGGGCGTAAGGCCGTTGTCTTGATCGATGAAGCCCAAATGATGCAGAGTCGCGAGCTGATGGAGGAATTTCGTGGTCTGCTCAATCTTGAGATCCCGGGGAAAAAACTATTAAATGTGATTTTTTTTGGTTTGTCAGAGTTGGAACAAACCATGAGTCTCGATGAACCTCTTGCCCAGCGTGTGGCAGTGAAATTTACCCTGAAGCCACTTTCGGTTGAAACAACCCACTGCTATATTGCGCACCGTCTTCATGTTGCAGGCCGCGCCGAAATGTTATTTGAGGAGAGCGCCATCGATAGGATTCATCTGTATGCTGGCGGTGTCCCGCGCTTGATTAACACCATCGCGGACAACGCTTTGTTTGAAGCCTATCTACGTCATGAGCACATTGTCTCCGAAAAAATCGTCGACAGTGTCTCTGAGGATCTCGGGCTCAAACGGCCTGAAATGCAGCATGCCGCCGAACCGATCGTTGGCGACTCGACCGTTGACAGTCTTCGTCCAACTGGTTTCGCTGAAGACAGCCATGAAGATCTTGAAGCCATCGACACCATGCTTGAGGGTTTTCAAGAGGCTTGAGCGAGTTTATGCGTATACTGTTCTCTGTGGCGATGGGGGTATCGGTCGCTACAGTTGTTTTTGAGTAAAGGTATTTTTTTGGATAATTATTCCCGGATCAAAATTTTAGATGAAAGTCTGTGTAATCAAATCGCCGCCGGCGAGGTTGTTGAGCGTCCCGCATCGGTCATTAAGGAGTTAGTCGAAAATTCGATCGATGCCGGTGCCGATGAAATTATCGTCGAACTCGAATCAGGGGGGGGCAAACTGATTCGTGTGACCGACAACGGCCAGGGGATGAACCGGCAGGATGTCTTTTTATGCCTTGAGCGGCATTCCACCAGTAAAATCCGTAAAGCGGAAGATCTTTTTGCCCTGACGACCCTCGGTTTTCGTGGCGAAGCCCTGGGCTCCATCGCTTCGGTTTCGCGCTTTCGCTTGCGTAGCTGTGCTGCGGATAACGGGCTTGGGCAGGAGGTTTGGGTCGAAGGTGGCAAGGTGCGCAAAGCCGAAGAGGTCGGCATGGCACGCGGCACCTTGGTAGAAGCGCGCAACCTTTTTTTTAATCTTCCCGCGCGGCGTAAATTTTTGCGGCGCGAACAGACCGAACTTGGCCATTGTGCAGATGTTGTCACCAAGCAGGCGCTCTCTCACCCCGCGATCAGTTTCCGCTTGTTACATAACGGCCGCTCAATCCTCGAGCTGCGCCGCGAAAGAGGTTTGGCTGAACGGGTCGCGGCGCTCCTCGGGCGCACGCTGCTCTCGGAAATGCAAGTCTTAAATATTAACGATGAAACGGCGGGAATTGGTCTGCATGGTTTGATCGGTCAGCCAACCTTGAACCGTTCCGCTTCCTCGCACATCTATACCTTTATTAATGGGCGATATATTCGGGATCGGGTCGTGCAACATTCAATTATGGATGGTTATCGTCATCTGTTGATGAAGGGGCGTTTTCCGGTCGTTGTACTGTTCCTCGAGATTGCTCCTGACAAGGTCGATGTGAACGTTCATCCTACCAAGCATGAAGTTCGATTTCGTGAGCAGGCAATGGTCCATGACTTTATTGCGGCCTCCCTGCAAGAGCAGTTGAAACCCGCAGCCTGGGTTCAGCTTGAGCCCCACGAATCGAGAGCTGAGGCCTTTCCGCCTGGTTCGATTTCGACAGCTCGCAGCCATGAAGAATCCAATCTTCAGACATCTTTAATCCGTGAACCCGTTGCGCCTGCGTATCAGTCTCAGGGTATGCCTGTCCCCCTGAGTTCGACCGTTGAGGTTTCCTCCGTGGTTGAGGACTCTTCGCCCGTTATTTCGATGGGGCTGGCGGTTGAACAACCATCGGCGGGACAGAATCTTTATTTTTCAAGTTTGCGTTATCTTGGCCAGTACCATAACAGCTATCTCCTGTGTCAGGATGGGGAAGACCTCCTGCTGGTTGATCAGCACGCCGCTCATGAGCGGATCGGTTTTGAAGCTCTGAAAACAGGCTTCTCCGAGGGGAACATCGAACAACAGTGCCTGCTCTTTCCGGAGCTGCTTGAGCTCGATTTTCGCAGCGCCCAGGCGCTCACTGGGCATCTGAATGAGCTTGCGTTGCTTGGGTTTGACGTCGAGCCGTTTGGGGGAAAATCGTTCGCTCTGAAAGCTGTCCCGCAGCTCCTTGCTACTGGAGATAATGGTAAGCTGCTCGTCGATATCGCCCTCGAACTGGAGCAGACTGGAAGCAGTGGCGGACTGACCGATAAGCTGGATTCAGTGCTGATTATGATGGCCTGTCACTCCGTCATCCGTGCCAACCAGGCGCTGGATCCGCGTGAAGCGAGAGCACTGCTTGAGCAGCTCGACCGGGTTGATTTTAAAGCCAATTGTCCCCATGGCCGTCCAGTCATGCAACGCTTGCGACTGGTCGAGATCGAACGAATGTTTCGGCGTCAGTAGGCTGATGTGATGCCGCAAATTCCATTATTGGTGATTCAGGGACCGACTGCTTCAGGAAAGACCGGCTGGGCAATCCGTCTGGCCGAACGGTTTCCCCTTGAAGTCGTTTCGGCCGATTCGCGTCAGGTCTATCGGCGCATGGATATCGGCACGGCCAAGGCTTCGCCTGAAGAGCGGGCCGGCATTCCTCACCACATGCTTGACCTGATCGAGCCGGATCAAAGCTACTCAGTTTCAGATTATGTGATCGCTGCCAGGTCAGTTGCCGCTGATATTTATGCCCGTGGTAAACTCGCCTGCGTCGTCGGAGGTACCGGGCTGTACATCCGCGCGCTGGTGGGTGGCCTTGCCGACGTTCCCTGTGGTGAAGACGCGTTGCGGGACCGGTATCGTCAACGGGAACGAGAAGAAGGGGCGGGCACGCTCTATGCGGATCTGCAGCGCGTTGATCCAGAAGCGGCGTCTCGGGTTCATCCGAACAACCTGGTGAAGATTATCCGCGCGCTTGAGGTCGCCGAATTAACGGGTCAGAAGATGTCGGACCTGCAGCGCAAGCATAGCTTCTCGGATTCTCATTTCCGTCCGCTCATCCTGGCTCCTGGGTGGCCGAAGGAGGTTCTACACCAACGGATTGCTGAACGGACCCGGATCATGCTGGCTGACGGATTGATTGAGGAGACTGCGGCCCTGGTTGCTGACTATGGCGAAGGGTTGAAGAGCCTGCAGACCCTCGGCTACCGCGAGATGCTCGGTTATCTGCGTGGGGATACCGGGCTCGACGTTGTCAGTGAGCAAATCGCGCTGCAGACTCGCCGCTATGCCAAACGGCAGCTGACCTGGTTTCGTAAGGACCTGAATACAATTTGGGTTGATTCCTGCCAAGAGTCTGATAGAGTAATGCAATTAATTGATAATTTAATTCAGCCACAATGCCAAGAAGGAGCGGATGATGCCAAAATCACCATTCAATATCCAGGATCAATACCTGAACCAAGCCCGTAAAGAGCGGGTTAAAGTCACTGTCACCATGATGTCCGGGGGCCAGTTTGAGGGTTATATTAAGTCTTTTGACAGCTTCTGCGTTTTGGCAGAAAGTGAAGGCGATATCCTGGTTTACAAGCATGCTATAGCTTCGATCACCTCGTCGGATGGAACATTCCGTCTGCATGGCGGTCGCGACTAGCAGCTCATCGGATATATCTTTTGTAAGCAGGGGTTCCATTGATGGTGCCCCTGTTTTTCGTTTTAAGCTGCATAGCTAAAGTGGGCAAGTCGATGTTAAGATATCCGCATGATAGCCATTGATCAGGTCATAGCCCAGTCTGCTGCCGAGATGGCTGGAATTTTAAGTGGCGACCAGTTGCTGGCAGTCGACACAAGGCCGGTCGAAGATATTGTTGATTACTTTCTCGCCCTGGAGACCAAGGCGTCGGTCAACCTTCTGCTCCGCCGTGGGGATGAACCCGTTGAGGCTCTGCTCGAACTGGGCGCAGAGGAAGACCCGGGTCTGGTCCCCGCTCATCCCGAACCGACCCGCTGCGGCAATCATTGTATTTTCTGTTTTGTCCATCAGCTGCCCAAGGGATTACGCCGTACCCTGTATGTCAAGGACGAGGATTACCGTTTTTCCTGGCTCTACGGTTCGTATATTACCCTCGGCAACACAACTGAAGAAGAGTTGCAGCGGATTGAGCGTGATCATCTCTCCCCGCTTTATATCTCCGTTCATGCTACGGATGAGGAGGTCCGTTGTCGCTTGTTGGGTAAGCAGGTGTCACCGATTCTCCCGATGTTGGAGCGGCTGACCGCTGCCGGAATCGAACTTCATACCCAGGTTGTCCTCTGCCCCGGCTTCAATGATGGTGAGGTTTTGCTGCGGACCATTAATGATCTTGCTTGCTTCTGGCCACAGATTCTCTCCCTTGCGGTCGTGCCGGTCGGTCTGACCCGTCACCGTTCCCACCTGCCGCAATTAGAGGCGGTTTCAGCTGAGTTAGCCGCAAAAACGCTGGATATTATCGAGCAGGCGCAAGGTCGACAGTTTGAAAATACCGGCAGCCGCTTTGTTTTTGCCGCGGATGAGTTTTATCTGCGTGCGGCACGTAGCTTCCCGAGTATAGAGAACTATGAAGGGCTCTGGCAGCTTGAGAATGGGGTAGGAATGCTGGCGCAATTCCGCTGTGATGCTGCAGAGGTCTTGCTCGATGCCATACCCCTCGAACTGGGGAGGGTGAGCCTGGTGACCGGCTGTTCCTTTGCCGCTGAACTTGAAAGTTTCGCCACAAGGCTCGCAGCCAGAACTGGGGTTGAGCTCCAGGTGGTCGCGGTTGAAAATAGATTCTTCGGCAGCAGTGTGACCGTGACGGGGCTGCTGACCGGGGTCGATATTATTGCTGCGTTCGATGCTATCGATCCGGCCGAGCTGGGGACAGCGTTGCTTTTACCCGATGTTTTATTTAACGATGGCGATAATCTGCTGCTGGATGATATGCGGATTGAGGAGCTGGAACAGCATTTCAATATTCCCGTTATCCGCATCAGCAGCGATCCCTGGGGTATTCTGGACGGACTTGAACGACTTGACTGCAGTGGCATTGAAATCCTGCAGGGTTAGCGGAGTCTGGCGCAGATGACCGAACCAATAAAACTCCCTGTTTTGAGCATGAAGTGTCAGAAGTGTGTTACGCGTGTGACGGCTCTGCTCGCGGTTGAGGGTGCGCTGGGAACCCTGTCAGAGATTGCCATTGGCTTGAAAACTGGCCGACCCGTCTTTTTACTCGGTTCGACCTTAGAGGTCGATGGCGCCATCCCGGTGGCGACTCCGCAACAGGCGGTCACTGCAGCGCTGTCGGCGCTTGAGGAGCAATCACATGGTTGACAAGGTTGTAGTGACGCCTGAGGTCGCCCCCCATTGTTGCGGAAGCGCCTTCGTTGATCAGTTGATCGACTGGGTTCGCGGTAAGGGGCGGATTTTGATCGTGACCCATGATAATCCTGATCCCGACGCGCTGGCTGCGGCTATCGGCCTGCGTCACCTGTTGTTGATGGGCACCGGGGAGACCGCCGTGGTGGCATTTGGCGGTGTTATCGGGCGCAGTGAAAATCGGCTGATGGTCGACGCCCTGGAACTCAAACTGGTGCCGATCACTGAGCTCAACTTTGATGACTTTGCCGTCGTCTGTATGGTCGATACCCAGCCTGGGTCCGGCAATAATTCCTATCCGGCCGACCGGCCATTGCATTTGTTGATCGATCATCATCCTCCGCGCCGAGACTATTCAGATATCTATTGGGCCGACGTGCGCCCGAACTACGGAGCCTCGGCAACGATTATTTACGAATATCTGCGTGCGCGGGAGGTCTATATCGGGACCCGTTTGGCGACCTGTCTCTTTTACGCGATTAAATCGGAAACCCAGGATCTGGGACGAGAATGGTCGAATGCTGACCGAGACGCCTATTTTCACCTGTTTCCCCTGGCCAACAATGCGATTCTCTATCGCCTGAGCCATCCCCCTGTCTCGAAAGACTACTACTCTACTTTTCACCGTGCCATCAACAATGCGACGCTTTACGGCAAGGTGTTGGTGTTTAACCTCTATCGCATCGGGAATCCCGATCTTGTCGCAGAGTTGGCCGATTTTTTGTTGCGTCAGGAACAGGTTGTTTTTGTGATGGGGCTCGGCTGGTACCAAGGGGATGAGTTGATCTCAGTGCGCACCACCGACCCTGCTGCCCGGCTTGGTTCGATCATTCAAGAGATGCTTGCCGGAATGGGGACCGCTGGCGGACATGGCATGATGGCGGGGGGGCAGATTCGAGACGTAGCAGAGGATAAGGCCAGTCAGAATGATCTGGAACGTCTCTTGACCCGGCGTTATATCAAGGCCCTGGGACTTCAATCTGAACCAGGCGTCGCTTTACTGGAACCAGAGAATTGAACAATTCTGAGTATTTGACAGCTATCCAAAAACCGCAGTATAGATGAAAGTTATCTCTTTAGGTAAAGTACAGTCAACTCTTACGATGAAGTCTTCCATGTTGAAACTGCTCTACAGTTTATTGTTGATTCTTTTGCTCTGGACCCCATGCTGTGCGGATATCGAACTTTCTCCCAAGGGCCAACCGCCACTGCGCTTGACCGATGTCTATCTTCTGCACGGTATCTCTTATGTTGCCCTTGACGACGTTCTTGATGCCGTGTCACTGCGTGGACACTGGGATTCAATCACGCATATTTACCGTATCCGTATCGCAAACGGCTGGGCTGAACTGAGCCCGGGCAGACAGAACCTCAAGATTGGCGAAAATTTTTATCCGCTAAAGGAGAAGCCGTGTTTCATTGATGGCCGTTTACGGGTGTCGGAAAATTTTATTCTTGGTCAGTTGTCGATGCTGATCAATCATCCGATCTATTATCGAAATTTGCATCCAAACACTGAACAACGTGAGGATGAAAGCCCTTTGAATCGACTCTTTTCATTTTTGTTGCGCAAAAAAAGTATCGTGGTCGGCCCAAAGCTGCATGGTGTGGCCATCGACGTCGGGCACGGTGGGCTCGACACCGGCGTGATCGCTGGCGATGGCTACAAAGAGAAGCAGGCGACTCTCGCTCTTGCCCTGCACTTCAGCAAGATCCTCAAGATGAACCTCGGTATCCCGGTTTATCTGAGTCGGGATGACGATTATGAACCCACCGCAGAGCAGCGCCTAGCGGCTGTGGCCCACCAAGATGTCGATGTCTGGTTGCTCTTGCATGCTCAGGGGAGTTTTACTGCGGCGGCTAAAGGTGTTGTGCTGTTTGTGCGGAGCAATGCTGATAATATCGGCGCTGGCCGACTGGATGCCAGTCGTCAACTGGCAGAAGAGTTGAAGGCCGCGCTTATGGCCGCAGATGTCCCGGTGGTTGGGATCTTCACGTCGCCGCTGGTGCTGCTTGGCCAGGGAGACCTGCCGACAGTCCTGCTTGAACTTGGTTATTTGACGAATCCCGTCGATCTGCAACGGTTACGTAGTACCGACGGGCAGCAACAACTCACCCAGGCTCTTTACCGGGGGCTGAAGAATTTTTCCCTAAATCGAAAGATAAACTGATGACCGATTTTGTACGTTCTGCAGGGCGTGCCTCGAACACCTTGCGTATGGTTGAATTTACCCGTAGCTTCACCCGTTATGCCGAGGGCTCGGTCCTTGTCTGTTTCGGTGAGACCAAGGTTTTGTGCAACGCCAGTGTTGAAGAACGGGTTCCTCCGTTTATGCGTGGCCAGGGTAAAGGCTGGGTCACCGCCGAGTACAGCATGTTGCCCCGCGCAACCCACACCCGCTCGATGCGCGAAGCGGCCAAGGGGAAGGTCTCAGGCCGCACTCAGGAAATCCAACGACTGATCGGTCGTTCGCTGCGCGCAATTACCGATCTTGATGCCCTGGGCGAAATCACGATCCAGATTGATTGTGATGTTTTGCAGGCCGACGGTGGAACTCGTACGGCTTCGATCACCGGAGCCTATGTTGCCCTCTATGATGCTCTGCGTGGCTTGGTCGCCAAAGGAACGCCGGCCAAGATGCCGTTGCTCGATTCAGTCGCCGCGATCAGCGTCGGGATTGTCGAAGGCACTGCGCTGCTCGACCTTGAATATATTGAAGATTCGAATGCGGATGTCGATATGAACTACGTCATTACGGGCAGCGGCGATTTTGTTGAGGTGCAGGGGACTGCCGAAGAGCGACCCTTTACCCTTGAGCAGATGGATGCCATGCGTCAGTTGGCCCTTGATGGCTGCCGGCAGCTCACTCTCCTGCAAAATCAGGCCCTGGATCTTTGATGAAATTGTTCGTAGCAACAAAAAATCAGGGTAAGCTTCGCGAAATCAGTGTGCTATTTGCCGCCCATGGGGTTGAGGTTGTCGGTTTGTCGAGCCTTGAGAACGCCCCTGATGTGGTTGAGGATGGGAACAGTTTTAGCGCAAATGCGTGCAAGAAAGCTCTTGAGATAGCCCGTCTGGCAAATTGCCTGACCCTGGCCGATGATAGCGGGCTTGTCATCCCTGAACTCGCTGGCGCACCCGGTATTTATTCAGCGCGTTATGCAGGTAAAGATGCAACTGATGCGCAGAACAACCTGAAGCTTCTCGACCGGTTGAGCGCCGTGTCAACGGAAAAGCGACAGGCTTACTTCTGCTGCGTGATGGCTCTTGCTGATCCGCAAGGCCGCTGTCGCACATTCGAAGGACGTCTGCATGGCTTGCTCCTCGACGAGTTAAGAGGTGAGCAGGGCTTCGGCTATGATCCCCTGTTTCTCGTGCCTGAATATGGCAAAACCCTTGCGGAGCTCCCGCTTGAAATTAAAAATCGCATCAGCCATCGCGGCAAGGCTCTTATCCAGCTGCTTCGGGTGCTGAAATCTGTCGATCCTTTGGGTGACTGACGAAGGCCGCCAGCCAGTGGCTCGCCTATTGTTCCGACTGTTGCTTGATGTTGCCTGACGTTGGCTCGACTTGACAGCTATTTAGTCTGGTGCTAAAAATGCGCGTCAAATTACTCAACAACCGATTCTTGAGGAGATAGACAATGGCTGTAGAAAAAACATTTGCAATCGTCAAACCCGATGCCTTTGCCGCTGGTTATGCGGGTAAGGTCCTTACTCGTATCTATACAGAAGGTTTCAAAGTTGTCGGCTTGAAAAAACTCTATATGAGCAAGATCGAGGCCGAAGGTTTTTACGCTGTGCATGCTGAGCGTCCCTTCTTTGGCGAATTGACCGACTTTATGAGTAGTGGCCCCTGCGTCGTGCTGGCCCTCGAAGCCGAAGGGGCCATCGATAAATGGCGCGAACTGATGGGTGCGACCAATCCGGCTGATGCCGCTGAGGGGACTCTGCGCAAGGAGTTTGGTGTTTCGATCGGCGAAAATGCGACCCACGGTTCTGACGCTCCTGAAACCGCTGCTTTTGAGTTGGGTTATTTCTTCAACGGTCTGGAACTGCTTGGTTAATAAAAGTTTCAGCAGGGTTTGAACACAAAGAGGCCGGGAGTTATCCCGGCCTCTTTGTGTTTTTATTGACAATCAACGGGATATGTCTGGGCACTCACGATCATCATCGGTCATGGCGCCCCCAAAAGTTGAATTTACAGCCATTTTAGGCTATATTGAAGCGTTTGTTTGCACCTATTTCTCAAGAAGTCTGCATGAGCGATAATCAACTGATTAATATTAAAAACCTGTCCCTATCTGAGCTGGCCGCGATGCTTACCGGTCTGGGCGAAGAGGCGTTTCGCGCCAAGCAGATTGTGAAGTGGATTTATGCGCGCGGCGTTGTCTCGTTTGACGAGATGACCGATATCTCTAAAGCGTTGCGTGAAGAGCTGGAACAACGCTTTTTTATCTCGGACTGGACGCCTGAGGCTGTTGAGACCTCGAGCGATGGTACGCGGAAGTATCTATACCGGCTCAGTGATCTGGAAACGGTCGAGTCGGTGCGTATTCCGATGGATGGGGGGAAAGACACCTTGTGCATCTCCACCCAGGTCGGCTGTGCGATGCAGTGTCAGTTCTGTATGACCGGGAGCTTCGGTCTGACGCGTAACCTTGAAGCCTCTGAGATTGTCAACCAGGTCTGCGCCTCGCGTAAAGACGGGCCTCTACACAATATTGTGCTGATGGGGATGGGCGAACCACTGCATAACCTGAATAACGTCATCAAGGCCCTCGAAATTCTTTATCTGGATGATGGCAGCGGCTATGGTGCGCGCCGTGTGACCCTCTCGACTTCGGGTCTGGTGCCGCAGATGTATGAGCTGGCCAAACGGATTAAGGTCGGTCTGGCGGTTTCATTGAATGCGACCACCGATGAACTGCGAGACCAGTTGATGCCGATTAACAAAAAATATCCGCTCGCGGAGTTGATGAAGGCCTGTAGGGAAATCCCTCTCGAACCGCGGCAACGGATCACCTTTGAATACATTTTGATCGGTGAAATTAACGATACGCGGGCCGATGCCAAACGTCTGGTTAAACTGCTGCATGGCTTGCGCGCCAAGGTTAATCTGATTGCGTTCAATGAACACCCCGCCTCAGAATTTAAACGCCCGACCGCCAGCGCGGTTGATGAGTTTCAGCGCTATCTGCTCGACCGTGATATCGTAGCGATCAAACGTGCAAGTAAGGGTCAGGACATCTCGGCGGCCTGTGGCCAACTGAAAGGGAAGCTTGAGAGGCGTGAGGCGCTAATAATTTGCCGGGATTGAAACCTTAACTTTGTCTATGGAGAGATTGATGGCGCAACCCGTTATTGGAGTTATTGGTGGTAGTGGTCTCTATGAAATTGAAGGCCTGAGCGATATCGCAGAAGTGACCCTGAATACCCCATTTGGCGCGCCTTCTGATAACTATGTAACCGGTGTGTTGGATGGTGTAAAAATGGTCTTTCTGCCGCGTCATGGGCGGGGTCACCGGATTCTTCCATCTGAGGTTAACTACCGCGCTAATATATACGGCATGAAGGTGCTGGGCGTGGAGCAAATCATCTCGGTCTCGGCCGTTGGGAGCATGAAGGAAGAGATCGTTCCGGGACATATCGTTATCCCGGATCAATTCTTTGACCGTACCCAGGGGAGGCGGGCTTCGACATTCTTCGGGGATGGAATCGTCGGACATGTCCAGTTTGCCGACCCGGTCTGCGCCGCCCTCTCCCAGCGGTTAGCCGCTGCAGCCACTGCGGTCGGTGCAAGGGTTCATCGCGGCGGAACCTATCTCTGTATCGAAGGGCCCAACTTCTCGACCCGCGCTGAATCGAATATCTATCGGAGCTGGGGGGTTGATATCATCGGCATGACCAATATCCCCGAAGCACGTCTGGCGCGCGAAGCTGAGATCTGCTACGGCACCCTGGCACTGGCGACCGATTATGATTGTTGGCACGAAGGGCATGAGGATGTGTCGGTCGAGGCCGTGATTGCCATCATTCAGCAGAATGTCAACACTGCGCGCCGGATCATCCGGGAGGCGGTGCTGGAGATCGCTGCTGGCTGGCAGGCGACCGATTGCCACTGTGATGAAGCACTGAAATACGCAATTATGACAGCATCAGAACTGATCCCTGCGCAG
>JBDNGT010000414.1:0-3196 GCA_041689145.1 Geopsychrobacter sp. | reverse complement strand
GTTCGCCCGGTTTTTTACCAATATCAAAAAAGGGCGAACACATGTGTTCGCCCCTACGGAAGGATGGTCCTTTAGCTGGTGGTTGTTTAGTGGGTCAGGTGCAGGGCGCACTTCCTGACCGTTGCACTGTAATCTATCGGTCCAAAGCGGATTTAGTTAATGGCTGGCGGGGTCAGGCTGTCCAGACACATACACGATTCCGTCCGCTTGCCTTAGCCTGGTACATGGCCTCATCCGCATGCTTGATAGCCTGATCGAGATCACTGATCTCCTTTGCAGAATACACACCAAGACTGACTGTGACAGGAATCTCCTTATCAGATACGGCAACGGGGTGTTGTTCGATTTCCATGCGTATGCGCTCCGCACTTCGTTGACCCGCCCCGGCACCCTGGCCTGTCAGAACAAGAACAAACTCCTCGCCTCCATAGCGTATAATCAAATCATAGGGCCTTGTCAGGCGCTGCAGAATTTCTGATGTATGGATCAAGGCCTGGTCGCCGGCATGATGGCCATGGATGTCGTTGAATTGCTTAAAATGATCAATATCCAGCATGATGATAGCTGCCGGGTTTCCCTGTCGTTTGGCAAGCGCCAAGAGCTTCGGGGCCTCAAGGTCCATATGGCGGCGGTTATTCAGGCCGGTTAAAGGGTCTGTCCGGCTAAGCTCGTCCAGCTCTTTTCTGACTTCCTCAAGCTCCCGCGTGCGTTTATCCACCTTTTTTTCCAACCCTTCACGATAGCTGGCAATTTTCTTGCTGGATGACAGCATGCTTTGGGCCAACTCCCCCAACTCATCGTGGCGTGCAAGCAACTCCGGCCTAATGCTTTTATTCGAACCCATATGCAGCGCAAACGTGCGAATTTGCTTGACCGGAGATGTGATAAAATAGCGGTTGCCAATGATGATCAACAGGATGATTACAAGGAAGAGCATTCCGCCTTCCAGTAGCATCTTATTTCTGTACAGGGCAACCAGATCCATTTCTGTGTCCATGGGAAGAAACAGGCTGATACCACCGCGCAGGTCTCCAACCTTGTAGTCTTGAAAACCATGACATTTAAGGCACGATTCTTTCACCTTCAATGGCGTCATGTAACGGAAGAAGTGCTTGCCATCCTTTTTTACGATCAGGGCGATCTCTTTCTCTCCTTTCTCAAAGCGCGTTAAGGCAGCTTTTTCAAAATCATCCGGGCTGTTAACGGGATTGACAGGCATCAGACTGGTCAGACGATAGCGTACCAGGCCAGCCTTTGCCGTTAATTCCGACAGTTCACGGGTTATGAGTGCCGGATTTTTCAATGTGTAGACATTGCCTGCACGATCCACGATCTCCGGCATCACCTTGCCTGGGCCAACATCGTACAGATAGGGATTGGTTTCAACACCATGCTGTTTGAGCACATAAACGCCACCGTGTTGTGCACTCCATTGCCGCGTAAGAACGATCTGCTGGGTGAGTACGCGCGCCTGCTTGACCATCAGGGTGTTCATCTGCTTTGACTCATGAAAAGAAAAATTAAAGAACAGGCCGACGTACAAAAGCCCCAATACGGATCCAACGATCAGGGACATTTTAATACCAATGGTTAATCGGAATTTCGTCATGGCTGCCTTCTATTGGAGTAACTATTCAGCACCCATCATAAATGCAGGTTTTTTTGCCGTCAAACAGTAATCGAAGAGCCTCACTTGAAGTGAGTCCCTGCTTGCGACATGTGGAGATATAGCTTCTACACCGGCAAAATGCAGTGGCGCCCTCAAAAGATCGAAAGCATCCCGATATTTTCTGCTGCACTTTTGTCATGCGCAGATCATTTTCACCCTGGTTGTTGGTGAATGGAACGTCCTTCTCATCCATCGTTGATGCCTGTCTCATCAGCATGCAGAACAGATGATCCGGCCAACTCACCTGTCAGCCATGTGCTAAAGGACTCCAAACGTTTGCTGGCATCCTGATTGAAGTTGCAAAGGGTGCCGCTGCTGATAGTTCAATCTCTATGTTGCTCATGGGGAAATGATAACACAGCTTTTTCAAATCGATTTTTTGGCCACAGAATGCTGCATAATCAATCTGAATATTTTGCATGCGGCCTGTCAAAAGACACTGCCTTAAAATGGACTGATGACTATCTCGCAGTCTTACAGCGGTAGTTCCAGAGAAAAAAGTGACGGTGCTAGATTTGCCGGTTTCTGACCGAAAACCCTGTCAAGCTTTATTGTGCTGAATAGTTACACCTGTTTTTGTGTTCGCGAAGGGCTGGGTGTGACCGCATCCTGCCTATCACCAAGGGCACCAGTTAGCCTGCAAAATTTGACACCAATGACTCTAGGCTGTAAGCTCTATACATGTTCGTTGCACTGGCGTTGTGACTTGTACGTCTGGGCCGATACATACTGATCGGGAGTTTATAGTCTCAGGTTGTGTGAATCCCTCGTTTGGGATACCAAATACCGGGATGCGACCCCCACCTTTTGCAATAAGGGTTCAGTTTGTATAGGTCATAACGCCAGTGTTGCGAACAAGGAATCTCCAAGAGCCTGTCAGCCCACCCCTCTGCTGGCAGGCTTTCTTGTTTAGCAAACCAATCGATTATGCCCCCGACTGTCTGAAGTCAGCCAATCACTGCAACATATTTCGTACAATTGCATTATGGGTGGAATTTTCAGAAAGCATAGAGAGGCAGAAACAGGCGTATTAATCCTTTGTTCATCTCATTGCCTTAATATTGCGTCCTTTGGGGTATTCCCTAGTCTTATTAATCTTAACTTGCATCGTCTATCCGGTTTGTGATCAGGGCTCTCTGAAACCATGAACATGTTTTGTATTTCGTATCTGAATGCCGGATTCAATAAGTTTCTCATGCAAGTTTTGTGGAGTTTATAATGAATAATTTCGATGTTCTAATCGTCGGTTCCGGCCCTGCCGGGCAACATGCCGCTTTGCAGGCGGCTCAGCGCGGGAAACGGGTTGGCATGATTGAACGCAAGCCGCGAATTGGTGGTGCCGGACTGCAAACGGGCACGATTCCCAGCAAGGCATTGCGTGAGGTGATATGTCCGCAGGACCCCTAATCGTAAAACCCGAAGCGATCGAAGCCGAGAGTTTTCGTATAATCGATGCCGAGGTCGGCCCGCACCAGTTCGACGCGCAACAGTGGCAGGTGGTGCGTCGCGTGATCCATGCGACGGCCG
>JBDNGT010000413.1:0-7520 GCA_041689145.1 Geopsychrobacter sp. | reverse complement strand
TTCGGCCTGCTCCTCTATCTGTCGGGCGATCCCATGGCCCATCGCCTCTTGCGGCATCTCGGCCCTGAACCCCTGGCCGGCGATCTGCCCGCCGATTATCTTTTTACCCGTTCACGCAAGCGCCAACTGGCGATCAAAAACTTCATTATGGATCAGAAGATGCTGGTCGGTGTGGGAAACATCTATGCCAGCGAAGCGCTGTTTGCCGCGGGAATCGACCCGCGTCGAGCGGCCGCTAGTCTCAATCGCACAGAAGCGCGTACGCTGCTAGGGTCGATTCAGGCGATCCTCGTCGAAGCAATCCTCGCCGGCGGCACTACGCTCAAAGATTTTCGTCAGTCAGATGGCAAACCGGGTTACTTCAAACAGCAGTTAAAGGTGTACGGCCGCAAGGGGGAAGGGTGTCTGCAGTGCGCTGAGCCGATTCAGCAGCTGGTGCTGGGGCAGCGCTCGACCTTCTTTTGCGAAAAGTGCCAGAAATGAAAAACGCAGAGATTCTTTCACTTTTGTTGAAAACAAACCGGAAATCTGGGGCGTATTCCAGGTGTCCGCCCGAAGATTGCGGCAGCCACCACGGCTATGTTGCGCCGGCTGCGCTACTTGAGTATTGATGCACAGCGTTTTAATCTGCGCCCTGATTTTGAGCGGGCCCGGCAACTTCTGCGACAGGCCCTGGAGAAGGCCGCAGATTGTGATGATTGGGATGTAGAAGTGCGGCTTGAGAATTTGACCGATGTTTAAGATTTATAAGGGCTGGTCTGATGACTGTGTCCAGTTTTACCAGTCCGCCAGCGGATAATGGTGCAGAATCATCCGATCTTGTGTCAGCAGGCGAGCTTTGCGCACCTTGGCTTGGGCGACAATAATGCGATCGAATGGATCGCGGGTCCAGGTTTCCGCGATGGCCTCGGTGACCACTTGGCCAAACGGAAGCGGGCAGAGCTCAAGGCCAATGCTGAAAGCCAGGGTTTCGAGCATCAACGCCGAATCGGTGCTGATGCGGTCGATTTCCTTCAGGTATTGCAACTCGAGCTGTACCATCGGCGAGACAAAGAGCGCGTTGTTTTCGATCAGATTCATTCCCCGCGGCGAAAATTTATCCGCCAGACCGGCGTACAGCCACACCACCGCATGGGTATCAAGGTAAATCATGTTTCCATTCCCCTGACCAGTCGTTGTGAACCAGATCCTGCGGATCGCCCTTGATGCAATCGTGGGTGACAAGTCGTGACAATTTACTGGTCTGTTCGGCGGGTAAAACCAGCAGTTGTCGCCCTTTGAGTTCAATTTCCAGCGGGGTACCCGTCTCCAGAACCTGACCAAGGAGGTTATAGAGATTACTGCGGAGTTTGGAGGCGGTAATCGGCATTTTGATTCTCCTGTGACGAAACTACTTATGCGTACGGTGTAATTATATATTGGCGTACGTTGAAGGTCAAGGTCGAAGGCGATCGTGAGGGGGACATTAACAAATAGAACAAATAGGGACACTGCCCAATTTTATTGGTCTTGCCACTGCCCGAAGGCCCGGCCAAAACGGCAAACTCTCCGGCTTCGATCCGCAGGTCAAGTTGCTGGACCGCTGCGATCTGCAGGTTGCCGAGCGGATAGCTCTTGGACAGTGGGAGAGGGCTGATCAAGGACATATCAATCTCTTCGCTGTTTATGGCCACCAAGGCACCAAGGACACCAAGAAAAGCATTTTAACGGAGAGACGCAGAGGAGGGAGAAGTGCGGAGGGTGTTACTCTCCACCTCCGTGTTTCTCCGTGCCTCTCCGTTGAAAAAAAAAGGTTTTGTAATCTCTTGTGTTACTAAGCTAAAAAGAGTTCCGGCTCCCACAGTATCCGATCATCGCGCGAGACGGCATAGTCAGCGCGATAGATCGCGATATGTTCCGACCCCGAGCGCACCCCGCTGGCGATCCTCTGAGCGTAGACACCGAAGGATAGATTGTGAAATACCTGGACCAGCATCAAGCTGAAACTCATCGCCATCAGGGTGCGGTGCCAGCGCCGCCCCAATTAAAATAACGCATATACTTAAATGCGTCGATTTGTTTGTCGCAGATCAGAATATAAATTCCAGATCTTGTCGATTAGGACTAGAATGCGTCAGGTAATTTATACGGAGGAAATCTGATGGGTTGGTTTAGAAAAAAACGTTTGGGCTTGGCCTTAGGTGGTGGCGCGGCCCGAGGGATGGCGCACATCGGCGTACTACAAGCCCTTGAGGAGGCAAAGATCCCGATTCATGTGGTTACCGGCACCAGTATGGGGGCCATTATTGGCGGCATGTACGCGGCCCGACCGCAGGTTGGGCCGCTACGGGAAAAGTGGGAAACCTACTTAAAGAGTGATGTTTTTCTTAAGTCGCGGCTCGATTTTGCCATTGAGCGCGAGCCATTGAACGGAGAGGGACTGTTCTACAGGTTTTCACAACTGGCACGCCAAAAAATATTCTATACCCTGTCGATGACCAAGTTGTCCTTTGTCTCCCAGGAAACTGCTGACAAAAGCTTTGCTCTGTTGTTGCCTGAGATTGCCATCGAAGATATGCCCCTCCCTTTTGCTGCCATTGCACTCGATTTGTACAGTTGCTGCGAGGTTATTCTGCGGACGGGCTCTTTGCGCAGGGCGGTGGCTGCTACCAGCGCCCTGCCGGGGGTCCTGCCCCCGGTCGTGTGGAATGGCAAGCTGTTGGTTGACGGCGGCTGGATCAATGCCGTCCCTGTTATGCCGGCCAGGCAACTCGGTGCCGACATCGTTATCGCTGTCGATGTTGGTTGCCATCTGGCTGAAATGGAAACGGCCAGTAGCGGTTTGGGGGTCGTATTTCGTGCCGATGCCGCGGCGCGAAATGCCTTGTCTGAACTGCGGTTGACCCAGGCCGACCTGGTGATCCGTCCCGATGTCGGCGTAAATCATTGGGCCGATTTCCGCCGGGCAGAGATGTTGATTGACCACGGATATCAGGCAACCCGCGAGCAGTTGCCGCAGATACGGGCCCTGTTGCGTGGCAGGACTTTTCGATCTTCCCGCTGAATTGGTCTCCGCGCCACAGATTTAATGCCCCAGTATTTAGTCGAACTGATGCCGAAACGCCTCGAAGGTCAATTTAAGCTTGTCTATCTCAGCCCCGGCAACCCAACCTCAGCCTCAAGCTTCACAATCCGCTCATTTCCGACCCGCACCTGCCGGCTTTCTCCTTGACGAAGCGTCGTGGCTAGGGGTAATGTTCGGCACTTCAGTCGACTAAAAAGGATAGAGAAGAATCATGGAAGAGTTGAACGAACAATTGTTACAACGTCGCGAGAAGGTGCAGACGTTTCGGGATGCGGGGATCAACCCCTTTGCCAACAACTTTGCCCCCAGTCATCAGACCACCGGGGTCGCCGATCTGCATGCCGATAGCGATGCCGATGCGCTGCAGAATGTTCAGGAGCGCTATGCCATCGCCGGGCGGATTATGGCGCGTCGCGATTTCGGCAAGGCCGCCTTTATCCAGCTGCAGGACGGCAGTGGTCGTCTGCAGGTCTACGTTGCGCGTGATCTGGTCGGGGAAGAGGCCTTCGGCCACTTTCGCAAGTTCGATATCGGCGATATTGTCGGCGTTACGGGGGTGCCTTTTCGGACCAAGACCAATGAACTTTCACTGCGTGCTTCGTCTATCCAGTTACTGACCAAGTCTCTACTGCCCTTGCCGGAAAAATGGCACGGCCTGACCGATGTTGAGACCCGCTATCGGCAACGCTATCTCGATCTGATCACTAACGACGACGTCAGGCAGATGTTCTACAAGCGCAGCCGCATTGTCAGCCTGATCCGCAATCACATGCTGGATAACGGTTATCTCGAAGTCGAAACCCCAATGATGCATCCGGTTGCCGGTGGCGCCACGGCACGCCCCTTCGTCACGCATCACAATACCCTGAAGATGGATCTCTTCTTGCGCATTGCGCCCGAGCTCTACTTGAAGCGTCTGGTGGTTGGTGGCTTCGATCGAGTCTTTGAGATCAACCGCAATTTTCGCAACGAGGGGATTTCGATTCAGCATAACCCCGAATTTACCATGATGGAATTTTACCGTGCCTATGCGACCTATCTTGACCTGATGAATTACACCGAGGAGCTGATCTGCAGTCTCGCCAGTGATGTCTGTGGTGGTCTGAATATCAGTTACGCTGGCAAAGAGGTCGATCTGACCCCGCCCTGGGATCGTCTGACCTTAAAAGAGTCGATTGTCAAATATGGCGAGGTCGAGATGGCGGTCCTTGAGGATCTTGAGCAACTGCGAAACTATGCGCTAAGGCTCGGGCTTGAACCGACTAAGACCATCGGCAAGGGGAAACTGCTGGCCGAAATTTTTGATGTGGTGGTCGAGCCCAAGCTCTGGCAGCCGACCTTTATTACCGAGTATCCGACCGATATTTCACCGCTGTCGCGTAAGAACGATGCCAACCCGGAGGTGGTGGATCGTTTTGAACTCTTTGTCGTCGGCCGTGAACTGGCGAACGCCTTCTCCGAGCTGAACGACCCGATCGATCAGAAAGAACGTTTTCTCCAGCAGATCGCAGAAAAGGCCGCCGGCGATGATGAGGCCCATGCCATGGACGCCGATTATATCCGCGCGCTGGAATATGGTCTGCCGCCCACCGCCGGCGAAGGGATCGGAATTGATCGGCTGGTCATGTTGCTGACTGACGCCGCTTCCATTCGTGACGTGATTCTCTTTCCGCAACTCAAGCCGGAATCCGACTGACCATGGCGGGGCTGCATTGATGTCATTTGAATGGTTTGTCAGTCTGCGTTATCTGCGGGCCAAACGCAAACAGACCTTTATCTCTGTGATCTCTTTCATCTCAATCTTCGGGGTGATGTTGGGTGTTGCTGCGTTGATTCTCGTTCTGGCGGTCATGACCGGTTTTACCAACGGTGTGCGCCAGCAGATCCTGGGTAACGTCCCTCATGTGCTGGCGCAGCGCTTTGGTGAAGGGATCAAGGATAGTCAGCAACTGGTCGATGCCGCGCGAAACCTGCCCGAGGTTGTTTCGGTGACCCCCTTTGTCTCGCGTGAGGCGATGCTTTTATCCCATGGCAATGTTGCGGCGGTCAGTGTCAAAGGGGTCGAAAGTGGGCACCGGGTGTTCGGCCAGAAGCTGCTGAAAATTGACGGTCTTGATCCTACCGCCGGCGTTTTTGGCGACAACCTTGATCGCCCCGGGATTATCATCGGCCTCGATACGGCAAACACCCTGGGGGTCACGGTCGGCGACAGTATCAATGTCATCCCGCCCCTGTTTAACATTACCCCCTTCGGCATGATCCCCAAGATGAAACCGTTTCGGATCGTCGGAATCTTTGAAAAGCCGAGCAGTCTGATCGACAGCTTCTTCGCCTATATCAATATTGAGACCGCCCAGCAGTTCTTTGAGTCCCCTGCCGAAGTCACCGGCATCGAGATTGAGGTGACCCGCTTTGATCTCGCCCCCCAGGTCTCCGCTGAGTTGAGTCGCCAGTTCGGCTTCCCTTACATCATCCGTCCCTGGCAGAGTCTCTATGGCTCCTTCTTGAGTGCCCTCAAACTTGAGAAGCTGGGGCTGTTCATCGTGCTGGGGATCATCGTGCTGGTTGCGGCCTTCAATATCGCCACGACGCTGATCATGGTCGTCATGGAGAAGAACCGCGATATCGCAATTTTACGCGCCTTGGGGGCAAACGCCCGCAGCATCATGAAAATTTTTATCTTCGAAGGGGCGATCATCGGAGTCTTAGGCACATCTCTCGGGACCGTGGGCGGCGTGGGTCTGGCCTATTATGCGGATTCACTGATTAAATGGCTTGAAGCGACCTTCGGCATTCGGATCTTCGATCAGGCTGTTTACGGCATGGAACATTTCCCCTCGGAAATTGTCCTGTCCGATGTGCTGGCCGTGGTCCTTGTTGCCCTTGCGATTTCCCTGGCGGCGACCGTTTATCCGGCCTGGCGGGCCTCCCGCATGGACCCGGCCGAAGCGCTGCGTTACGAATAGGACAGTCATGATTCGGATCAGCGGTTTAAATAAGTCATTTGCCACGGTCAACGGTCGGTTGCAGGTGCTGCACAATATCAATCTGCATGTGGAACTCGGCCAACGGGTCGCGGTGGTCGGTAGCTCCGGAGCTGGCAAGACGACTCTGATGCATATTATGGGGGGACTCGATCATCCGAGTCAGGGTGAAGTGCTGTTTGAAGACAACAATCTGTTTGCCTTAAAAGGCGCTACCCTCGATGCCTTTCGCAATAAGACCATCGGTTTTGTCTTTCAGTTCCATCAACTACTGCCGGAATTTACGGCATTGGAAAACGTGATGATGCCGCTGTTGATCGCCGGCCAGTCACGTGCGCAGGCGCGTATACCGGCGGCGGAAATCTTGACCGAGGTCGGGCTAAAAGAGCGACTGGAACACAAACCGGGCGCGCTGTCCGGTGGTGAGCAACAGCGGGTCGCGATCGCGCGGGCCCTGATTCAAAAGCCCCGCCTGCTTTTGGCCGACGAACCGACCGGGAATCTCGATCGGGGGACCTCTGCTGAGATCTTTGCCCTGCTCGAGAGATTGCACTGCAGCCATAATTTGACGATGGTGATCGTGACCCATAACGACCAGATCGCTGCCCAAATGGATCGGGTCTTGCGCATCGAAGATGGTCGGATCTCATCCGACGAGCTGAATTGCAGTTGAACTACCCGGAGTAAATCCAGTATACTCGCGCGTTTGCCACTTTTTTATTAAAAGGGAATGATTTGATAATTCGTCGCTTCTTTCTGGCCGGTCTGATTTTGTTTCTGCTTGCGTCTGTGACCTATGCCGACAGCATAAAATTAACTGACATTCAGTTGGAGGGGATTGAACGAGTCGATGGCGTCCGGGTGCGTGAGGTTCTGAGCGTCCGGCCCAATCAGGAGGTGACGCAGGATGATATTGATCGCGATCTTCAGGCGATTTTTAAACTGGGTTATTTTGATGATATCTCAGCGGAGCTGCGCGATGACGCGAAGGGGAAGATTCTGGTCTTTATCGTCCACGAACGCCCACTGGTGCGCGAGATCCGTTTCGTTGGCGCGAAAAAGCTGACGGAAGAGAAGCTCCGGCCGCTGGTGACTATCAATACCCCGAAAATTTACGATCCCGTTCAGGTGAAAAAGAGTGTCGCCGCACTCGAGGAGAGCTATCGAGTCGAAGGCTACCACGCCGTTAAAATTACCCCTGAGTTGAAAACGGATGAGCGCAATGAAAGTGTTCTGACCTTTAATATCGCGGAAGGCGTTAAGATCCTGATTGATGAGATCGTCTTTGAGGGTAACAAGGCGCTGAAGGCAAAGACGCTGACTGCGGCCATGCAGACTAAAAAACGCTGGATCTGGTCCTGGATCACCGGCCGTGGCACCTATAAGGCTGAACAGATCCAGTATGATATGGACCTGCTCACCGCGCTCTACTACGATCGCGGGTATATGGATGTGAAAATCAAACAACCGCA
>JBDNGT010000412.1:0-6670 GCA_041689145.1 Geopsychrobacter sp. | reverse complement strand
GGTCAACAGCGTTAGGCCGGTCTCCTCATCCAATGCGCGACTCTTGCCGTGATCCTGACGTCCCTTGGGATAAAGGGATTCGAGTTGACCGCCACTGGCATTGTAGCAACCGATCCAGCGCAACAGCGTCGAACGGCTCAAACGGGTCCGGCCTGAGTAGGGAATCTGCCATTTGCGGGCGCACTTCTGCTTCAGCAGCGTCTCCTGCTCCCCCCAATCGAGCCGGGTTGCGCCAACAAACTCGGCAATGACACCAAAACGGAATACCGCCACCTCATTTTTCTGCTCTTCGATCATGGAAACCTCCTTAAAATGATTTCCAGTACCCTAAATCAAGGGCAGAGTAGAGGCCGAGAGCAGATGTCACTGGGGTGGTAGAATAGCATTTAACCTTTCCGCAATCAGTGGACCCGGGCCACCGGGATTCGCCCCCGGATGCAGAGTTCCTCGAACCCGGCCCAAAGGCCCAGACTCCAAGTACAACTCAGATGGGCCTGAACTTGGCGTCCCAAATTGGCCAGCCAGTGGCGCAGGCGGGAGCGGGGCAGTGAGGATGGTGGCCAACGACCAGAAGAGAGGCGCGACTGCAAATGAGAACGGATGGTTCCGATGCTACAGCGAATGTAACGGAAGTGGCTGGCAGGACGGGCGGTGATGACACAGCCGCACTGGGGGCAGCGATAGCATTTTATAGAGAGGCGGGTTGAAAAACCGTCAAAATATCGGTAGACGAATCCGTGTCCCCAGATACGATGCCCCCCACAGCGCAAGCAGGCCGCAGGTCGTTCCCAGGGATAATCTCGACCGAGTTCAAAAATCGACTTGAGACTGACAGCAACATGCCATATCATAATGACTTCGTGTTGTTTAGGGGCTTCGACCCCGAAGAAACAAGGGCGGAGAGTTCGGCAAAAACTCTCCGCCTATTTTTTTATCTACAGTACAAAAAAACTTCCAATAAGATCCAGATAATCCGGCAGCGAAGGGAACCTTGTCAACTTAATCTGAAAAGATGGCACCCCTTCAGTTCAGTTTATTGTGGGGATTAACAGTGGTGTGTTTCACGCTCCTAGTTGTCGTTACTACGACTGTAAGAATTGTAGTAAGAGTTTTTCTAGTAGGGCTGCTGCTGTGAATGCTGGATACCGTGCTTGTGGAGTATGAGTTGGGCTGTCAGTATGGCTACGAACAGGGTCCAGCGAGAAAATGAGCGAAATTTCTGTCGGGTGTGATACTTGTTCGTTAGGGCCATAATTTCATGTCTTGGGAGAATCCGTATTATTTGAGATAGAAATACTACAATGTGCCATGGCTTGTAACCTCCTGTTTTTAATGTTTTGTTTAAATTCATTGCAAAACAATGAGGTTCCGAGCCTTCTATTTATTGATTAAACTGTGAGAAAGCAGTGGTTTTTTGATGTTATTTCAGGAGGTTTTATGCTTGCCAAGTTGCTACGAGCTTTTAAGGAGTGGCTTTCTTTTTCTCCAAGAAAGTCTCAATCGCGAAGCGGAAATCCCGATATTCACGAGATTAATGTCGAAAAGATTAAGTCAGAGCTGAAAATTGAAAAGGAAGCACAAAAGCTCGGAGAAGCTGACCTTCCTCGAACGGGCGAGAATGTTTTAACAAATGTAGAATCGCACATAGTGCAGGTTATAGAAAAGTCGCGCCATGCAAATATGTCTTGGGGCAGCGAAAGGCTTCGTGTCCTCATCCAGAAAATCGAGGGAGTAGGCATTGACTCCCATTTTCGACTTATCAATGAAGCATCTAGTGCCTTTAATCATGCCGCAGATACTGTTCTTAGTGAAAATCAATCTAAGTTGGAACACTTTTGTTCACATACTGAAAATGTGCATCGAGACTATGATTTTTTTAGGCAAGATAACGGACTCTCCAGAGCGCCAAATTCTCCTACGGCAGCAAAAGTGTTTATGCTACGGTCATTGCTTTTCCTGATAGTGCTTGTGGAAGGGGCTGCCAATGCTTTCTTTTTTTCAAAAGGCATGGATCAGGGCTTGATTGGTGGGTTTTTCTATGCAGGGATGTTTTCTGCTGTAAATATTATTTTTGCTTATCAGTTCGGTCGTTATTTAATTCCAAATATAAATCACATGTCCCCAAATCGCCGTATTTTAGGTTTTGGATCAATTATATTAGCATTTATGAGTGCTATTCTTATCGCTCTTTTGATTGCGCACTTTCGGGATGCTCTAGGTCATAATATTGAAAATCCTGCAATGTTTGCTATGCAGTCTTTTAAAGAATCTCCTTTTGGCCTGCAAGAGATTCATTCGTGGTTGCTTTTTTTACTTAGCTTTATATTCGCTCTTTTTGCATTGAGTGATGCTTATAAGATGGATGATCCCTATCCAGGCTACGGTAGACATTATCGTGATTATTTAAGTGCCTGGAATGGTTACGAACAAGAGTTGTCTGATATAAGAGCGCAACTTAATGATCAAAAAGATGATTTTCTCAGAAGAATTGATGAAAGTGTTGAGCGTATATCTAAGGATATGGTCCGACTCCACGATCTTATTGTGTCTAAAAAAACATCAGGAGACCGATTGAAAACAGCAATTGCAGATGCTAAGAACTGTCTAGATCTATTAGTGAAGCTATTTAGAGATACCAACCAAATTTATAGAAACACTCCACCACCGGGATACTTTTCAAAAAATCATAGTTTGCAAGCTTTGCACCTTCCAGACTTCTCTGT
Organism: Geopsychrobacter sp.; assembly: GCA_041689145.1. Taxonomy (GTDB): domain Bacteria; phylum Desulfobacterota; class Desulfuromonadia; order Desulfuromonadales; family Geopsychrobacteraceae; genus Geopsychrobacter. The sequence continues at coordinate 3,947 of JBDNGT010000412.1, read as the reverse complement.
CGATGCTGATTTCCAACGCTATGAAACCCTTAGAAAAAAAGAAAGCCTTATTGCTTCAAAGGTAGAACTTGTAAAAGAAAGTATTCGATCATCATTTAATTCACGGTATGAAAAATTAGGACCACTTGAAGCCCACTTCTCATCAGCCTCTAAAAAGGAGATTGCAGCATGATCGGTGGAAGGGCTCAAAAAAAGAGAGATCGTAACGCTATTATAATAGGGGGTTTATCCTGCCTTATTGTTTTAATTATTATTGGTGTTGTTGCTGTTTATTTGTCAACGAGAAGTGATACGGCTCTCAACTCAAAAAATCTTTGCCCTATGAGCGGACCTACTGGACACCTTGTTCTCTTGGTTGATAAAACCGACCCACTGACTTTCACTCAACGAACTGCATTTTCTCAGTTTATGGACGAGTTACCCCTCAGGGTTGAAAAAGGAGAACTCTTGTCAGTCTTTGCGCTTGGTGAAGACTATCGATCAACACCAGAACCAGTATTTGAGATGTGTAATCCTGGTAGCGGGGATGATGCCAGCGAATGGACTTCAAATCCAGAAAAGCTTAAGAAACGGTATATTCAGAAATTTAAAACTCCTCTGTCGCTGGTCTCTGAGGTTTTGACTTCCGATAAACCAGCGCAACATTCCCCCTTGATGGAAATGTTGCAAATGGTCGCAATAAATGCTTTTCGGAAAAATAATGTAGGAACAAATCGTAGACTTTTAGTCGTATCTGACATGCTTCATAATACACCAGAATTTACACTTTATAAGCAGCCTCAGGATTATAATAAATTTAAGGATTCTCTATATTCTCAGAAGGTTAGAACTGATTTGGGTGGTGTAATGGTCGAATTGTATTACCTGATGAACAGTCCTCGTTATCAAAAAAATGAAAACATTTTATTTTGGGAGCGTTTTTTCAAATCTATAAACGCAAGCATTACATCTATTAAGACTTTTGAAGGATAGAATAAAAAGCTAGCTTAAAACAAGGTGGATACCATGGAAAATAACGTTTACGAAATTAAAAAAATATTTATAATAGCTTTATTTGTAAAAGTAATTTCAGCCGTTGTTAGTCTGCCATTTGCGTCTCCATGGATATTAGGTTTTTTTATACCTATATTAGCAATGGTTTTCTATGTTTGGGCTGGTATTTATTACCGTGATCATGATGAGTTGTCAGATGAAAAATTTGCGGATAGTTGTTACTATCTTGGCTTCATTTTTACTATGGTATCAATAATTGTCTGCCTAGCTGATCTTCCAAGCTCAGGTGGCAGTCTTGGCGACCTAGCAGTGCGTTTTGGTGCTGCAATGGTAAGTACAGTAATTGGTTTAGGTGTCCGCGTTTACCTCATTAATTTTAAAAAGGATATTACTGAAATAACTCAAGCTGTTGAAGACGACATTCTTGATGCTGCAAAACGTTTACGTGAGTGTATGGACATGTCTGTCGAACATATGAGTGAGTTCAATGTTGTCGTAGATGATGCTAATCGGAAAACCGTAGAATCATTACAGCTACGTCTTGAGGAGGTTACTTTAAAACATACTGAACAATTCGTAACACTCTTTCAAGGGATTGCTGATGACAACGTGATTGCTGCTAAGGAAATTCAAAGTACTATCTCTCATCTTTCAGAAACTCTCGAAAAGGCAGTTGGAGAACAAGTAAATCGCATGACTGGTTCAATCGTTTCGTTTGAGGATACCCTCGACAGGTTTACAGAGAACATGAATGAAAGACTTGAACAGATTCAATTCCCTGAAGAATACTTCTCAGACAAGCTATTGGAGCCAGTTGAAAAGCTTGTTGCATCTGTAAATTGTGTTAGTCAAGAAATCGCTTCTGTTGTTACTTCAGTTAAGAAGATTGACGCAGGAGCAAAAAAAGCATCTATATCACTAGCAGGTGCTGCGCATATAATTGATGAGCAAAATGGAGCGATTAAAACAGCTCAGGATTATGTTTCTTCATTAATAAAAATTGTGACTGTTGTTGAGGATATGGAAAAAGCCTTAAGTTCGACAATTGATAAGACAAATATACAGAGTGTTCATGCCGAATCTCTATCAAGAAACATTGAGATTCAAAGTCAAAATGTAAGCACTTTGGCAAATAATGTCGAAAAATTTTCAATTGAAGGACTAAGAAGAGAAAAACTTTCTGATGCCCAGCGGAGTGCGCATTCCGAATCTCTATCAAGAAAAATTGAAATTCAAAGTCAAAGTGTAAGCACTTTGGCAAATAATGTTGAAAAAATTGCAGTTGAAGGACAAAGAAGAGAAAAGCATTCTGATGCCAAGTGGAATGTCTCTGAAGCTATTTCAAAAGAAGTTGGACAGTTGAACAGCACTCTGAATGAAATCTCCGAGAGAGTGAAGCTAATTGACACAAGACTTTTAGTCCAAAACAAAATCACTCCAATCACAGGACATGAGACAGCAACCATAAAAAGTGTTCATCCTACTCCTGTGAGTATTCATCCTTCAAATTTTGAGAAGTCAGTTGAACAAGAACCTTTGAGTAACATCCCTAGCCCCACGGACTCAGTCCTCCCAGTAGAAATTACAACTCAGCATCCTGCTGAGATCTTGGTAGAGAGTGAAAAAACCAAAAAGAACATTTTTAGCTGGAGACGATAGGATAAATGTTTAAAAAAGGGCCAAAAACTGATCAGGTTTTTCAACTTTCCCTGACAGAGTTAGCATTCATTATTATTTTTCTGCTTATGATTTTGGCAGGGCTAAGTATCGCAAAACTTCGAGTGCAAAAAGAAGAAGCTGTAGAGAGGAATGCAACAGCTGCAGAAAAGCTGGTAGAGGCTAAAATTGCTCGCGTTGAAGCGGATAAAACCTTAATTCAAATTCGCCAGATGCTTGATGCTAATAATGCGATTAATACCGACGATATTATCACTTCTCTTAACAATAGTATTGAAAAGTCTTCTGACCGCCAGAAGCTATTATTAGAAATAAAAGACCTTGACGCCCAACTTTCAGAGATGGTCAAAATCGAACAATTATTGACTGAGGCAGCAGAGAAGGCTGGTGTAGAAAACACACAAAATTTTATTATTGATGCAGTCATTTTGAAAGAACTTATCGACTCAGAACTTAATAAGGAAGAAATACATTATGATTCTGAAGATGAGATTGATGTTGTTTCTGCTATTAAACTCCAAAAGCTCATTGAGAAAGAGATTAAAGTTAGCAACGAAAATAAGCCTCTAAGGAAAATAACTGAAGAAGTTGCAGAAGCCTTAGAGATTAAAAAAGCGGTAGAGACTCTATTAAAAAGAAATTCTAATGATTATAGTTCAGAAGATGTTGCACATAAATTATCTGAGACTGTTCTTGGTATAGGTGAGCAAAATTCCGATTTGCGAGGTCAAGTAGCATGGCTGACACGGAAGTTGAATTCTAGCGGTGGTCGTGATTTGCCCCCTTGTTGGGTCGATGAAAAAACAGCGAAAATCCAATATCTCTTTAATGTGACAATAGTTGATGAAGGTTTGGTCGTAGAAAAAGGTTGGTTGCCAGCAAGGCAAAAAGATGCCACCGCATTACCAGGGATTAGTGATCTATTAACTTCTTCAGCTCTTAACCTTTCAACATTTTCAAGACTTATGAAGGGAATTGATGAAGATAGTCGTAGAAGAGAATGTAGACACTACGTGAGGCTTGCAAATTCTGTTGATGACCTTGAGACATTCAATGAAAATCGTTTTGGCGTTGAAGCATTTTTTTATAAATATGAAATAAGGGAAAAGGTCTTCACTGAATAATTCTTAATATTTACAATATCTTCAGCATATTCTTCCCCTTCTTCGTAATCATAAAAGAGTTGGGAGAGAGCCGCTTTACGCCAATCAATCACAAGGGCTTTGGTTCCGGCAATAACACCCTGTTTGCCGATCAGATAACCCTTACGGCCAATC
>JBDNGT010000411.1:0-10859 GCA_041689145.1 Geopsychrobacter sp. | reverse complement strand
GTTGCCGAAGGCGCCGGGAATGCGCAAAAGATTGGGGAGCAGATCAAGGATAAAATCGGCTTCGAAACACGCACCATCGTTTTAGGCCATTATCAACGCGGAGGTTCTCCTACGGTTTTTGATCGCCTGCTCGCGACACGCTTCGGTCAGGCCGCGGTCAAAAGCCTGTTGGCGGGGAAAAAGGGGGAAATGCTCGGACTTATAAATTCAACAATGCAGCTGACGCCGCTTGAAGATGTAATCGCGGCGGGTATCCGCCCGATCGATGAACTGCTGCCGCGTCTGATCAGTAATCTGACGATATAGAGGCTGTCGGACTATCCGTGATCACGCAGGTAGCGTCCGGCAATCGCGGCCTGCCCAAGGGAGAGGCCACCATCGTTGGGCGGGACCTGATGATGGAGCAGAACTTCGAATCCGGCGGTTTGCAGCAAAAGGTTCACCCGTTCCGTCAAAAAGGAATTTTGAAAGACTCCCCCCGAAAGCGCCACCGGTAAAGGGCCATGCCCGGCACGCAGCTGCTGACAGACCTGCAAAATTGCTTCGGCCAAGCCGCTATGAAACCGGTGACTGATAAGTCCGGCCGCTCTTCCCTGTTGCAGGTCGGCGACCAGCTCTCGGGTCATGGATCGGGGGTCGACGATAATCTGCTGGTCCTCTTCACCCAGGGTAAAAGAGTAGGGTTTCGCCTGTTGCCCAGGTTCAAGGCACATCTCCAGTTCAAGAGCAGCCTGCCCTTCGTAACTCACGCGCTGACGCAACCCCGCCAGCGCCGATACCGCATCAAACAACCTGCCGCAGCTTGAGGTCAGAGGTGAGTTGACCCGCTTCACGATCATCTGGAGCAAGAGTCTTCGATCCGCAGCGGGGATTGAGTCAAGAACCTGAAGTTCGGGAAGAGTTTCGTCGTACGTAGCGTGCAGCAGACTGAGCGCCATACGCCAGGGTTCACGGGTCGCCGCGTCACCGCCCGGCATGGCAAGCTCGGCCAGATGACCGACGCGCTCGAATCCGCCAAAATCTCCGAGCAGGAACTCACCGCCCCAGATATGTCCATCGGTCCCCAGGCCGACTCCGTCAAAAATAACCCCGATCGCTGTTTCGTCACGACCATTGTCGGCCAGGCAGCTGGCGAGATGAGCATGATGATGCTGCACCGCCAATTTGGGCAGATCAAGCATCTGCTGGGCCACGGAGGTCGACGCATAATCGGGGTGTAGGTCATGAGCGACCAATTGTGGACGGGTATCAAGGAGTTGCTGAAGATGTTCCGCCGCCTGTTTCCATGAGTCGAGAACCGACTGATTTTTCAAATCACCAATATGATGACTCAGGGTCGCACGATCGCCAGAGGTCAGGCAGATGGTGTTCTTAAGTTCTGCGCCGACCGCCAGAACCGGCACCTGCGCCTGCGGCAGCCTAATTGCTCGCGGCACGTATCCGCGTGAGCGCCGCAATATCAAGGGTTCTCCGGCCAACACCCGGACGATTGAATCATCGGTCCGAGTTTGAATCCTCCGGTTGTGGCACAAAAAACCATCAGCGATCCCCTTCAGGCGCAGCAAAGCATCTGCATCGTCATAGGAAATCGGCTCATCAGTCTGATTGCCGCTGGTCATGATCAGGACAGGGAATGGCTCAAGCAGTAAATAATGCAGTGGGGTGTAGGGGAGCATCACCCCCAGATAACGATTTCTGGGCGCAGTGATATCGCAGATCAGCGGTTGTCCCGACTTTTTCTCGAGCAGCACGATCGGCCGCTCGACCGATTTCAATAATTTCATTTCAACCGGGTTGATGATTGAAAAGATCTCTGCCGACTCGATATCCCTAGCCATTACGGCGAAAGGCTTTTCATCCCTGAGTTTTCGTGCCCTTAGCCGCGCGACCGCCGTCGGATTTTGCGGATCGACCGCCAGATGAAAACCGCCCAGGCCTTTGAGCGCAAGGATTTCACCGCGTTTCAACAATTTGACCGACTCCTGCAAAGAATCAATCCCTTCGAACCTGTTCCCGGCTTGATCGTGGAGGCTTAACCTGGGGCCGCAATCGACACAAGCATTCGGCTGGGCATGAAAACGACGTGAGCCAGGATCGGTGTATTCGTCCCGGCAGCGAGCACACATCGGAAAATCGACCATCGTCGTCAAGGGGCGATCATAGGGAACGCCGCTGACGATGCTATATCGCGGCCCGCAGTTGGTGCAATTGATAAAGGGATAACGAAAACGCCGGTCTCCGGGATCAAACAGCTCGCGCAGACAGTCGGGACAGACGTTGGTATCGGGGGAGATTTGGGCCGTTTGTTGAGCAGTCTGCTGACTCTCGATAATTTCAAAGTCATTTTGCTCGCAGACAGGGATATCTTCTGCGATCAGACAACTTATCGAGGCCAGCGGAGGGAGTTCACTATGAATGACCGCGACAAACTGATCGACTGCGCCCTGCGATCCTTGAATTTCAATCCGCACGCCTTCGCTATCATTTAATACCCAACCGCACAAAACGCGCTCACGGGCAATTCGATAGATAAACGGCCGGAAACCGACCCCCTGAACGGTCCCCTCAACACGTATGGCAAGCCGTTTTTTCAACATGCGTCCATTCTGGCATGATCAACCACCCACTTGAATCACAAATATGGGGAATCGCTATTTTCTGAATAGAGTTAATCGATGAGAAACGTCGAGTCAGGCGTGAATGACGAACCTGTGGCATCCTTCGCCGTCAGGGGCGTAGCGCATGGCCAATAATCATAGGTGCTGCGATCGACGGCGCCCCTTGCATAATCTCTTTGCGCAAACAGAGTTTAAAACCGGCATCCTCAAGCAGCTGGCCGGTCTGACGCGACAGATGACAGTTACATGCAAAGCGTCTCCACAGGGGCTGCCAAACACGCTGCCAGAAATAAAGCCGGCTGTTTTTATCCGCGGCTACATGTTCCATAAATACCAATTTTCCGCCCGGTTTCAAAACCCGGAAGGCTTCCCTGATCGCTTGCAGTTGGTCTGAGACTGAACAGAAAACCAGGGTCGAGATCAGGTGATCAATACTGTTGTCGGCGATGTCGAGGGACTCTGCAGCGCAAGAGCGTATCTCGACAGAACGGTGCGGAAACGCGAGCAATCGCAATTCGAGCTGTCTGCGCATCGCCGCATCGGGTTCGCAAAGGATGAGCCGCTTGATGTTTGATGAATAATGCGGCAGGTTGATCCCGGTGCCGGCGCCGATCTCCAACACATCGCCAGCTAAGTTGGAGAGCAATTCCATTCGCCAACGATTCAAGCAGAGGCGTTCGACCTTCTGCATCGCCAGATCATAGAATCGCGCAACAAGGGAGTGATAAAACGCTGTCAAATCAGACCTCATGACCGGTGCCGGCTAAAATCTTATTTTCAACCGCTTAGCGCTTCTCTTTTTTCTCGACAGCGCCGCCGGCTTCGACCCAGGCTTCAAAGCCGCCCGCGATATGGGTCACATTCTCGACGCCCATCCGCCGGCAGACGTCGGCGGCCAGCGCGGAACGCCAACCCTTGTTACAAAAGAGCACCAGCGGCTGTGGATCGGCAAATAGCTTATGGAAATAAGGGCTTTCCGGGTCGATCCAAAACTCGAGCATCCCGCGCGGCACATGCAGGCTGCCGGGGATGGTCCCCTCGCGCCATAACTCGCGCACGTCGCGCAGATCGATCAACAGTCGCCCCAGACGCTGCCCTTCCTCAAGCAGCTCTGCGACCGGGATCGTCTTGACCCGCGTCTCAGCCTCGGCGACCAGTTGGCGAAATCCTGTTTTGAGTTTCATGCTGTTCTCACCTTTCGGAGCAAAAAAGATCTATTCCTGCTTTGTCGAGTCGCCTGCAGCCTCAGGTTGAGCCCCTTCCGGCTTGATATTCTCTTTCATATACTCCTGAATCGCCTGCTGAACCTGCGGCATAACCTGCTGAGCATGCTGACGACCGATTTCCATCGATTTCTGCATTAGAATCGGGCTCTTTTCAGCCATCTTCTGTCCAAGCGGGCTCTTACTGAAATCAATAATCCCCTGCAATTCTTCTTCGGTGAAACTTTCAGTATAAAGCTGGATATATTCCTCTTTCAGAGCCTCCCAACTGAGTCCTTTAAATAGCAGTTCATGGGCTATTTTCTGCATGGCCTGTAAATTCTTCTCGTGCTCCTCCGGGATATTAATCGCTTCGATCTGGGTACCAATAAGCCCCTCGATCTTGTCATACATCATGTCAACCTGCTCTTTAACCTGGTTGACACTCAAAAACTGCTCGGCCAACTGGCGCCGCTCTGTGTCCCCCGCAGCGGCAACAACGGGGAGAGAAATCAGCAGGACAATAACGATTAAAATCATCTTTTTCATAATAACTCCTGGTGTGGGATTGAATGAGTGCCGCGAAAGATACCATGGTATACCGGTTTTGTCTTGATTCTAAATCTGGCCGAATCAATCGGGCTTTTGCGCGCGTGGATAGCGCAACTCGCGCTCTTGTTGATATTTATCAAAATCAGGTGCGAATTGACAGTCTTCTGCCAGGCGCGGACTATTCTTCAGATACTCCTGATAGTTCATCTGTCGGAATATTTCATACCCCGTGCGTTGACTGCATGCACTTAATAAAAGCAATGGAATCAAGGAGAACCAGAGATTAGCTGTTTTCATCAGCCACCTCGACAAAGTGATCCAACAACGGGAAATAGAGCGCGGAGCGGATCTCGCGCTCGGGTTCCATGCCACGCAATAATCTGGAATAACCGGCCAGTTGAATACGGTAATGTTCTGTTTCACGCTGCACAAAAGTCGCATGACTCTCTGCGGCCCTGGGCGCACTGGTTTTGTAATCGATCACCCAACGGATGCCGGCCGTATCAACAAAGGTCCGATCGACCACCGCATGGATCACCTGGCCATCAATCTGGCCTGAAAGCTCAAGTTCACAGGCCCCTTGAAGGTGGGGTTGCAGCATCCACTGCCCGCGTTGACTGGCCAGGGTTTGTTTAACGGCATCTCGAATACGTGCCAGCGCGGCGTTCAGGTCGTGAGCCGGCACCCCCAGACCGCTCAGTTGACGTTTCAGCATTTGCTCCTGTTGCGCGGCATCAGCATCCATCCAGAACGCGGACCCCTGGTGGACAAGCTGTTCCAAGATACCGTGCACCAGGGTCCCGACATGGCGTTGCGACTGCTGCTCCCAACCACTGAAAAGGAGCCTATCCTCATGCTCCTCGCCCTGCGCCGCTGCCTTGCTCGGTGCTAGAGATTCCGAGATCGGTGCTGGACTAAGTGGCGGCATCGACCAGCCAAGCGGCAGGCGACGTAATTTGAGCTCACTCCGGGCAACATCACATTGATTCGCAACAATCGCCTGCTGGCTGAAATCAGTTTGAACCAGCGGCCAGAGCTTACTGAGCAAAGAACCTGACGCCGGTTTCAACTCTGCATTCTTATCTTCTTTGGCATGAGCAAACAGGTGCAGACGCTGCTTCGCACGGGTTGCCGCGACATAGAGGAGACGCGAGGCTTCAAGATCCTGCTTGTCGCGCTCCATGCGGCCAATCAGCTGATAGATAGGATCCTGATCGCTGCCATCGCGCGCGGCGATCGGCGCCAGCAACAAACCGACCTGAGGATGTTCCAGCCAGCGCAACAGCGGGCTGTCGTTCCCCGCCGGCATGCGACCTAATCCGGGCAGGAGAACATGGTCAAACTCAAGCCCCTTCGCCTTATGAATGGTCATGACTTGCAAGCGACCGTCGGCCTGGGTGTCGGGAACCGCAAAGAGTTTGGCCAGCCCCTCGGCAAGACTCTCATGCGCGGGCAGATCGCCACCCTGCTGCAGCTTTTCGAGCAGATCGAAGACCAACTCAGCATCCTCAACCCCGTCGCGACTGTAACAAGCCGGTCCGCCAAGAGCGAGCCAGCAGGCTTCCAACAATTGGCGTAAGGGGAAGCGGCCCCGTCGTCCGAGCCCTTTGTCTAAAATCGGCCAGATCCGTTCAACCCGCTGCTGACCGTCGGCCGAAAGCTGCGTCAGCCGATTCGCATCCGACAATACGCTGGGCAGAGTTGCACCGCATGCCTCTGCCGTCAGCGCATGCAGGTCGTTCAGTGTCAGTCCACACCAGGGCGCGCGCAGGACGGTCAGCCAGGCCAAGCGGTCGGCACGATGCAAAAGCGCGCAGTTCAACGCCAGCAGATCGAGGGCGACCGGCTGGGCTCCGAGCAGTTCAATATCTTTGGCCTGATAAGGCAAGTTTGCCGCGCGTAATTGGCGTAAAATCTCCGGCAGATGACTGCGGCCGCGCACAAGAATCGCAACCGATTGTAAGCTGTTTTCAGCCCAGATCTGCTGCAGGCATTGGACAACCCTCTCCCCTTCGGCCAGGTCATCGCGGCCGTTGAAGGCGGTCAAGGTTACCGCAGGGCCGACCAGCTGATCCTGCACGGCGGTGGCCAGCGCCAGGGGTACGGCACCACGCGCCGCATCGACCTGGGCCGGGAAGATGGCACTAAAGGTTCGATTTACCCAGTCGACCAACCCTTGTTGTGAGCGAAAGTTACAGCAAAGTTGCAAAGGCTCCAGCCGCGGCCCATCAACGCCCAGTTGCCCTGCAAAGGATTTCAGGAAGAGTCCAACTTCGGCTTCACGAAAGCGATAGATCGACTGCATCGGGTCGCCGACCAGAAAGAGGGTCCGGCCATCCCCGGACTGCCAACCGGCGGTCAACATCTCAAGCAGCCCGTACTGCAGCCACGAGGTGTCCTGAAATTCATCGACCAGGATATGCTCAAGCCGACTATCCAGCTTGAGCAACAGGTCGCTCGGATCGTCAACGCTCCCCAGCGCCGCCTTGGCCATCAGGGCGATCTCGGCAAAATCGGCCTGCCCCGCAGCACGAAAGACCAGCCAGAGCTCTCCGACCAAGAGCGGCAGCAGCGCGATCAGGCAGGCCAGGATGCGTCTCTGCTCCGGGGGGTATTCGGCCGCGGGGAGTTCACGGCAGGCCTGCAGACGCGCAACAAACTCAGGAAAGGCAACGAGCTGCTCGACCAGTTGCTGCATGCGCAGACGTGAATCCTTCTTAGCCGCCGCAAAGCCGCATTTCACATCGATGCCGCGCGGCTTGCGCAGCGTTCCGCTGCCGGTCAGCAGCAGGTCGGCCAGCCCCTGCCAGACCGGCAGATGATCGATCTGCGCGCTCGGCATCCAGTCAAGATCGGTCAGATAGAGCAGCGGCCGCTCCTTGCCATTAGCCCCATTAGACACATTGCCCAGATTCGCGGCAGAGATCCGTCCGCAAGCCAGCATCTCTGCTGCGAAACCCTGGGGGGTAGCCTCTTCCAGTGCGGCCAGGTCTTTCTCGATCAATTCAGCGAGGGAAGCCTCGAGCAGACGGCAGGGGTCATCATCACGGATTCCATAGAGGTGCCGCAGCCACTGATCGCGTTTTTGCAGCATCGCGACCAGCATCTGCTGCAGGCGATTCATCCGGTTATCCAGGTGGGCGAGCAACTGCCCTAACTGTTCCCCCCCGGGGCGACTGCTGCCCACCCGTTGCAGCAACCGGTCAGTCGCTTTCATGTAGAGCTTCTCGGCATCCTCCGCCAGCTCCGGCAGACCCCCAAAACGCGACAGCCAAGGCATCTTGCGCACCAGGGAGCTGTCAAAACTGTCGATCGTCTGGATTGTCAGCAAGGCCGGGTTCTGCAGCAGATTCCATTGGCAGGCACGGTCTCGCTTGAGCGCCTTGCTGGCCAAAGACCAGGTCAGGGCCTTATGCGCTTCTGGCGGGCAGTCCTGTTGCGCAGCGCTCAGCGCATCGAGCAGGCGATTGCGCATTTCGGCCGCAGCCTTGCGCGTAAAGGTGATCGCCAGAATCTGCTGGGGGCGTTCGACCTCGGCCAACAGAGCAAGATAGCGCTGGATCAGCAGTTCGGTCTTGCCGGAACCGGCCGGGGCCTGCACGATAAAGGAACGCTGCGGGTCGATCGCGGCACTGCGCTGGGTCTGATCGGCAATCATCATCGGCGTCATCGGCTTCATTCCTCCTCCCCGATCATTTTAGCTTCGGCGATGCGACACAGCCCGGTCAGATCACAGAATTTACAGGCGTGTTCATAATCGACCGGATCGACCCTGGCGATGCCGGCAACGAAATCCTCGGCCAGGGCCTCAAGCTGCCGTCGCCAGTGGGCAAGCAGATCGGTCCAGCTGTGCAGCCCGAGCTGCAGCGCCTGATTGTTCTTTTCAACCCCGGCAACCTTCGGCAGCAGCCCCTCCTCACGCGCCACGCCGATGAGCTTACAACTCCCTCTGCGCAGCTGGGCAAAAGCCACACCATCGGCCGCCTGTTCACTGTTGGTAATCGCATAGATCGGCAGTTGTGGTTCCAACAGACGTTCCCCGACCAGCAGCTCAGCTCGCACCGCCCCCGTTTTGTAATCGAGAATCACCAGGCTGCCATCGTCAAGCATATCGACGCGATCGATGACGGTCCGAATCTGCAACGGACCGATCTGAGCCAGCAGCTCCTTTTCGCGCTGAACCACCTGAAAAGACGCGCGCGCCTGCTCAGTGTTCGTCAACCACTCCTCGATCAGCGCAACAAGTCGCTGCTGTTCAATCTCAAGTAAGCCCGGTTGCGGAGTTGGCTGCTCCTTAAAGTACTGTTCCAGGGCCTGCACGACCGATTGATTGACGAGTTCCAGCCGTTGCGGATCGGTCAGACTGAGAAGTTTTACCTGAGTCATGACGCTGGTCCAGAAAATTTCCAGTGACAGGTGCAACAGATTGCCGCGTGTCATGGCATCGAGTCCCGGTTCGGCTTGATCGAAAGATTTTCCGCGCAGCCGATAATGGGCAAAGGCGCGAAACGGGCAGAGTGCCTGATCCTTGAGAATCCCCGTCCCGCCTGTCCCCTGTTCCGAAGCGAGCGACGGACCTAGAGTGTCGCTGAGTTCACTCAACGCGATAGCCTGGGCCTGAATTTTGGTCCGCAAGTCGGCAGGCTCAGCCAACATGGGTGTTCTCTCGGGCAGATCCAGGATTAATGGGCTGGGACGCAGATCACAATCGCCATCACGTAAGGCGTAACTGAAAATGCTCTGCTTGCCGGCGGCTCGCAGACGACCTATGACCTGCCGGGCAAAATCAAGCTCTCGTTCGGCGCTTGAATGCGGCATCTGTTGCGCGACCTGCAGGGCAACCGGCAAAAAGGGGTTCGGTCGCGCGGCAGCAGGCAAGATATCCTCGGTCATCCCCATCACCCACAGATGCTCAAACTCAAGGCCGGCCGATTCGAGCAGACCGACCACCTGCACCGGCCCGGTCGGCGCCTCAAGCTGGAACTCGGTCTCCGCCGCCAGTCGGCGCAATAAAGAAAGAGCCTGATGGCGTTCAACCGGCGGAGAGACTGCGTCGAGCGAAGCGAGTGCCGGCAGCAACTTATCCCGCCAGGCCATGACCATCTGATATTCGCTACTTGCCAGACTGCGTTCACCCGGCCACCCGACCTGAATCAGCGTTGCGTCGAACTGTGCGGCCCATTCTCCGGGCATTTTGCGACTAATTGATTTTTGCAGAAGATCAAGACTGTCCAAACAACGGCCAAAAACAAGCGCCTGGTTATCGGTTTTCGCTAATATAGAGAGCCGCGTCAGGCGAAAGCTCTGTTGCCGGAAAGAGCGGAGTCGGCTATCCAGAAGGGCCCGGGAGTCAGCTTCAGCAATACTGGCTTTCAGGTAGGCGGTGCGCAGCAAGAAGCTGCATTGATCAAGGCCTAAACGATGACCTACAGCTAGAATCTCGAGCGCGGCGTGAATCGGACCCTGTTCAATCAAGGGGGAGCCAAGCGAGAGACTAAATGCAGACTCCTCTTCATTGAGTCGCAGGACCGCTTCGGGATCGATCTGATCGCGAAAAATCCGCTCGACTTGACTGCGCCGCGCCTGCAGGTCGGTCACCACCACGCCGACCGCTGCTGCGCCCTGCTCCAGCAGCGCACGCGCCCAACGAGCCGCTTGGACGATTTCATCCTGGGGGTCGTTGCAACCATGCCGACCGATCTGATTCGCAGAAGAGGGTTCTGGCCCGAGCTCTTCAACGCTGCCGCCGAAAGTCTTGATCTGTTGACCTAAAGCTGAAACCAGGGGACTGAACTGATCGAAACCGACCAGCAGGAGCTGATGGGGGCATTCAAGTTGTTGCCTCTGCAATGCAGCGAGCACCAGCGCGATCGCCGCTGTGCGGTCAAGCCAGTTATGCTCGGCACACAGCCGTTGATAACGCTGCAGCCAGCGCTGAAAAGCCTGCTGATCTTCGGTTAAAGGGCTATTTGCCAGGGACAGATGGTATTCGCCAAGCAACTGTGAGGCTTGACGGGCCTTTTCAGCTGTGGCAGAGAGCTGCAATAACTCCTTGTCGCTCCCGGCCGAATCTTCTTCAATAATCTGTTCCCAGAGACGCTTCAGCGGCGGTGCCTGCAGTAAACGCCAACTCTCACCTAGGTCAACGATCCGGCGATCCAGCCAAGCGTCCAGGCTAAAGATTTGCGGAGTCGGCCAGGTCTGTTTGCCCAACGCCTGCATCTGCCGGTCATAGGCCGTTTGCAGGTGACGCGACAGACGTTTGTTCGAGGTCAGCACCAATGCGCTGCCTGCGGCGGCGTGAATAATTTTCTCAAGAAATGGTGTCACGAATGAACCCCTCTAAAAAAAGGAGAAAAGATGTGGAGGACTTTAGTCCTTTTAGCAATGGCTGACAATTTTATTGATGGGGTTTACCTGTGACAGAAAATGTCATTTTTTAGCTGTTTGTTTTTAGCACGGCTCATCATAGCAAACGGATGCTGCG
>JBDNGT010000410.1:0-2435 GCA_041689145.1 Geopsychrobacter sp. | reverse complement strand
CCTAGTTGCCAGGTTTTCCCAGTACCACTTTCTCCGGTAATGATAAGCACCGGCTTATCCGCCGGCCATTCCGGGGTACTTCTAACATCTTGCTCTGGTTGGTAGTCTAATCGTGTTAAGCGACGATTAGTTAGTGCACCCATTGTCTCTGCAAGTCTCGCATAGTTTTGCAGCCTTTCCGGACTGAGCCGAACATGACGGAACATGTCATTGATCGCGGCCAACTCAATTCGAGTTTCGCCTTCACTCAATTTCTCCATTAATACTCCAACTAGGTGTTCACGAATTCTCCCCTCGTCCCAGCGGTTTGGTGCAAAAAGTCGCAGTTGATTTTCAATCTTTGTCACAATATCTTGGGCTTCAATGTTGAATCTAATTGTGAAGTGTGACAAAAGGTGGAACACGATTTCACGCTCAGCTTCAGGTCCTACGTGGTCATTTCTTGTTACTTCAACTATATGGTCGAAATATGCAGAATCTGAGCAAATAATGGTCTTTCGGAAAGTTTTAGGCTTGAGTTTGCTAAGACCTTCTGGCCCGTCAGCCAATTTAACGTTGGCGAGAAACTTATTGAACTGCTGTAACCTGCCAGCGCGGCCGTCAGTTACGAATTGATAGCTATCAGTATTGACCAGTGTTTCCGGCACGGCTTTGCGTAGGTCACAAAGAATCGCTTCGATATCTGAAAGCGCCCATGTGCCCCCTTTCCTAGTCTTATATTGTTCAACCAGGTAGCCATTGGTTGACTCTGCACGCGCATCCCCACCTCCCCCTATTGGTTCCAAGATGAGAAGGGCGTTCTGAACGTCTTCGCCATCGATTTTGCCGGACAATCTAATGTTTGCCAGCCACCCAATGTGGTGGAGAATTTGATACAGAAAGCCATTAATTGCAGCCGGTCCGCCTGCTTGTGTCATTGTTCTGTTGAGCCCTTATAAATGTTTTGTGTGGCAGCCATGAAATAGACAACCAATCTTACATGAAGCGAATCCTACCCGGCCTCAAGTTTCAATTATGGCAGTGAGCTTCTATAGATGATGTGGTTGACCAAAATCAACATTCATTACTCATTAATGGAGGTGAGCGAAGACGGTGCATTCGGATCGATGTCACATGCATTGTATGGTGTGCGTGGGGAGTATCGGAGTAATATGTGAATGTTTTGAATCTTGAGGAATAAATAGTCAGCAAATGTCTAAACGAAAGCCCAAAGCACAAAAAGCTAAGAAAAAACGTAAATCTCCTTATTCAGATCACAATATCAGTGATATAGATCAGCATAGAAGAGAGGGTAAAAAACTTAGTCCACCTCTCAATCAACTAAATATGTCGAATACCTCTTGGGCGGATGATCATATGCCTGAAATGCTGTGGGCTGTGTTGCTTACTGAATCTATGACCCGAAATGACTATTTAGCTTGTTTTCGTGCTGTAGCGGTTGTGGCGAAAGAGTGGTTCAAAGCAGAAGAGCCTAACGACAATAATCGAGCTGAATCAAATAGTAGTCGATTGGAAGACGGAATCGATTGTAAATACATTGCTGACTTAACCACATTAGCTGAAGTACCAGAAGAAGAATTTGATAAGTTTGCCAAAATAATTGTTTCGCACCCTCAAGGTATAGGAGCGTTGAGACCATTATTGCTTATTGAAGCACTACCTGGAAAAGAAAGGTGGGGAAAAGCCCTGAACAACATTCAGCCAGTTGAAAGTGACTGGAATACCTTGGCAAATGCAGTTTCCGGTGTATTAGATCACCAATCAGAAGAATCTACTGATATTCGTTGGTTCAAACTTGTAGTCGCTGCCATCTCAGGACGTATGTATTTTATGGAATCAATGAGTGACTTGATTGAAGAGTTGCGATTGTTTCCGAGCCAAGGAGACATGCGTCGCGTCCGACCATTTATTCGTTCGAGCGAAATTGTTTTGAGACGTAATCCCGCACCACTTTGGGTGGCTAACTTTTGGGCTGAATCGCTGAGAAACACCCAGTGCATTGACCCGTCTTCAGAATCTGAGTACGAACTTAGTGACACACGTATCGATCGTACTGCTTTGTACAAAACACGGTTCGAGGTAATAAAACATTTTTACAAAAACCTAAGCCCCAAAAGAGTTGACTTCAGATTGGATGCATCATTCGGTTTTGTGCTTTATGCACTGGCATTGGTTGAGGAAATTGGACTTCATCGATTGCATTCCAGAATCTCCGGAAGGTTGGCGCTTCGAGCCATTGTAGAAGCAGCGATCAATTTTCAATATTTGACAAAGATGGATAGTGAAGAACTATGGAAATCGTTTAGGATTTATGGTGCAGGCCAAGCAAAATTGGCGTTTCTAAAAGCGCAGGAAATGGAAGGAGATTTGCCATCGTTTTTAGATGAGGACGCTTTGTATTCAATTGCCAACGAAGATATTTGGCAAGAGTTTCT
>JBDNGT010000409.1:0-4180 GCA_041689145.1 Geopsychrobacter sp. | reverse complement strand
GAGAGCCTGTGGCCGAGTATCGAGCGCTACTGGAATTACCTGCGCTTGATGAGTGGGCGGATTGTCCCGGCCCGGCGAGACTAAACGGGGGCATTCCGATAGTGAGGCTGTCGGGTTAAAGGCTCTTTTAACGGAGAGACGCAGAGGATGAGAGACGAAGAGAACAGACAGCCTCTTTTTAGAGTTTAACCAAAACCTTGGTTTGGTTATCTCAGCGCCTCTCCGTTAAAAAAAGATTTTCTTGGTGCCTTAGTGGCAATACAGAAGTTGTCCCGGATTTTCTAAACAGAAGCGAGGAGAGTTATGCGCAAATATATCGGAGAACGGGTGCAAAAACTACGCGAAGCCCAGGGCTTAAGCCAGCAAGATGTGTGCAAGCTGGCCGGGCTGGAAGTGACGCAGTTGCAAGCCTACGAGGCGGGAACCGCCATCCCCTCGGTGGGCGTGGTGATCAATCTTTCGCGGATTCTGGGCTCCAAGTTCGAAGGGCTGCTGCATGGCGGCGGCACGGTTTCGGATGCAATAACCATCTGCCGTTCAGGAGAATCCTACGCAGGGCAACAGGGCAATACCGAACAGGGCTATGCCTACGGCACCCTGACTCGCCCAGGCACGGTCGGTCACGTCATGGAACCTTTCATGCTGACCTTTGATCCGCAAGCCGAAAAAGGCCAGCCGATTGCCCACGACGGCCAGGAATTCGTGTACGTGGTGGAGGGGGCCATTGAACTCTTCTACGCCAGCAAAAACTACCGGCTCGAAAAGGGGGACAGCGCCTATCTGGATGCCTCGCGCAGTCACCGGTTTCACGGCCTGGGAGACGGCCCGGCGCAGATGCTGGCGGTGGTCAGTTCCGCATAAGGTTTGTTATTACGTAAGGTGCGTAAGGTTCTTGACGGAGAGACCGGATAAAGAAAAACCTAAAGGGGCGTGCGCCGCATCACGCTGAGATGAACCCACTGCTCAACGGAATTGATTTTACTCAGCTTAGGGTAAAGTTTGATTCTCCTCACCTCGGGAGAGGACGTTTTTTATTCCGATGGATCCGCTCGATCTTTGGCAGGAGGTTCAGGCCTTGATGGCGAAACCGAGGCTCGCCAAAAAAACTTCTGCGCCGCCGCAGGGTTCTGAAGAAGAGGTTCTTGGGTTTTGGTCAGGGGGTCGGTAAGAGGAGTAACAGGACTTTCACCGCCAGAATCTTGCCGATCAGGGCGACCGGATAGACAGTAGCGTAGGCCGCCGGGGCATAGTTCGAACTCGACAGGCTCCCGGCCGACGCTAGGCCTGAGGCGCTGGTCATGCCGCCGACCAGCACACCGAGCAGGCGCAAAAAGCGTACGCGCAACAGCCAGAGACCGACAGCCGCACCAACCGCGATCGGCAACAGGGTCACCAGCACGCCAGAGAAGAGCAGCGACAGTCCACGCTCCTGCAGGGTCGGTATAAAGGAGGTCCCGGCCGAGGTGCCGACCGCTGCCATGAAGAGCGCCAGCCCCAGATCACGGATCAAGCGATTGCCCGCGTGTGGTACATCCCAGATCAGCGGCCCGGTCTGGTAGAGGGCCCCCAGCACCAGGCCAGCCAGCAGGGTGCCGCCAGTGGTACCGAGGGTCAGCGGACCGACCAGCGGCAGGGGAATGGTCAGGCGGCCGAGCAGAAAACCGAAGAGCAGCCCGACCAGAATCGGCAACAGGCTGATATCGTAAGTCGACTTGAGGTCGTTGCCGAGCATGCGTGAAATGTTGCGCAGGGCCCGCTCATCGCCGACCGTATGCAGCACATCACCCAGATGCAGACGGGTGTTGACATCCGGAACCAGGTCGATGCCGCTGCGGGTGATGCGTGCGATCTGCACGTTGAAGATCTCGCGAAAGTTAAAATAACCGAGCGTGGTGCCGACGAAACGCCGCTTTGAAATGACGATGCTCTTCTTAGTCAGGATACGGTCGAAGGCGATCTCACCCGTGACCGTGCGCCCGATGAACAGCTCCAGCTTATCCAGATCGGGGTTACGGCCGACTACCCGTATGCGGTCACCTTGGTGCAGCAGCGTGTCGGCGCCGACCAGAATCGGCTCGTCGGCCCCCGCAGGCAGCAGGCGGGTGATCGTGACTGCGGCGATCTGCTTGAGGAAGATGGCATCGACCCGTTTGCCGAAGAGGTTCGGATTGGTGACCTCCATATGGCGAAAGCTGATCGGTGAATTGACACTCTTCAATTCATCCCCGAGCTGCTGCTCCTCAGTCACGAGGTCGATGCGGAGCAGGCGCGGTAAAAGTTTGATGAAGAGCGCCACACCGATCACACCGAAACCGTAGGTCACACCATAGGCGGCGGGGGCCCGGTCGGCGCCGAGGACTTCCACCGCGGTCGCCAGAGACGGGGTACTGGTCATCGCCCCGGAGAGGATACCCGCGCCGGTCCCGGCATCGAAACCGAAGAGTTTGCAGCAGGCATAGGTGACCAGGGTGCCGGTCACCACCATGACGATCACGGTCAGGGCCATGGCCAGGCCGTGGGTGCGGAAGGAACTGATGAAACCGGGGCCGGCCTGCAGCCCGACGGCATAGATAAACATCGCCAGACCGATAACCTGGACACCGGCGGGGAGGGTCACGCCGAAGTGGCCGAAGGCCAGCGCGACAAAAATGATCGCCGAGGGACCAAGGGAGATTCCGCCCAGGCGGATCTTGCCGAGTAATTCCCCGAGCACGATGATCAACAGCAAAAGAAAAATCTGGTTGTGCAACAGGGTCACGTACGCTCCACAGGCGGCGAGAATAGGGGCCGACCTTCAAAGGACTGGCGAGGAAGCATTATACCATGCCCCACGGATTGTCCAGAATAAAGCTCGTTTGCGCGGGGAGCTTAAACACCACCTTGCCAAAAACACATCCTTTTAAAAAATCCCATATGTTATGTATTTTGAGTTTTTTATACCATTTCTAATGAACGACCCCGCCGCAAGCAGCGGGGTATCAACAGCCTACAACCTTTGCTAAATCGCGTAGCAAGCTACGGGGAATTAGACCCCATTGAGATTAAAATCGAGAGATTTGGATGCACTCAGATCAATGATGGTGTATTGTGTACTTAGAAGATACTAGAGCATATTTACTCGTGCAAAGGAGGTCGCCTATCGAAACAGACATTGATCACTTGAGTAGTTCGCTCCACCCACTGACGGTCATAAGCCGTCAGCAAAGCCCATGATAAGGGCGCAAATCACGAATTAATACACGAAGGCCCGCAGCAACAAACGCGGGCCTTTCATTTTATGCGCAACACCGCAGGTTTAGTGCCGCGCTATTTTAAACCGCACCGCAATAAAGCCACCGCCCGGCACGCCGGAGGTGGCTTTTTGTTTATCTTTCGACCTGCCCCCTAGCGAGCAGGTCGCTCAGCTCCTGACCCAGATCGACATTCGTGCGCTCCACCAGCGAACAGCTGTGCGCAATCTCTAAAGTTTAAACTTTCCGTAAGTTATTACTTTGATGAGTCGTTTGCCCTGACTTTAAAACCCGCCGGGTTTGCCTGAAGAGCTGAGAGCTTGCGACCGGCACAAAGGGGCTGCTGAAATTAAAGAAATGAACGATGATTTAAAACACATTCTCGTGACATTAAAACGGCTGCGCGGCATCGATTTCGGCCATTATCGATCGAATATGCTGAAACGCCGTATCTCCGCGCGGCTCGCCCGACTCGGCATCGATGATTACGCCATCTATTTGTCACAGCTCGAAAACGACCCGGCAGAATGTGATGAACTGATCGATGTGATCGCCATCAATGTCAGCTCTTTTTTCCGCGACCCACTTGTCTGGGAGCTGCTTGAACAAAGGGTATTGCCGGCGCTTATCGACAAGAGGGGTCAGCAGGGTGGGCGAGAAATCAGGGTCTGGAGTGCCGGTTGTGCCGCAGGTGAAGAGATCTATTCTCTGGCGATTCTGCTCCAGCAGACGTTGAAAAAAATGATTTAAGCCTGCCTCACTCGCTCTTCGCAACCGACATCGATCGCAAGGCGTTGGATCATGCCGCCAAAGCGCTTTATTCACGGGAAAGCCTGGTCGAGACCAAACAGGGCATTGTGGATAAATATTTATTCCGGAACATGAATATGACAACACCGTCAACCCTGGTGTCCCTGGCCAGTTCAGAAAGCTGTGGGTGCGGAGCTACG
>JBDNGT010000408.1:0-5237 GCA_041689145.1 Geopsychrobacter sp. | reverse complement strand
TGATCGGGTTCATGATGCGTTTCTGACAACTTTGCGCAGCGGGCAAAAGCTCAACCACATCATCCAGGCCGAACCCCATGTCTATGAGTTGGATGGCAAACGTATTCTGGCATTTTTCATCCCGGAAGCGGGGCGTTATCAAAAGCCGGTCTATATGAATGGCAA
Organism: Geopsychrobacter sp.; assembly: GCA_041689145.1. Classification (GTDB taxonomy): domain Bacteria; phylum Desulfobacterota; class Desulfuromonadia; order Desulfuromonadales; family Geopsychrobacteraceae; genus Geopsychrobacter. Next base: position 5,072 of record JBDNGT010000408.1, on the reverse strand, counting down.
CCCGCGGGATAGCTTCATCCGGCGCGCAGCCCGCGACGAGCGCACGACCGACAACGAATTGCAGCGATTTTTGCGCGACGCGGCAGAAAAAGCTTGGGATGGTGCGGCAGACGCTGATTTCGACCTTGAATCCAGCATTGATCAGGAAACGCTGGACTGGTATCGCGAGCAGTTCTACCGACGTAATCCGGAACAGCGGTACATTGCCGATTCGGCGGAATTCTTGCTGGAGTGGAACTATCTCGTTCACCAAGCGGGCAAACCTACCTTGACCCGAGCAGCCATCCTGCTGTTTGGCGTCGATCGTTGTATAAGAACGCTGCTTGCTCGGCCGGTGCTGGACTATCAGCGTATCGATACCCGTTTCGAAAACTGGTCTGCCGATGAGCGTTGGCACGACCGGGTGGTATTTGAGGAAAATCTTTTTAAAACCTGGCGCGGCCTTGTTGCCAAGTATTCGCGAATGGCCGAGCACCCCTTCAAAATCGATCCGGCTACCTTGCGCCGTAATGACGACCCACCTGATTACGTAGCTTTCCGAGAAGCCGCAATCAACCTATTGATTCATCAGGACTATGGCGATCACAACCGCAAAGCATCTATTAAATGGTTTACCGACCAGATTCAGTTCTGGAACCCTGGTGATGCCTTTGCCACCACTGCGCAACTGCTGGAGTCTAATGAAAAAGAGATCCGCAATCCGCTAATCGTCAACGCCTTTCGCCGTATTGGTCTTAGCGATCAGGCGGGAACGGGTATCCGTGCCATTTTCCGCAACTGGCATGAACTGGGTCATCGCCCGCCACAAATCCTTAATGACAAATCTGCCAAGCAGTTTCAGTTGGTTCTGTGCCAGGAGCCGCTGATAACAGATGCCATTCAGCGCTTCCAGGCCAGCCTGGGCGTGAGGTTATCACCCGAGCAAGCCGATGTCTTGGCGCTGGCAGCAAGCCAGGCAACATTAACCTTGGTGGATGCCGCCATGATGACTGGCGGCAATCTGCATACCGGACATGACGCAGTTCGCCACTTGGAACAACAGCAACTGTTGACCGCGCTGGATGAAGATACATTCGCTTTAACCGAACTGATCAGAAAGCGCCTTGTTCAGCAGGCTGAGGCAGAGACAAATGAACTCACCCCACAAGTACCCGACAAGTACCCTGCAAGTGCCCGACAAGTTGCCAAGACACTGCATGAACGTGGGGAGGACATGACACGGGTCGAGTTGCAGCAGGCACTGAACCTTTCGGACAGAGAGCACTTCTCAAAGGAATACCTGCAACCCGCCTTGAATTGCGGTTTGGTGCAAATGACCATTCCCGACAAGCCGCGCAGCAGTAAACAACAATACCGGCTTACCGCGCTAGGGCGCCATGTTTTGGAGAATCAAAAATGACAACACAGGATTTATTTGGCGAGGCGTCAGATCAGCCGCAGAAGCCCTCCGGCCCGGTGACTTGCCTCGGCATGACCTTTGATAACGACGAGGCCCGCCGTGCCCATTTCACCGAGGAGCTGCGTAGGAAGCTGCAGGACCCGGAATTCCGCAAGATCGAAGGTTTTCCGATCGGTGAAGATGAAGACATTCTGAACCTGAGCGATCCGCCGTATTACACCGCATGCCCAAATCCATGGATCGCTGACTTTATAACCGAATGGGAGGCGCAGAAGCCCACGCGAACGGAGGGCTATGAATACCACCGGGAGCCATCCGCTGTGGATGTGAGTGAAGGGAAAAACTCGAAAATTTATCGCGCGCACTCCTACCACACAAAGGTACCGCCTATGGCGATTGTTCCACTCATAAATCATTACACAGATAAAGGAGACATCGTTCTTGATGCATTTTCTGGCAGTGGGATGACCGGGATTGCCGCGCAATATAGTGGTAGGAACGCAATTCTTTGTGATCTGGCTCCAGGCGCGACCTTCGTTACGAAAAACTACAATTCTTTCCCTGACGGTTACTCAATTAGTAGAGATATTAAGAAGCTCCTGAATTACGTGCGAAAAGAATGCTCCTTTTTGTTCGAGTTGGAACATACAGAATCTATAAAAGGAGTGCTCAATTACGCAATTATTAGCGAAGTTTTTTTCTGTGGAAACTGCACTCAAGAGTTAACTTACTGGGATTACGACAAGCAAGGGAAATGCCCGAATTGCGACGTAGTATCCAAGAAGAGTGATTTGCGAAGGAAAATAACACCAGAAGGCAGGACAGAAATCCGCCCAGTTCATCTATATTATTTTGTCGGTAAAACCAGACACAATAGGGCTGCAACCGTAAAAGACATTGCGAGATTTTCGGAGATGCAAAGGATGGACATCCCCTACAAATATCCAACTGACCTTATGATGCATGCCCCGGCGCCCTGGGGCGACTATTATCGAGCTGGGTACCACAAGGGGTACAATCGGGTTTCCGACTTTTACACAAAAAGAAATATTTACGTTATAAGCTGCATGTGGGATGCGATTGATCGTTTAAAATTGCCTGAATTTATGAGGTTTATCGTCACGTCTCTATTGGCAATGCGCTGTTCTTTGCGAATGCCCTATCGAGAAGGCGGAAGAAGTGCCGGAGCGATCAACAACTTACATATTCCATCTCTAATTCAGGAATACAATCCAATTGAGGTTCTTTCCAGAAAGGGGAAGGCATTTGTAGCTGCTGCCGGCGAAGCGCCTCACGGGCCAAAACCGGTGGTTACGACTCAATCATCTACAGAGCTTTTTCAAATTCCTGACAATTCAATTGATTACATATTCGTCGATCCGCCATTTGGAAACAACATTATATATTCCGAACTAAATTTTCTTTGGGAAGTCTGGTTTCGCGTTTTTTCTAAGCAGTCGGAAGAGGCTATCGTTTCGAGCCACCAAAATAAGGGGTTTAATGAATACGGGAGCTTAATGAATTCCTGCTTTTTGCAGATGTGCAGAATACTCAAGCCAGGCAGATGGATTACAGTAGAATTTCACAACAGCCAGAACTCCATTTGGACTGCCATTCAGGAAGCAATGGCAAACGCCGGTTTTGTGATTTCTGACGTTAGAACCCTCGACAAACAACAGGGAAGCTACAAGCAAGTTAGTACTGCGGGCGCAGTGAAGCAAGACCTCATCATAAATGCTTACAAACCAATCACCGCACTCGAAGAAACATTTCGTCTAAGCGCAGGCACGGATGAAGCCGCATGGGAATTTGTTCGCAGGCACTTGGTCCAACTTCCTGTCTTTGTATCTAAGCTCGGCGAATTGGAAATAGTCGTAGAACGCCAAAATTACCTACTGTATGATCGGATGGTTGCATTCCATGTCCAGCGTGGTGCGACAGTTCCAATATCGGCAGCAGATTTCTACCAGGGACTAGAAATTCGATTTCCATCGAGAGAAGGGATGTATTTCCTGCCAGATCAAGTTGCGGAGTTTGACAAGAAGAGAGTCACCGTTACAAAAACACTCTCGCTCTCTCTCTTTGTGTTCGATGAAGCGTCCGCGATTCAATGGTTGAGGCAATCTCTGCAAAATAGACCGCAGTCTTTTTCAGATATCCATCCGCAATTTTTGAAAGAAGTTAGTGGGTGGAATAAGAATGAAAGAACATTAGAGCTGTCAATCTTGCTCGAACAAAATTTCCTTCGCTACGAAAGTAAAGGTCCAGTGCCGGACCAGATCCACTCCTACCTTTCCAGCAACTGGAAGGAGCTGCGTAATCTGGACAAGGAGAATTTGACCCTGGTCACAAAAGCCCGCGACCGCTGGTATGTTCCAGACCCTAACAAGGCCGGTGACCTTGAAAGATTGCGTGAGAAAGCACTGCTCAAGGAGTTCGAGGAATACAAAGAGGTCAAGAAAAAACTCAAGGTCTTCCGCCTGGAAGCGGTCCGCGCCGGATTTAAGAAAGCCTGGCAGGAGCGCGATTACGCCGTCATCGTCGCCGTGGCCGATAAGATCCCCAACAAAGTTCTGGAAGAAGACCCCAAACTGCTCATGTGGTATGACCAGGCAGTAACAAGAATGGGAGGCGAATAATGGCAAGAGCTGATTTACTCATTCGCCTTGTCCAATCCGGCATACGGGGCGACAAGGTCACCTTTAGAAAGGTCGTCGAGGCGATCATCGCCGAAGAGCGAACCAAGCAGCACAAGGTGCTGGCCGAAAAGCTCGATGAGATGCTCAATGCCGCGCCGGTTGAGCGGCCCGCTACCAATGGCGGCGGCCCTATGCTGGATCAGCGCATGGGCAACCTATTTCATGAGGTTATGCCCCAACGAAAGCTGTCGGATCTCATTCTTCCAGATGAAGTGCAGCAGATTTGCCAGAGCCTGATTCAGGAACAGCACCGGACCGACTTGCTCCGGTCATACAACCTGGAGCCGCGTAACCGCATGCTTCTCATCGGACCGCCGGGCAATGGCAAGACGACGTTGGCCGAAGCCATTGCAGAAGCACTGGTGGTTCCACTGCTTGTGGTTCGATATGAAAGCGTCGTCGGTACATACCTGGGCGAGACCGCTGTCCGCCTAAAAAAACTGTTTGAGTATGCCTCCACTCGGAAATGCGTTCTCTTTTTCGACGAGTTTGAAACCCTTGGCAAGGAGCGAGGCGATCTACACGAGACTGGTGAAATCAAGCGCGTAGTGAGTTCGCTGTTAATGCAGATCGATAACCTGCCGAGCCACGTCATGGTTATCGGGGCAACCAATCATGCGGAACTGCTGGACCGCGCTGTATGGCGGCGCTTCCAGGTCCGCATGACGCTACCCGGCTCGACCCGGGCTCGCCTGACAGAGTGGTTCGAAAAATTCGAGCGCCGGATCAATATCCCTCTGGGATACGCGCCGGGCACTTTGGCCAAACGTCTCCAAGGATCGAATTTCGCTGAAGTCGAAGAGTTCGGCACGACCGTGTTCCGCCAGTATGTGCTTGAACAACCGAACGCCGACATGAAGGATATCGTATCCAAAACCCTCCAGAGCTGGTCTGCCAGATCAGTCACCGTAGCGCAACAGGACGAACCGGAGGTGAAGGATGCCTGAACGCCCACTACTCCTTTTCCCGACGCC
>JBDNGT010000407.1:0-3640 GCA_041689145.1 Geopsychrobacter sp. | reverse complement strand
TCGGTTTTGAGAAACACCCCCACAGGCGTGGGGAAGACACCAGCATATTGTTATCCGGGTCCTATCCAAACACAACATGTAGTGTTTGGATAGACTGTAAAAAGAAGTAAAAATAATTTTTCGCCCTTTAAGAGTAGGTTTTCTGCTCAATCTCTATTCGTTTTTCAATGACCAATTGCAACCCCGAGATTTCGGTAATCTCGCGTTTTGTCTCTCCGACCCCACGGATTGCATAACCTGGCGCTTCGGAAATGCTGCGAAAAACCATTAACCCACTTTCGACAGGACAATGATTGTATAAGTAATTAACGACTTTATTAGCAACAGCCTCTTTTATCCCCGAAACAAAAACATTTGGACGAGGTTCGACAAACCAAAGCTTCATGCGACCTCGCACTGCCGGAGGCAAATCATTTGCGATAACAATAAGCATTTTTACCCCCCAAGCATTTCACCAATATCCTGACCTATTCTTCCGAGTAAATCATATTCAATAACGCGATAACGAAAAGCCTCCGATACTTTATGCTTATTATATCCCCCCGCCAAATCAAGGGTTAAAGAAAAGGCTAGGTCAATACATAGATGCTCCTTGTATAGGTCGGCTAGATCATAGACAAAGGGCAATGGACTCCCAGAGTGAATAAATCCGACATGAGGCGAATATCCCATACTGTGTACCGCCGAGCTTAAAATGCCATAGAGGGCAGCATTACACGCGGTTAAAACTTTGTTAGTGATATCCCCCATCTGAAATTTCCCTGGAGTATATAAGCGCCCCTTCCATCCGACTCCATACTCTTGTGCTTTTTCCGCATAGAGTGTCCGAATGCGGTGCCCTTCCATAGGTAGCAACTCTTTCAAGGTCTTTCCCGACAGGTCGGCATCTGGAAAACGTCTGGCATACATTCGTCGGGCAACCTCAAGAGCCTTTTTAGGATTGGAAGAAAGCTTTATCTGTTTCCGCATATTGCGCGTATCAGCGGTAGGAGATTGCCCACAGGCATAAAACAATAAACTGTCCTCTCCAACCCAACAAATACTGCAATTAGCTTGTGCTGTAACCTTGACCGCTTCGTGGGTAATACTGGTTCCTGGTCCAAGCAAGAGACAGTTAATAGTCGCAATTGGAATACGAACAACGTTCGCGTCACAATCGATCCATTTGATGCTGGCATCATCAACCTCTAGGCGACCACGTTCTAGGTAAAGAAACGGGTATTTGTCCTTTACCCGTGGCAGGGTGTCGCGGGTAACCTTAATCAACAGTCTGGGGGGTGACCCCTTAAGAGATGCCTGTTTATCGGACATAGATCAGGCTTACTTGCCGGTCGCGATATCGCTTATCCTCACCAAACTGAATCGGCACGTCATTGAGGGTCAATACTTCATCTGCCTCATCATCAAAGGCCCCCGGCAATACGCGAAAGTCCTCAATACGATCTTTCTCCTTGGCAATGACTTCTGCCTGTTGTAAGGCTGTCGCTTCATCATCAAAAATACCTCGATAGATAAAGTCGGTCGGTACACAGTTTTTGCGCCCAAGGTAAATTGTCCATGTTGGTCCCTGTAGGGCTTCTGCAATACTTTCCGCCTTGGCCCGTGGGGTTTCTATTGCCACGGCAAAAACGGCATCCTGTAAATAATAGCGGTGAGTTATTTTTGCGCCCCCACCATCACTTGTTCGGCGTTTACGACTACTTAAATAAGGTTCCAAAAGTTTTTGCCAAGGGTCATCCGTGTTGTAACCACTTCCTACCATCTGAAAATCATGAAGTAACGGTTCCCGATCCTGTTTGCTGAGTCGACCATCTTTTTGCCGGGTTCTGGCAAAGGAAATCACTGTCTGGCGAAGAGGGGCAAACTCAGCCAGGAGTTCACGTTGAGGTCCGCCAGCGCCTAATGCGGCACAGGCCATTCCCAACACCCCGGACTTCGTTGGAAAAGCCAAGGTCTCCCGCCGCCCAAACTTGGAGTCGAAACCCCAAGACTGCAGCGGGGCCTCGAACCATAATAAAATATATGGGTTACCCATCAGTCTCTCCTTAATCGCAGACAGTGGCATGTTGCTTGAGTGCTACAATGAGATCATCAATGCTGAAAGTCAGGTCTTCGCCATAGGTGTATTCGTCCAATTTACCAAACAGACTGCCATGCAATCCTGCCTTTTTTGACAAATAGGATGTCATAGCTTCAATGCTGGGTTGGAGAAAACCCCCGCCCTCTTCAGCCTGGACCGCTGTTACAAAAGGTACCTGTAGACCTTGCCCTTTGCGCACCAGTATTTTGGCAAATTCCCAAGGCGAAGCTCCAGATTGAGTCGCTTGCCGGGCTGTAGGAACAGCAACAAAGAGAGCCTTCGTGAAGTTTTCCACGGCATCAGGTAAATTTTGTCCGCCTAGAGTTTGGTACAATTGCCCCAAATCAAGGCTGATATAGCGGTAATAGGTGGCAGAGTTAAACTCCAAACTCCCCATATGAGCAGAGCCGGGCTCTGTGGCGAGGTCATCGAGAGCGGTAAAAAACTCAACCTCATTGTTGACTTTATGTGTCGAAATGGCGTGAGAAAAAGACGTTGCTCCTTCAATGTTCATCTCGGCTGCTTGTGCGACCATCCGGCCAGAAATCGCAATATCAAGCGCGTCAATTGGCCGCTCTTTACAGCCAATTATTTTAGCAATTTCCGTTGCCTGTTTTTTTTGATCTGTGTTGGTTATGACATCTTCAGGGATAAACCCTTTTTCAGCGAAGGCATCAGCAATGCAAGCAACCTCATTAGGGCTTAAAAAAAGCAAGGTGTCTGTTTTTTCAGAAGTCGGTTCTGCTGCCACTTCTTCCTCAACCTCTTTCCCAGCGTCTTCTGCCCCCTTTTTTTTCTTTTTCGCCTCCTTTGCCTTGATGTATGCGCCCTCTATCTTATCTCCACAGGCCTTCGCCTGATCAGCCGTCGCACCTCTTTCCTCACAAGCCCCCGCGATTAATTTACTGATAAGTTTTGTCCGCGTACCATGTATCGCCCCAAGGTCGTGCATTGCCAGCCGCACAGGACGTTTCCATGCCTGCGAGCTAACTCGGGCGCGTTGCACACCGCCAACAATAGCTGTTTTCGGTGCGCCGACATCATCACGGTTGAGGCAGGTAACAGGGAATTCTTGCAGAATGTGGAATTCGATTCGCTTGTTTTTGAATGGATTTACTGTATTCATGGGTGGACCTCCTTGGGTCAATTGTTTTAGTTATTAGCCAGCGGAACTATTTGAAGTAAACCGAAACCAAAAGCGCGGCCTCGACCAATACCGTGAAGAAAACTTTGTCGAAACCGATCAACATCAACGACTTCTAGCTCACCCTTAATAGTGGCTTTACCGTGAGTGATTGTCTCCTCTCCTTTGATGAAACTCTGGACCCCGATCTTTTCTATCTGCAGGTTTTCCGTCTCCACCTGAAAACCCCAAGATTTTACAGCTCGGTCTAAAAACCACAGGGCAACGTCTTCTCTATTGCGCATAGGGACAATCTTGCGGGTTTTATTATCTCTTTTGCTGGGGTTTATGTTCACCTCAAAGGCAAAGCGGGTATGATCCAAAAACCTCGTAGTGATAGGTCTCGTATCCACCTTGCCAAACTGGGGGGTTTGGTG
>JBDNGT010000406.1:0-2185 GCA_041689145.1 Geopsychrobacter sp. | reverse complement strand
TTCAGGCTCGGGGTTCTTAATCCTTTGCAGCCCCGAGACTGGAATGGCGTTGGTGGTATATTGGTTCGGCCCCGTCTGTTCTACGGAGGTAGTAATGCCATAGCCGGCTACGCCATCTGTGTCTTTGTACCGGTAGTCTTTGGGCGCAAGTTTGTGGGGCAGCAAATGCCCCTCGCCTTGATTTATCTTAGTGCTAAACCGGACGTCGAACAGGAAGGCGTTAGAGTCCAGGCCAAATGACTTGGCCTGGTCCCGAGTGGTCAGGTGTTCGATAAAGATCTCAACCAGATAGGCCTTCGGTATATTCGATAAGTTTGCCGGTGCTTTTCTCGCCCGGGCTCGTAGGCGAACTTTATGGCGCAAAACGTCATCATTTCGCTCGAACAAGTCACGCATGATGATCTCGTTAAACTCTTTCTGATTGACTACTGCATTTTCATCGCCGCCGTCCGGCCAGTTAAAGACAAATTTCGCATTACCACTGTCAAGCTGTCGGGGCACTTTAAAGATTCTTGGGTCTGCCAAACACCGCTCTTGAATGTCCGACAACGCTGCTTCCAAGGTGTTGTTGTCTTCTGGAACCACCCAATTATTGAGATCAGTATCCACGTCGAGCGCAATAGCCACGTCTCGAAACTCGACGGTCATCCGGCGATAACTGAGCGCCACTGATTGAGTTGGTTTGGGGTCACCGCCCTCTTTTTTTAACTTGGCCTTCTGCAGGGCCAAGTCCGGTATTTGGCGAAAGCAGATATCAAACTGCCCGTTCACTGTGGCCCCGATTTTTCCGTGGGAATCAGGTTCTAATAGGAGCACCATTCCCATAGAACTGGGCGGTTGCGCTCCGTGGAAATCAGGGTTGGGGGCATACCCAATCGATCCCGCAATAGCCATCTCAAAGGGTAGACGATCATTATACGACACACCCGGCCAAGGAATGACATCTGTGAATTTGTCCCTCAAACGAAGCGAAAGCGCATCTATAAGCTTGCGGTTGATGTTGGACTTATCACCGAAGCTCAGTGGTTTTACTGACGATGGCATTTACTTTTTCCTTGTTGGCAAATGGCGCCCGAAATGGTGGATTACGATCTGCCGATCCTCTGGGTCCCAATGAAAATGCAAACGGAAGCATAGTTCGGGGTCAAAACTAGATCCGATGCGGAGATGCTTGCCTATATCGACCGTCCTACCTTTATAGGTCACGCTGTAGGCGCCATGCTGCCCCTGAGTCACCCGAGAAATGTGAGGAACATAGGTAATCCCTGCTCGGTGCGCGATTCGCTTAGCGTCGTGAAGTCCGATGTCTCCCCCGGCAAACAGCGCGTAGAATTCATTTTCAAGTAGAGAAAGACACTTCTCAGCTTTGTCCAAATTAGCAAAATTTGAGTTTTCTGCAGACTTGAGCGCGCGCGAGGTTGCTTTGACACGGTCACTGATATCGAGGTGGACATCCAAAATACTGAACAAGGTCTTCTGGTTACCCCCCGGTGTATGGGGGAATAGAATAAGGCGTTCAATGGTTTCAAGGTGGACGAGATCGGCGAGGATATCCTGGTCAATTAGGCTCGCCGCCTTGCCAACGATTTCACGATTTGGCGCCCCACCATTTACAATTAGCTTCCTGAGGTCTTTACCCAAGGACTGGTGAAATGACCGGATTTTGCTAATCGCCTGAGCTACGGGTGTTACCTCGGCAGGTTTTTTCGCCATGCCAGCCAGTTTGGCTACAACAAACACATACTCTGCTGTCTCACTGGTTCCGCGGCCCGGGCCAATCCGTGCGTGACGGGCCCAAGCCCTCACAGTCAACAGATCAACCTTTACCCCTTCGCCAGCCAGGGCCTTATGGAGGGCATGTACGCCACCTTGAGACGATACAGCATGGGTGATATAGCTCTCCCATTGATCAGCAAACATCTGATATCGCGAATAGCTTTCGGTATTTTTGGACGCGTATTGAATCAGCACATCAAGCAACGCTTGACCGTCGTCTCCACTGTCATCAGTCAAGACGAGCGTATCCCCTTCAATGAGATCTTCGGCTGGTACACGCTTCAGATCGTCATTATTCTCACCTTCACGAAGTGCATAAACACGTTGGCGACGGTGGTAAGAGTACCGCTGACCCTCTTCCGTTAAGACGACAACATCATCATCATTGGGTTCACTGACTACTTGGGGG
>JBDNGT010000405.1:0-12715 GCA_041689145.1 Geopsychrobacter sp. | reverse complement strand
AGAGCAAATCATCAGGCGTCAGGATGCCGTGCAGGAGCTGCTTGACGATTCGATCGGGCGGCTCGACCTTGGCGCTGTGCTTGACGGGGTCTATGACCTTGAACGACTTAACGGCAAGATCTCGATGGCGAGTGCCAATGCCAAGGATCTTGTCGCCCTGCGCGACTCGTTGCAGCGTCTGCCGCAGATCGATGACCTGTTGCGTGAGCGTACGGCGGCGCAATTACAAACGTTGCGGCTCAATATCGATCTGCTACCGGAACTGGTCGCTGAAATCAGTCGGGCCATTGTGGATGATCCGCCATTTATTCTACGAGATGGCGGGATTATTCGCGACGGCTATAATGCCGAGCTCGATGATCTGCGCAGCATCAGCCGCGAAGGGAAGGGCTGGATTGCCCGACTCGAGCAGCAGGAGAAGTTACGCACCGGCATCAGTGCGATGAAGGTCAAGTACAACAGGGTCTTCGGCTATTTCCTTGAGGTCCCAAGCCGCTTCTCTGATTCGATGCCTGAGGATTATCAGCGCAAGCAGACCCTGGCGAATGCCGAGCGTTTTATCACCCCGGCTTTGAAAGAATATGAAGCCAAGGTCCTGGGCGCCGAAGAGCGCATGGTTGAGATCGAATATGAACTCTTTCAGCAGATTCGTAAGGCGACGGCTGAGCATGGCGCAAAAATTCAGCAAACCGCTGATGCGCTGGCGCAACTTGACGCGCTACTCTCTCTGACCGATCTGGCTCACGACCGTCAGTATGTGCGACCACAGATCGACGATTCCGATGTTTTGATAATCGAGGGGGGACGCCATCCGGTTGTCGAACAGATGAGCCTGCAGGAACCCTTTGTGCCCAATGACGTGCGCCTCGACCTACAGGAGAATCAGCTGCTGATTATCACCGGCCCGAACATGGCCGGGAAATCGACATTTATGCGTCAGGTCGCGCTGATCACCCTGATGGCGCAGATGGGCGGTTTCGTCCCGGCGGACAAAGCCCGCATCGGTGTGGTTGACCGCATCTTTACTCGGGTCGGTGCCAGTGATAATCTGGCTAAGGGTGAGTCGACCTTTATGGTCGAGATGAACGAGACGGCGAATATCTTACGCCATGCGACTAATAAGAGTCTGATCATCCTGGATGAGATCGGGCGTGGCACCTCGACCTTCGACGGGGTCAGCATTGCCTGGTCGGTGGCTGAATACCTGCACGACAATAAAGAGGTTGCAGCCAAAACGCTTTTCGCGACCCACTACCATGAGTTGACCGATCTCTGTCTGACGCGTAACCGGATTAAGAACTACAATATCGCGGTCAAGGAGTGGAACGACCAGATCATCTTTCTGCGCAAGATAGTTTCTGGCGGTGCCAGTCGTTCCTATGGGATTCAGGTTGGACGTCTGGCCGGTTTGCCACCGGCCGTGATCGAACGGGCCAAGGAGATATTGCGCAATCTTGAAGCGGGGGAATTTACCAGCGGTCAGCAACCCAGGATTGGCCACGGCAAGGGGCAGCCAGCCGCAAAGGCTGAAGCCCAGTTAGCGCTTTTTGCCACCGTCGATGACCCCATAAGGGATCGTCTCAGCACGCTTGATGTCGGCAGGACAACTCCAATAGAAGCTCTGGGGCTGCTGGATGAATTGAAGAAACTCCTTTGAAAATTATGCGACGAAAAATTTTGCTGCTGACGGTTGTGCTGTTTTTTAGTGCGACGAACCTGTGCTTTGCCTCTGTCGATGCGGATTACCAACTGATTCGCGAAGGCTATATTTCGCTTCTCAGTTCAGCACATGCTCAGCAGCAAAGAGATAATTGGCTTAAGGTGATTGCCGACCTTGAAGCCTTTGTGTCCTCTGCGTCGGCTGGATCTCGAAAAGATGATGCTATGTTTCTGCTCGGGCGGACCTGGCACGGGCTGTCTCGGGCCTCTGGGAGTCGTGATGATGCCCGTAAGGCGATTAACCGCTATGAAGCTCTGGTAAATAAGTTCCCCGGCAGTAGCCTGTCAGACGATGCCCTGATCTATGCCGCCGAAATTGCGCTGGAAACTTTGTTGAATCCAGCGGATGCTTATACTTATTACCTTCAAATAACGACTGTTTTACCGCCTGGGGACAAGCTGGGGGAGGCCTATTCCCGCCTGGAACGGTTGGCGACCGTCTCGCCGGGTTTGTCGGTTAAGGTTAACCCGGCGCCTAAGTTGGATACGGCTGTGAGCTCGAAACTGTCTTCTGTGCGCGTCTGGAGTAGTCCCGAATATACCCGCGTGGTTCTCGATTTGAGTCAGCCCGTCCCATTCGAATCACATCAACTCAAAGGGAAAAACCCGCGCATCTATGTCGATCTCAAGGGCGTCGATATCACCCGTGAGATAGCTGAAAATCAGCAGGTTAAGGACGGGATTGTTTCACAGATCCGGAGTAGTCAGCTTGACCCATCGCAGGTGCGTGTGGTGCTTGATCTGACGTGGGCAGGTGAATATCAGGTCTTTGCCCTGGAAAATCCATACCGCGTTGTCATTGATGTGCGAAAACCGACAGCAGACGATAGTCCCCAGCTTGAACTAGATGCGTTGTCTAGTTCCGACGCTGATTATATTGCCGGGATTCTGAATGATGTGCCCGAAAATGTAGCGCCGACGTTGCATGTGCCCCAGCACAACACCAATGCAGGGATTAACTTGATCGTGATTGATGCCGGTCATGGTGGTAAAGATCCGGGGGCGGTTGGGCACAGTTCCCTTGAAAAAGATGTGACCTTGCAAATTGCCAAAAAACTTGCAATGGCGTTGCGTAAAGACCTCGGCTGCAAAGTCCTGTTGACGCGTAGCGACGATCGTTACCTGAAGCTGCACTCGCGCACGGCCTACGCTAATAAGGTTGGTGCCGACCTGTTTATTTCATTGCACGCGAACGCCAGCACGAACCGTAACGCCTATGGCCTTGAAACCTACTATCTTAACCTGTCTAAGAATGACCAGGCTGCCGCCGTTGCCGCGCGGGAGAATGGGACTTCACTTGAGGATGTCGGTAATCTTGAGGCCATACTGTTTGACTTGATGGCAAATGCCAAAATCAATGAGTCGAGCCGCCTTGCTGCCGAGATTCAACACGCGATGGTTAAATACCTGTCGCCAAAATTTTCACGTATCAAGGACCTGGGTGTGCGCCAGGGCCCATTTCATGTGTTGCTCGGCGCCACCATGCCATCGGTCCTTGTGGAAACTGCCTTTATCAGTAATGAGCGTGAGGAGAAGCGCTTGAATAGTGATGATTATCAGAAGAAGGTTGCGCAGGCGATCGTCCGAGGAGTTAAAGACTATAGTGCCACGCTGAGTAAGGTTGCACATCGATGAAGAAAAACTTCCAACTCGATACCGCTCACTTCGATTTGTCCAATTTGGTGAATAAAGCCAAAAGCTTTGAAGATGCTCGTCCAAGGCTGCTTGAAACAACCCGGAGCTTTCTCGACCAAGAGACGAAAAACATTCTCCATTTTCATCGTCGCGGCGCCAGCGGGCAGGCGGTTACTTTGGCTCTTACCCAACTTTTTGATCATCTCAATCGACAACTCTATGCTGCGGCGACCTGGAAATTGGACAAATCCTCTGTCGAAAACTGCTCATTACTCGCCCTTGGGGGTTATGGGCGCAGTGAGATGAATCCCCGTTCAGACCTGGACCTCATGTTCTATTACACAGAGGGTGGCCGTCAGGCTGCTGAGAAGATATCTGATCGGATGCTCTATCTGCTCTGGGATTTGAGTTTGGATGTTGGTTACTCCGTCCGCACGTCGAATGATTGCCTCGAGCAAGCCGGGCAGGATATTACGGTGCGAACGGCTATGCTTGATGCTCGGTTTCTCGTCGGGAATCTCACCGCATGGGACGACTTTTCCACGCGCGTGTACAAGCATGTTATCAGTGATTCAACGCAGAAGTTTATCAAAGCCAAATTAGAGGAAAACCAGGGACGTCGACGTAAATATGGTTCCTCTGTTTACCTGCTTGAACCAAATATTAAAGAGGGGGAAGGGGGGCTGCGTGATCTACATGCTGCCCTCTGGGTGGCTCGGATTAAGTTTAAGGCGGCATCCCTGAGGGATCTGGTTATCAGGGGTGTTCTGAATGAGAAGGAGGCCACAGAGATCGAAGCGGCCTATGACTATCTCTGGAAAATCCGCAATGAATTACATTTTCTCGCAACCCGTAAAAGCGATCAGATCCTCTTTGAACATCAAAGTAAAATTGCCGAGTTTCTCGGTTATACGGACAATAAACGGGCCCCTGCGGTTGAGCAATTCATGCAGGACTATTACACCCATGCGGCTTATGTGGAGCACCTGTCGAGCAGCCTGATCATTAAAGCGACTCAGCGGGATGAATCCAGGCAGGGGGTCTTGGGTTTCTTTATCCGGCGAAATCTTGGCGATGGTTTTTCAATCCTGCGCGGTGAAATTCGCGCGGATTCAGACGAACAGTTTCGCGAGAATCCTGCTTTGATCATGAAGGCTTTTGAGTTGACGCAGTTGCATGATGCTGAATTGAGTGTGCCACTCAAGCTGCAGATCCGTGAAAACCTCCATCTCGTCAATGACCGTGTGCGACGCTCAAAAGCGATGAATGAATCCTTCTTGCGGATCTTGCGCTACCCTAAAAGGGTCGGGAGTACCCTACGCCAGATGCATCATCTGCATCTGCTCAATCATTTTATCCCAGAATTCAAGCGGATTTTCTGCAAGGTTCAATTTGACCTTTATCACATCTATACCGTCGATATTCATAGTCTCTTTGCCATTGAAGAGACCTGCCGACTATGGGACGGGAACTATGATGCCGAATACCCGCTCCTTGCCCGCCTGGCCAAGGATGTGGCAAAGCGCGAACTCCTGCTGCTAGCCGTTCTGCTGCATGATGTCGGCAAGGGGGAGGGGCAGGACCACTCCACCCAGGGTGCTTCGATGATCCCGACCATTGCCAGACGTATGGGCCTGAATCGGGAGGATAGTCACCGCCTTCAGTTTCTGGTTCAGAATCACTTGAGCATGGTGCATATTTCACAGCGCCGGGATCTTCACGACCCTCGGACGATTTCTGATTTTGCCGCGAAGATGATGGGGATGAGTGAAAACCTTCGGATGCTTTATCTCCTGACCTTTGCGGATGTGCGGTCGGTCGGTCCCGATGTCTGGAGTGAGTGGAAGGGGCAATTACTTCAAGAGCTTTACGAGAAAACCTATGACCTGCTTGAAAAGGGCGATTTTTTTCAAGAGAAACGTTCGGAAAAAGTCCGTAATCGCAAACGGAAGGTGCGTGCTGCCCTGCTTGAAGATTACCCCGAGTCGCGTGTCAATCGTTGTATTGCCAATTTAACTACCCGTTATCTTCTCAGTTACCGGTCCGTTGAGATCATCAAGCATTTAAAGCTTTCTCTGGGGCGCGGCAAAAAGACACTGGCGCTAGAGGTTGAGCAGCATTCTGAGCATAATTATACTCAGGTTACGCTGGCAACTCTCGATTCACCTGGGCTGTTCGCGCAGATTGCCGGAGTGATGTCGGCCCATGCGATCAACATTCTGGGGGCGCAGATTCATACCCGTAAAAATGGAATAGTGCTTGACGTGTTGCAGGTCAATAGTGCGACCGGGGAAGCGGTAGAAAATGGTGCAAAGTGGAGACGGGTTGAGAAAAATCTTGCCGGGGTCCTTGAAGGGCGAGTCTTCGTCAGAGATCTTCTCGACCGGCAAAAGGCACCGAGCTTTATGGTTGCGCGTGAGAGGCCCAGACGTCCGAGTCGGATTGACATCTCCAACGACGTCTCTGACCAGTACACGGTTATTGATATCTATGCCCATGATCGGATCGGCCTGTTGCACGATATCACACGCACCTTGACAGAGCTTGGTCTTTATATCGCGGTGTCTAAAATTTCGACAAAGGTTGATCAGGCTGCCGACGTGTTTTATGTCCGGGATATCTTCGGTCAGAAAATCGGTCAATCCGAAAAGTTGCAGCAGATAGAGACGACTCTTTTATCCTGCCTGGAAAACGACTAGATATTGCATGATTAGCGATCAATACCTCGATAACTTTATGAACTACCTCGTTGTGGAGAAGGGGCTCTCGACGAATACGCTTGAGGCCTATGGTCGCGACCTGCGGCGGTATCTAGAGTATTTGGGAGAAGATGGAGTTGCAAGTGTCGAACAGGTTTCGCAGGCGCAGGTTCTCGGTTTTCTGAGTCTGTTAAAACAGACAGGCCTTTCCCCACGTAGCCGCGCGCGCGCATTAAGTTCAATCCGTGGTTTTCATCGTTTTTTGATAGCTGAGAAGTTTACGTCCAAAGATCCGACGCTGCTGCTGGAGGCGCCGCGCATAATGCGATCATTGCCGCGCTTATTGTCGCAGCAGGAGGTTGAAATATTGCTGGCGGCACCGACCGGGGTCGAACCCTTGGCTCTGCGTGACCGGGCGATGCTTGAAGTCCTTTATGCTACAGGTCTGCGCGTTTCAGAGCTGGTAGGTTTGAAACTTGCCGACATCAATCGTGATATCGGTTGCTTGTCGACCATGGGCAAGGGGAGTAAACAACGGTTGGTGCCACTCGGTGAGGTTGCATTGGCGGCATTGGAAGAGTATCTTGCCGACGGGCGGGCCTTGCTGAAGCCAGAGTCTCGCTGTCAGAAGCTCTTCTTGAATCGCCGTGGACGCAGCCTGAGCCGGCAGGGGTTCTGGAAAATTCTAGGTCGGGTTGCACTTAAATCCGGCATTGGTTGTACGATTTATCCCCACATGCTGCGGCACTCTTTTGCGACGCATCTGCTTGAAAACGGTGCAGACTTACGTGCGGTTCAGGTCATGCTCGGGCATGCTGATATTTCGACAACCCAAATCTATACGCATGTTATTCGCGAGCGACTCAAGCAGGTTCACCAACAGTTTCATCCGCGTGGTTGAAACTAAGGTTGTGAAACTTTAAACTCCAGGGATAGATCAGAATGAAGTATTTGGTACTTTTGGGCGATGGGATGGCTGATGAGCCGATTGAGGCTCTGGGCGGAAAAACCCCTCTTCAGTTTGCACAGACACCTAATATGGATCGACTGGCAGGTAAGGGTTCTCTCGGCATGGCAGCGACGGTTCCCGCCGGGTTTCATCCTGGCAGCGATGTTGCGAACCTCGCTGTTTTTGGTTATGAACCAGCCGAATGCTATTCGGGACGCGCACCACTCGAGGCGGCCAGTATGGGGGTCAAGCTTGGTCCCGACGATGTGGCCTTTCGTTTGAATCTAGTCTGGTTGGAGCCCCATTTCGGCAAGCTCTACATGGGAGACTTTTCTGCCGGTCATATCGGAACCGCTGAAGCGGCTGAGCTCATCACCAGTCTGCAGACCGAATTGGGTGATGAACAGTTCAGCTTTCACTCAGGGATATCCTATCGTCACCTTCTGGTTTGGCACGGTGGGAAGGATGCGCTGCGTTGCGTTCCTCCGCATGATATCAGTAGTCAAAGTATTGAGGGTCACCTGCCCGTAGGGGAGGGCAGTGCGGTGTTGATGGATCTTATGAATTCGGCGCAGTTGCTGCTGGCGAATCATCCCGTGAACAATGCCCGCCACCAACGAGGCGACCTTCCTGCCAATTCAATCTGGCTTTGGGGGCAGGGTCGACGACCCAATATGGCGACCTATCAAGAACTTTATGGCCTTAAGGGCGGAGTAATCTCAGCCGTCGACCTAATCCGTGGGCTAGGCGTCTGTGCCGGACTTAAGGTGATTGATGTCCCTGGAGCAACCGGTTATATCGATACCAACTATCTCGGCAAGGGGCAGGCTGCTATCGAACTGCTCAAGGAAACAGATTTTGTTTACCTGCATGTCGAGGCCCCGGACGAGGCTGCTCACGGAGGCCTTCTCGATGAGAAGATCAAAGCGATCGAGGATTTTGATCGTTTCGTGGTCGGCACAATCGTCGACGCCCTCGACCAGTTCGGCGATTGTCGTATTTTGGTATTGCCCGATCATCCAACGCCGGTTGAGCTACGCACCCACACCTCAAAAGCGGTGCCCTATATCCTTTTTGACAGCCGTCATTCCGAAAATCAACGGAGTGCCGGGTACTCAGAAGCGAGTGCAGAGGCGACCGGAGTTGAATGTGCCGGGCATCTGTTGCTGCAACAACTTCTGGAACGTTAGCTTGTTTTAGCTTATGGCTCAGTCGGTTGGTTGGAGGTATTGTGATGGCAGAAGTTCGCTTTGTGAAACTTGATAAAGAAGAGAAGGCTTTGCATCTGTGTCGCCTCGCAGACGAATATTTTCTCGCGGGGACACGGGTGCTGGTTGTGGTCGGTGACGAGAATCGCGCCGTGACCCTTGATCGTTTCATGTGGGTTTGGGATAAGGGCGCTTTTTTGCCGCATGCTCTCGATAATGGCACTGTCGATTGTATGGATGAGCCTGTAGTTATCAGTGCGGTAGAACACAACTCCAATCAGGCCAGGGTGTTGATCATGGGGTCCCCCTGCACTGACGAGTTTATTGCTCACTTCGATCTGGCCTTTGATTTTGCAGAAACCTACGACAAACAACTTGCCGAATCTTCCCGTGCTCGTTTTCGCCGATACCGCACCCTTGGATATAATCCATCCATGTATTGATGACGTCGCAAAAACTCACCAACTACTGCGTTGCTGCAATTGCTCGCGCTGCTTCGACGTACATAAGTACGTCTCATCGCCTGATGACTGTACGTCTTGTATTTGACGTTTTTTGCCTAGCCATCAGCTATTCGCCTTTTTTGTGAAAGCATCGTTTATGAGTACCCTGTTTAATTTAGAAAATATCTGTGTTGTTTTGGTTGAACCTCAGGGGCCGCGTAATATCGGTTCTGTCTGTCGGGCGATGAAAAACTTTGGGCTACGAGATTTAAGACTGGTCAATCCTCAGACAGATCATCTCGCCCATGGCGCGCGGCAGATGGCAGTCAAAGCGACAGATTTGCTAGAAGATGCAAAATTTTTCGATTCATTGGGAGCTGCACTGCATGACTGTGTGACCGCGTTCGGTACGACTCGTCGCTTTGGTAAATATCGAGAGGACATGCTCCTCCCCGATGCCGCCGCCGAATTGGCGCTACCACTTAGTGCCAAGGAGCCTGTCGCTCTTGTCTTTGGCCGAGAAGATAGTGGACTTCACACCTCAGAACTTGATCTCTGCCGGCATTTTGTCACGATTCCGACCGACGAGGCGCTCCCCTCAATGAACCTGGCACAGGCTGTAGCTTTATGTCTCTATGAATTGCGGAGAGCTCAGGGGAAGATTCGGATTCCAGGGTGTGGCGATAAGGTTCTTGCCGGGGTCAAGAATATGGAGAAGATGTATGTCCATATGGAGAACTCGTTGTCGAGTTGTGGTTTCCTGAATCCGCAGAACCCGGATCATATCATGCGGGCATTCCGGCGTATTTTCAGCCGTGCCGGGCTGGATGAGCGTGAAGTGCGGATTTTGCACGGTCTCTGGAGCCAGATCGACGAATTAAATATTCGCCTGCCGGAGGCGCAAGATGAATGAGTTGCCGATCAAGAGAACTGAGATTTGCACTGGCTTGGTTCTGGAATTCAGCGATCGGAGCAATCGCTACTACGGCGACTATCATCGGATCTTGATCGAGATCGATGCCTTGGTGAATTCCGCAGAAGGGCTAATTCGTCTGCGGTATCAGCGACCGCTCAGGAAGATGGGGGTATGCGGGGCCGAGACGCGCAGTGAAGCCGCCATTCTGATCGAACAGTTTTTAGCGACTACCGCTCCCTATATGCAGCAGATGGGGTTTGCCGAGAAACTGCTGGAAAGTTTGAAACGACCCGGCCAGCAACTCTGGAAGCGTCTGAACTAGAAATCCTTATGCAAGCGTGGTTTCCTCGGGTATTTCTGGCGGATTTTCGCTTGCTTTTCTTCTTATGCTGTGGTAAAAGTTCAGCCTTTCCTGCTTGTATCATTAGAAAGTGAGCCCCGGCTCGCTTTTTTTGTTATTTGGGAGTTTGGTTTGGGTCATGTGGTAGAAAAGATTGAGCAGTTGTTGCTGCCGGTAGTCGAAGACCTCGGTTTGGAGTTGGTTGATATCGAATACCAGCGGGAAGACCGTGGCTGGGTTCTGCGTATTTATCTCGACAAACAAGGTGGTATCAATCTTGATGATTGCGCCCAGGCTAGTCGTGAGTTCAGCACATTGCTGGATGTGGAAAATATTGTGGATACGGTTTACAATCTTGAAGTCTCCTCACCGGGGCTTGAGCGACCGTTGAAAAAAATCGCTGATTTCGAACGTTTTGCGGGCGAGCCAGCTAAAATAAAAGCTTGCCGTGCTTGCGATCCGGATGGACGCGGTCAAGACCGTAAGGTTTTCGCCGGTGTGCTGCAGGGTGTTCGTGATGGAAAGATTGTGTTGTTGCAATCTGATAAAAAAGGTGGCGAGGTCATTTTTGACCTTAAGGATATAGATAAGGCCAATTTGGTCTTCGAATTTTGAAAAAAATCTGTTCACTGCTTCGAACTCGATTGGTCGAGTTTCGGATGAATATTACCGATTAAAGGGGAAAAAGTGATGGTGGGTAACCTGAATCACATCATCGATCAGGTGGTAAAAGACAAGGGCATCAACCGCGGAGTGCTGGTTGAGGCGCTGGAGTCGGCTGTCTTGAGTGCCGCCAACAAGAAATATCGTAACACGCGCGATCTTGAAGCTCACTACAACGAGGAGATTGGCGATGTAGAGGTTTTTGAGTTTGTCACCGTGGTCGATGAAGTCGTTGACTCCTACAAGGAGATCGACCTGGGTGAAGCCAAAGAGGTTGATCCTGATGTTGAAGTCGGTGATTCCCTCGGGATGATGCTTGAGGCCGGTGGCTTTAGTCGTATTGCTGCGCAAACCGCTAAGCAGGTTATTATTCAAAAGGTCCGTGAAGCTGAGCGTGAAGGTGTTTATAACGAATTCAAGGATCGGATCGGTGAGGTCGTTAATGGTATTGTGCGTCGTTATGAGCGCGGCGACCTTATTGTTGATCTTGGTCGCGCTGAGGCGCTGCTCCCGTCACGTGAGCAGGTACCGCGCGAGAACTATCGTCAGTCTGATCGTGTGCGGGCATATATCTCTGAGGTCAAAATGTCGACCAAGGGGCCGCAGATTATCCTTTCGCGCACCCATCCAGGCCTGTTGATTTCCCTTTTTAAGTCAGAGGTTCCAGAAGTGGCTGAGGGGATTGTGGAAATCAAAGGTGCAGTCCGTGAGCCGGGAAACCGCGCCAAGATTGCCGTTGTTTCTCACGATGTTGATGTCGACCCGGTTGGCGCTTGTGTCGGAATGCGTGGGTCTCGTGTGCAGAACGTGGTTACCGAACTGCGGGGTGAACGGATCGATATCATCCCATGGAGTCCTGACACCGCACGCTTTGCCTGTGCCGCTCTGGCTCCAGCTGAGGTTTCGCGTGTTTATATCGATGAAGAGGGTCAGTCACTCGAAGTGATTGTTCCTGACGATCAATTATCTCTGGCGATCGGCAAGAAGGGGCAGAATGTCCGTCTGGCAGCTATGTTGATCGGTTGGCGGATCGATATCAAAAGCGAATCTCGTGCTCAGGAAGAGGAGCAGGAGCAAGAGCAAGAGCAGGTGGAGTCCGATGCAGCGGAAACAGAAAATGCTGATAATGAAGATTTTGAAGCTATCCCTTCTGCGGAGTCTGCAGAGCCAGTAGATGGCTCTGCTGTTGAATCTGTCGAACTGGACGAGGAAAAGGATTGAGTAAACGCTGTAGAGAGCCGGAGCGGACCTGTGTCGGCTGCCGTGTATCGCAGCCGCAGGCAAGTTTGGTGCGATATGTTCTTTCGCCACAGCAGCAACTGCTTGTCGATTATCGGCAAAAATTGCCTGGGCGAGGTGTTTATACCTGCTGCGACATTGATTGTATTGTCAAGGCTGTAGAACGGAAACAGCTGCAGCGTGGATTAAAGGTTGACCAGCTTCAGGTTGGCTCAGATCAGATTGTACTAGTAATTATCGAAACCTTGTTGCAGCGGATAGAGAATTTGCTCGGCATGGCACGAAAATCAGGTCAGGCTGTTTCTGGAAGTCAGGCTATTTTGAACGGATTAAAAAGGAACGAGAGCTTTGCTTTGGTTCTGCTAAGTGATGATGCTTCTACTGGGATCGCAGATAAGGTCTTGAGCGCGGCTAAAAGCCAGCGTGTTGAGGTCTTTCAGATGTTCAGCAAAGGTAGAATCGGTGAGATTTTGGGGAAGGGTGAGCGCAGCGTTGCTGCTTTGCAGGCCGGAAAACTGGCCAACGCGATAAAGCTCGAAGTGCAACGTTACAGGCGGATGTCAAGGGAGAATTGATGGGTACCAAGCGGGTATATGAACTGGCTAAGGAAATGGGCCTTGAAAGCAAGGAACTGCTGGCCAAGTTGGACGAGGCGGGGATCGAAGTGGCCTCCCACTCCAGCTCCTTGTCTGATGAGGATCTTGCAGCGTTCCAGAGCTCTACAACTCCAGCCGTAGTCAAGGTTGAGGAGAAGATTGAAGAGAGCCTGATCAAGCCAGGTATCATCCGTCGACGGCGCACCGTTGTCAGTGCGCCTGAACCTGAGCCGATTCCTGAGCCGGAAGTGGTTAAGGTCGAAGAGCCGATTTCGGCAGTTGCCGAGGTTGCAGCTCAAGAGCCTGTT
>JBDNGT010000404.1:0-2778 GCA_041689145.1 Geopsychrobacter sp. | reverse complement strand
CTGCTCCGAAGCCCTGGCCCACGTGGTCGACGAAGTGGTGCAGATCCACGGCGGTTACGGCTTCACCGCCGACTACCCGGCCGAGCGCTTCTACCGTGATGAACGGATCAACCGTATCTTCGAAGGGACCAACGAGATCAATCGCCTGTTAATTCCGGGGATGATTCTGAAGAAATCGATGAAGGGTGAACTGCCGCTGCAGGCCGAGGCGATGAAGGCTTTTGAGTCGCTGATGACCCCGAGCTTCCCTGATCTCGACGAGGATGACCCCTTCGCAGCAGAGAAGGATCTGCTCAAGAACCTCAAGACCCTGTTCCTGATTCTGTCAGGTGCCGGTGTGCAGAAATACATGGAAAAGCTCGCCGAGCAGCAGGAAATTCTAATGGCGGCGGCCGACATCACCATCCAGATCTTCGCCATCGAGAGCGCGGTACTGCGCGCCGAGAAATCCTGGGCGGCCAGCAGTGAAGCCAAACGTGAACTGCTGAAGGCAGCAGTCAAGGTCTGCACCTTCAACGCGACCGAGATCGCCGGCACCGCCGCCAAACGCGGCGCATTCTACGTCGAAGAGGGCGACACCCTGACCATGATCCTTTCGGGTGTGCGCCGCTTCGCCAAGTATGATGCCAGCGGCCTACTTGAGGCGGTCCGCCTGCTCGCCAGCCGTTCACTGGAAGAAGAGAAGTATCTGTTTTAAACGCTTCCCTTCTCCCTTAAGGGAGAAGGTGGACGCAGGCCGGATGAGGGGAGGGATGCGACCATTCTCCTCCTCACCCCGGCCCTCTCCCTCAAGGGAGAGGGAGAAAACCTGAGATATATTCGAAAATGATCAAACAACACACCATCACCACCCCCTACCTGGTTGGAGATGTCCACTGCTACAGCGCTCGTCTTGAGGGTGAGCTGGTGCTGTTCGACTGCGGGCCACCGACCGAAGAGGCCTGGGATCTGCTGCAGGCCAAGGTAAATCTGGCTGAGTTGCGCCACGTTTTTATGACCCACTGTCATATCGATCATTGGGGCAACGCGGCACGTCTGGCAAAAGAGACCGGGGCAACCATCTACCTGCCACAGCGCGACGTCGACAAGATGGAGCAGCATCAGCGTCGGTTGCAGGGCATGATGAAGGTCATGCAGGATTACGGCTTTGCTCAGGTCTACCTCGATGAACTGCTCGCCGAGATCGACAACGACGCAGTCTTTCCTCCGTTCCCGACCGAGTACCAGGTCGTCGAAAAATCGGCCATCCCCGAACAGTTGGGGATCGAAGTGCTGCCCTGCCCCGGCCATTCACAGAGTGATCTGGTCTACCGGGTCGGCAACCAGGCGATCAGCGGCGATGTGCTGTTGCGCGGCATCTTTCAATCGCCGCTGCTCGATATCGATCTACAGACCTTTGCCGGGCGTTTTCACAACTACCGCGCCTACTGCACCAGCCTGCACAATCTGGTCAGCCTGCGCGATTGCCAGATTCTGCCCGGCCATCGTTACACCATCGAATCGGTCGATGAGACGCTGCTCTTTTACCTGCGCAAGATGCTCGATCGCGCTTACAAACTCAAGCCCTATGCCAATGAGCCAAATATCGCTGCGCTGATAGAGCGTCTGTTCGGCGACCAACCCTTGCCGCTCTTTCACGCCTATTTAAAGGCCTCGGAGATCATCTTCATGCAGGATCTGCTGGCCAGCCCGGAACCGTTGAGGCAGGCCCTTGAAAATACCGGGCTCTTCGAACTTCTAGCCGATGACTTTAACAAGCTACTCTGAAGGATAAGCGATGAAAGACTCTCTATTTACGCCCTGGACGCTCGGAGCGCTGACCTTAAAAAACCGCATCCTGATGCCGGCCATGCACCTGAATATGGCTGATGATTATCAAGTCACGGACAAACTCTGCGCCTTTTATGCCGCGCGCGCGCAAGGTGGGGCCGGACTGATCGGGGTCGGCTACGCCAGTATTGATCTGCTCGCCGCCCATGTCGGCCATATCGGCGCCCACGATGATCGCTACATCCCCGGCCTGGCCCGTCTGGCAGAGACCATCCATGCCGGTGGCGCTAAGTGTTTCGTGCAAATCAATCATGCCGGGCGCTACAACCACACGATGCTGACCGGCGGTCTACAGCCGGTTGCGCCCTCGGCGGTCCCCTCGCGTCTGACCGGCGAGACCCCGCGTGAGCTGACGGAAGAAGAAATTCCCGAACTGATCGCCGCCTTCGCCGCCGCCGCCCGCCGCGTCGCTGCCGCCGGTTTCGATGCGGTCGAAGTTTTAGCGGGTACCGGCTACATCATCAGTGAATTTCTTTCGCCGTTGACCAACAAACGCGCTGATCAATGGGGCGGGTCACTCGAAAATCGCATGCGCTTCGGGCTGGAGGTGATCAAAGCGGTCAAACAGGCGAGCAGTCTGCCGCTATTGGTGCGGATCAACGGCAACGACTTCATGCCGGGCGGCATCGGCCGCGAGACCCTGCAGCAGTTTGCCTGCGAACTGGAAAAAGCCGGGGCCGATGGCTTGAGCATCAATGTCGGCTGGCACGAAGCGCAGATGCCGCAGATTGTGACCAAGGTGCCGCGCGGAGCCTTTGCCTATCTGGCGCGCAACATCAAACAGCAGGTCACAATCCCGGTCATCGCCGGGCATCGAATCAACGACCCCGAGACCGCACGCGAACTGATCGCACAAAACTGGTGCGACGCTGTCGCGATGGGACGTGCGCTGATCGCTGACCCCGAACTGCCGAACAAGGCTGCCACGGGGCAGGAGCAACAGCTGAT
>JBDNGT010000403.1:0-3282 GCA_041689145.1 Geopsychrobacter sp. | reverse complement strand
GAAACGAAAAACCTGACCGCCATTCGGGGTGGGGTCAAGCAGCTCTACAGCACCTCTCCAAGCTATGCTGGTCTCACAACGGCTATCGCTACCAACAGTGGCATTTTCCCAGAGACCATGAAACGTACCGCTGGTATTAAAAACGCATGGGATGGTGATGTTACTGTTGTTGTAAACACGGGGAACGCCGTCATGTTTGATGTGACCTATAAAGCAGTACCCAAAACGTCCTGCATCGGTCTTGCCAGCCAAGATCTTAACAATTGGTCCTCAATTAAGGTGGGAGCCACTGCCGTTACATCGATCTCTACTGCCAGCACTGCTTGCTCGGCGGCTACCAACGACCTCACTTTTGTCAGCCTTTAATTTTTAAGTCGCGGGGAGGCACTAAGGACACCCTTAGTGCCTCCCCGATAAGGAATATCTCTTTATGTACCCTCTCGCACTGGCTTTTTTTTTCGCGGGGATAGCGAGCATCTTCTATCCTCAACCCGATATGGTCAGTAGTCAGACGGCAAAGGCTGACGCCCAAGGCCGAAATTTTGCCATTTATCGCAACGCAGTTTGCGATTATGCCACGACAAATCCAACTTTCGTCGGCACTGTCCCAGAGAGTAGCTTGCTTCTTCCTTCGGGTTACAAGAAGACGGGCACCTGGATCAACATGGTAGAAGTTGGGGGCACCATTTATGTTTATGCGTCGGTTGAACGTTCCGGCCAAATGGCAAGCAACGTCATCGATGCTCTAAGCGGAAATAATGCGGTAGGCATTAAAGACGCATTTGGCCGGATTATTTCAACATCTTATGGGGACCTGGGGGTTACAGCACCGGCCTATATTCCTGAGGATGCTGTTGTGTCTTTCAGCTCGAGATAGAGAGTCCAATTAATCATTAATCTCTTTTACTCTTTCGCAAAGCAGGAATTCAGCGTAGAATGATTATGGTTTGTTATTTGTACTTATAAAACAACGATAGGAGTGCTTATGCGCTTACGACTGTTCAGGAACCAAAGAGGAATATCCCTGATTGAGGTTATGCTTGCCCTTGTGGTCATGGGTGTCATGTCTCCGATGATCGTTAATTGGGTCGATATGGGCGCAACCTCAACCGCACAGAAAATTGCTGCAGCGCAAATTGGAGCAATTTCAGATGCAGCAAAAGAGTACGTCAAGGGGAATTATGCTTCGTTGGTAACCGCGACAACGCCTTCTATTTCAAGAAAAGTGACCGTAGCAGACTTGAAAGCAGGGGGATATCTCCCACCGAGCGTGTCTGCCACAAATCCTTGGGGGCAAACTATCGATGTGTATGTGACTGAGCCCACAACGGGAAACCTCCAGGCGCTTGTATTGACCTCTGGAGGGACGGGCAATCCGGCCTCAGACCCTAAGTTCGCCAACCAGACAGTTCCTGGTGCCGCTGCAATGATTGGGGCCTCAGGTGGCCACACGCCGACCGGAACCGTCACGGGCCAAACCTCAACAACAATTCAAGGGGCGTATGGCGGGTGGAGTGTTGATTTAACGGGTACGGATATCCCTCAGCCTGGGGCAGGGCATCTGGCGGCAGTAAATTTCTTCAATGATGGGGAAATCGGTACCGATTATCTCTATCGAAAAGCTATTCCCGGTCAACCGGAATTGAACCAGATGAATACGGCTCTGGATATGACCACGCACGACATTAACAATGCGGCAACGGTTAATGCGGCAAAGGTCAACCTCCCGTCTGGCGATAGTCTTACCATCGGAGCATCAAATCTCTATGGAGACACCGCAAATACGGCGGTCCGGCAAGATGGTTATTTCGCCGTACAACATCAAGATGGTACGGGTGCTGAGACCTACACAACTAAAGTTATAGATTCTGGCAATAGTGCTTATTATGTTGATCCGAATGGCATGTCCAATGTTAACCGGATGGACGCCTCTCAGGTGAGAGCAACGATCTACTATGATAGTAACAATCCGGCCTACTATGTCGATCCCGCCAGCACTTCCAATACAAATGAAGTTGTTTCCAATATATCAAGATCCTCTATCTTTTATGATAAAGATAACGGTGGGTACTATGTTGACCCCAATGTTATATCCAACCTTAACAGAATAGACGCTGCAGACATAAGATCCTCTATCTATTATGATAAAGATAACACTGGTTATTTTTTAGATCCGAATGGCATGTCAAATGTTAATAGGATTGACGGGACAGAAGCAAGACTTGGTTTCATTTATGACAAAGATGACACTAATTACTACCTTAATCCTAATGGGACCTCGAAGGTTGCAAACGTAAATGCGAACCATATAACGCTTCCATCCGGGAACAGCCTTCAAATTG
The DNA here is from genome assembly GCA_041689145.1 of Geopsychrobacter sp. Lineage (GTDB taxonomy): Bacteria > Desulfobacterota > Desulfuromonadia > Desulfuromonadales > Geopsychrobacteraceae > Geopsychrobacter. The sequence continues at coordinate 940 of JBDNGT010000403.1, read as the reverse complement.
GGTCTTCTTCATTCTATGGCAATGGTACAGACTCGGCTATTCGACAATCCGGAAACTTGTATGTCTCAACAGTAGGTGGCACCCCCAGATCGGTTATCGCCTCTTCCTTTCGTGATGGTGACAACCCGACCTATTATGTCGACCCGAGTGGAACCTCAAATATTAATGCCATAAACGTTGCCTCAATGAGTTCACCTATCTATTATGACAGTAACAACCCTGCTTTTTATGTCGACCCAAACAGTACGTCCATCATGAATGTCATAAGGGCCAGCTATTTTTCAGATCGGGATAACTCTGGTTACTATGTCGACCCGAATGGCATGTCAAATGTTAATAGGATTGACGGTACTCAAGCAAGATTTAGTATCTTTTATGACAAAGATAATACTAGCTATTACCTTAATCCTAACGGATATTCACGGGTCAGCAACCTTACTGCTGATACCGTAACATCCACTATATTTAAAGACCTCAACAACCCCGCTTATTATGTTGATCCTGCGAGTGGTTCCAATCTCAATGATATACGGACCAACTATATAAGATCCTCCATATTCTATGACAAGGACGATGTTAGCTTTTATCTTAATCCCGCTGGTACCTCGAACCTTTCAAACTTAACTGCTGGCACGATAACTGCGAGTTCTTTTGTGGATAAAGAAAATAGCAGTTATTATGTCAACCCTGGTGGTACCTCGATGCTCAACAGCGTTCGGGCTAATATATTCTATGACAGGTTGAACACTGCCTATTATATGCAGCCATCGGCAACCTCTAACTTTAATACAATTCAAGCGGTGAATTTTTCTGCCAGCAAATATTTAGATAAAGATGACGTCTCCTTTTATGTGGATCCTGCCGGTTTTTCAAATCAGAATTTCATAAAGTCTGAAGTATTGATGTCCCCGTTTTTTTATGCCACTGACAAAATTTATTT